>NZ_CP040888.1 GCF_006171285.1 Leclercia adecarboxylata | reverse complement strand
CCCGGCGCTTCCTTCGTTTACCAGATACTGGATAACCCCTTCCTTACGGCGTCCCACGGCTGCGAGTATTTCGCCCTTATCCGCGAGGATATCGACGGAAAATTCCGGGCCTGGCAGGTACGGCATCAAAACAAGGGGTTTAAACGACTCAGCAGCTGATGCTGCTGCAATATACTGTTGCGGACTGACCAGACGATGTTCGGGATGATTAAAGACGGCCATAGGCGAAGCACTGTCATCAAAGCGCCAGAATCCCATGCCATAGATACCCGTCACCGGCTTCACGCATACCGGGCTGTCAGTGAACGGCGGGGCCGCGAGGTGTGTTTTTAATTCTGCCAGCGTATTCACCCGCCAGGATGGTACGACCGGGAGACCCTTTTGCTCCATAAACTGAGCAAAAGTAACTTTTTCGTCAGCCAGAGTTAACCAGTCGACGCCCGTTGCACCGGTAGTAAGGGTGGCACCGGTCGATTCAATGGCTGAACGGTGTTCTTCAAACCACTGGCTGTTACGGCCAGTATGAATATGGTGGATGCCGTAGGACTGAATGGTTTCCTGGATAAACTGAAGACGTTTTTGAGGATCTTCAGGTTCAGTCAAAGAATAGTCGGCAACGGAAAGGATTTCATTTCTTTCGTTACGGTGGGAGGCAAAAACGGTAATGGCAAAATTATTTTTTTTTGCAAATGATTTTACCCCCTGAATAATATCTCGCTGGGAGGATAAACCTTCCATAAACCAAATTTTCTTGTTCATTTTTTTTAATTATCCGGAACGCCATGCAAATTTATGATTGAGAAGTGAGTCTATGAGTGTCTAAGCTACATGTCAATCATAATATGATTTATAACTCCTGTGGTTATGGAGTGCGTCAGGTTTTTTGGATTCCTGATAACACATTGATATTTAAATTAAACTTAGAAAATTAACACCCTGAAAAGGATTTCTTTTTGTGTTTTTACAGAAAACTACCAAAATTTCCCTTGTCAGAGAACTTCATCATGATATGATTTTCTTCGTCAGTTACTAAATATACCTTTGATTGTCTCGGTCATTACCATTTTAAGGAATAAAACATGGTTTCATTAGTTAAGAACCAGACGGTATCACTCAGCAAAGAATCATCTGCATTAAGCCAGCTTCATTTCGGTCTCGGTTGGGATCCGGTTAAGAAAAAAGGTCTTCTTGGAGGATTGTTTGGAGGCAACGACTCAATCGATCTCGATGCTGGCTGCGTATTAATGGACAGCACCGGTAAAACAATTGACACCATCTGGTTCCGCAAACTGGAATCCACCTGCGGCGCTGTTGTGCACAGTGGCGATAACCTGACCGGTGAAGGTGACGGTGACGATGAGGTGATTAATGTCAACCTCTCCCGACTGCCTGCAAACGTTGAATACCTGGCGTTTACGGTAAACAGCTTCCGTGGTCAGTCGTTCAATGACGTCGAAAACGCGTTCTGCCGCGTTGTCGATCAAACCGGCAAAGAGCTGGCTCGCTACAAGCTGACTGAGCAGGGCTCACATACCGGGATCGTTATTTCTTCGCTGCGCCGTAATAACGGCAACTGGGACTTTACCGCCCTTGGCCATGCCTGTCGCGGCCGCACAATTGACGATATGCACTCCGATATCGTTTCAGCGGTTATTCGCTAATGAACCTGACGCCGGGGGGCAATGCCCCCGTTCCAGCCCAGGAGTTGCGGGTCCGGATCACCTCGGGCGGCCAGGTGGATGCTTCGGCGTTTCGCCTGTATGCCGACGGGAAGGTGCAGGGTGATGCGGACATGGTGTTTTATGGTCAGCCACGTAACGATGATGGTACCGTCAGCCTGGTCAGTGAAGGCCAGTACTCAACCTTTACTGTCGCGCTCAACCGGCTGAAACCTGATGTCCAGAAAATTGCGTTCACCGTGACCTGTGACGGTGGGCAGACGGTGTCCGGTCTTCGTAATCTTTCCATCGACGTGGAGCAAGGGGCTACCGGCCTGGTTAGCGGCAGTGTCGAACTGAGCGGCCGTCAGGAAGCAGCCTTAATTCTGGGTGAATTTTACCGTCGTAATAATGACTGGAAATTCCGCTTCGTTGCGCAGGGGTTCAACGGTGGACTTAAACCGCTGGCAGAGCATTTCGGCGTAAATATTGCCGACGAACCGGCTCCCGCAGCCCCGACTCCTCCGGTTGTAACCCCTCCGCCAGTTGAGACAAAAATCAGCCTGAGCAAGGTATCGCTGACAAAAGAGAAGCCTGCAATCAGCCTGACCAAACGGGATAACTTCGGTGAAATCCGGATCAACCTGAACTGGCACCGGGGCAGCGGCAAATCAGGCTTTGCAGGCATGTTCGGCTCCAAAGGAATCGACCTGGATCTGGGGGCCTTTGTTGAGCTTCAGGACGGGTATAAATCGGTCATTCAGGCGCTCGGTAATGCATTCGGTGATTATCGCGATGAACCGTATGTTCAGCTCAAGGGCGATGACCGGACGGGTGATGTATCAGACGGCGAGTGGCTGCATATCAATGGACGTGAATGGAAGCATATCCGCGAAGTGCTGATTTACGCCTTTATTTATGAAGGTGTTCCCAGCTGGGACAAGACTGATGGTGTGGTCACCATTCATGTGCCGGATCAACCGCCCATTGAGACCCGCCTGACCGAAGGTGAAAACCGTCGCACATTGTGCGCCATTGCCAGACTCGTAAACGAAAACGGCGCAATTAAAGTCGAGCGAATTAACCAGTACTTCAAAGGCCAGGACGAAATGGACCGGGCATTTGGCTGGGGATTTCGCTGGAGCGCCGGTTCTAAATAACACAGCAACAAAGGAAACAGGTATGAGCTTTTTCGACAAAGTTAAAGGTGCCATTAACTCAGGCCGTGACGAACTGACCCGCCAGGTTGGCCGTTTCAAAAACAAAAAATTCATGCAGGGCACCGTTGCTGTATGTGCCCGTATTGCCGTATCGAGTGACGGCGTAAGTTCGGAAGAAAAGCAGAAAATGATGGGCTTTCTGCGCTCTTCAGAAGAGCTGAAGGTCTTCGATACCAATGAGGTGATTGAGTTCTTCAATAAACTGGTTTCAAGCTTCGATTTCGATGTTGAAATCGGCAAGGGCGAAACCATGAAATACATCCTGGCGCTGAAAGATCAGCCTGAGGCCGCTCAGCTGGCCTTACGTGTTGGTATTGCCGTTGCGAAAAGTGACGGTAACTTCGATCAGGACGAGAAACTGGCCTCCCGCGAGATCGCTATCGCGTTGGGCTTCGACCCGGCTGAATTTGGCCTCTGATCCACATCCCTAAGGGTAAAATATGGTTTCCACACACATCGGCTTCCCGACTGAAACGGTCATTGTTTTTATTGCGCTTTCAGTCGGTGCCATCTTTATTGACCTGTTTATGCACCGTGATGACAAGCCTATTTCGCTGAAGAGTGCGGCGCTCTGGTCCGTATTCTGGGTTGTGGTTGCGATGGCATTTGCCGGTTTCCTCTATATCCACCACGGTGCTGAGGTTGCCAGTCTGTTTGTCACGGGTTATGCGCTGGAGAAAGTGCTGTCGGTCGATAACCTGTTCGTCATGATGGCCATCTTCTCCTGGTTCGCCGTTCCGGATCGTTATCGCCACCGTGTTCTCTACTGGGGGATCATTGGTGCCATTGTCTTCAGGGGCATCTTTGTCGCCATCGGTACGAGCCTGCTGAGTCTGGGGCCGTATGTTGAAGTTGTCTTCGCTATTATCGTTGCCTGGACAGCGGTCATGATGCTTAAAAGCGGTGATGACGATGATGAAATTGAGGATTACTCCCAGCATCTGGCTTACCGCATGGTTAAACGCTTCTTCCCTATCTGGCCGAAGCTCAGAGGGCATGCCTTCCTGCTTAACCAGAAGGAAGTGGATGCTGAACTGGCGAAACCAGAAAACAGCGATGTCACCATTGGCCGTGGTAAAAAAGCGGCGCTGTATGCGACCCCGCTGTTCCTGTGTGTGGCTGTGGTTGAACTCTCGGACGTAATGTTCGCGTTTGACTCGGTACCGGCAATCATTGCCGTCAGTCGTGAACCGCTTATCGTCTATAGTGCCATGATGTTTGCTATCCTGGGCCTGCGTACTCTGTACTTTGTCCTTGAGGCACTGAAACAGTACCTGGTTCATCTGGAGAAGGCCGTTATCGTGCTGCTGTTCTTCATCGCGGCAAAACTCGGCCTGAATGCGACCGATCACATCTGGCATCATGGTTACAGCATCGCGGCAACAACCAGCCTGTATGTTGTACTGGGTGTACTGGCGCTGGGCATTCTCGCAAGCGTCATGTTCCCGGGCAAACCTGAATCTGAGGAAAAGGGGAGTTAATCCCCTTAAGTGTTAACCTGAACAATTACTAATCGAAGAGGTTATTTTATGAGTGTTTCTCTTTCCAAAGGCGGGAACGTCTCCCTAAGTAAAGCAGCTCCGTCAATGAAAAACGTCCTGGTGGGCCTTGGCTGGGATGCGCGTTCAACAGACGGTCAGGACTTTGACCTGGATGCTTCAGCATTCCTGCTGGCCTCAAACGGCAAAGTGCGCGGCGATTCAGATTTCATCTTCTATAACAACCTGACGTCATCCGACGGTTCCGTAACGCACACCGGCGATAACCGCACCGGTGAGGGCGATGGTGATGATGAATCGCTGAAAATTAAACTGGACGCCGTCCCGTCTGAAGTTGACAAGATCATCTTCGTTGTGACCATCCACGATGCTCAGGCTCGTCGCCAGAGCTTTGGTCAGGTATCCGGTGCGTTTATTCGTCTGGTTAATGACGATAACCAGACTGAAGTTGCTCGCTACGATCTGACCGAAGATGCGTCCACTGAGACTGCCATGCTGTTCGGCGAGCTGTATCGCCACAATGGTGAGTGGAAATTCCGCGCAGTAGGTCAGGGTTATGCTGGTGGTCTGGCATCTGTATGTGCTCAGTACGGCATTAACGCGTCCTGATCAAAAAGTAACTTTTCTACCCGGGGCTGTTAATGCAGCCCTCATTCAACTGTTTGCAGGAGCTAAAAATGGCAGTTTCTCTCGTAAAAGGCGGCAATGTATCTCTGACCAAAGAAGCACCAACCATGAATGTTGCTATGGTTGGCCTAGGCTGGGATGCCCGTGTAACCGATGGTCAGGGTTTTGACCTGGACGCTTCCGTGTTCGCAGTAGGCGAAGACGGTAAAGTGTTGTCAGATGCGCATTTCATTTTCTTCAATAACAAAACCAGCCCTGATGGCGCGGTAGAGCACCAGGGCGACAACCGTACCGGTGAAGGCGACGGCGACGATGAGCAGGTCAAAATCGATCTGACCAAAGTCTCAGCAGATATCAAAAAACTGGTGTTTGCCGTTACCATCTATGATGCAGAAGCGCGTAAACAAAACTTCGGCATGGTGAGCAACAGCTTCATGCGCGTTTACAACAACGACAACGGCACGGAAATTGCCCGTTTCGATCTGTCTGAAGATGCCTCAACCGAAACCGCTATGGTCTTCGGTGAACTGTATCGTCATGGCGCTGAGTGGAAGTTTAAAGCTGTCGGTCAGGGCTTTGCCGGTGGCCTGGCGGCTCTTGCCTCCCAGCACGGCGTTAACATCTAAAATAACGCTGAATCATACCCCGGCAATGCCGGGGTTTTTTTTGGTTGCGATCCGCTATCAGGAGGGGGGGGGCAGAAAGGGTTCGGGAATCTCAGAAAGCAGAGAGATGTTAATTCTGACGTGAGCCTTTTAAAGGCAGGAAACGGATTTTTCTCTGGTTGCTGGTTAAAGCCTGTATTCCGTGCCTTATATCAACAGCATGCCCCTCTGATATATGTTACGTTTGCGACTTATGAAGGCACGGGTTCTGGAAGATAAAATACCCGACCAATGGAAATTCCAATTCAACAGGTATAGAAACTTCAACGTGATGAAATATGGTGTCACACCATATATACGCCTCACCAGAAATCCAGCGTCCTGAACTAAGCCAGGGGAACCTATATAAACGCTGCGCTTTAAAATAATCAAAAATCAGGAGAGTTAATGTGAATCTACAATCCGGACAAAACATACCACTTCAGCAATCTGCGATCAGGCTGAATCTTCAGTACCCTACCAAATCCGGCTTTAAAGGCGAACCCGATACCTGCCTGTTCCTGCTTAATGCTCAGGGAAAGGTCAGCGGCGATTCTGACTTTATCTTTTACAATAATCTGTCTTCTCCTGAAGGGGCAGTAAAGCTCGTTACCGGTTCTCAGCAGTCCAGCATTGAGATAGCACTGGATCGTGTTCCTGCGAACATCAGTAAAATTGCAATCACAGTTGTCATTGATGGTGAAGATACCATCAGTGGGCTCAGTTCGTTGAGCATGCAGGCTCAAGGAATCGCTGAGTTCCAGGCTGAGACTCAGGGCCGCAGTGAGAAAGCAATTATCCTGGGTGAAGTATATCGGCACAATGGCGCCTGGAAGCTTCGTGCGCTCGGGCAGGGTTTCAACGGTGGTCTTGAGCCTCTGGCCATTAGCTATGGCGTTGATGTCGCACAGCCAGCTCCGCAGCCAGCAAAGCCTGCTCGTATCAGTCTGGAAAAGAAACTGGAAACCAGATCTCCGCGCCTTGTAAGCCTCGCTAAAAAAGCCTCGGTCAGTCTTACTAAAAATAAACTGGACACCCTTGAGGCAGCGGTTGCATTTGTACTTGACGCATCCGGCTCAATGAGTGGCCAGTTCAGTAAGGGTAACGTTCAGTCTGTGTTGGACCGCATCGCCGTTCTTGCCGCCCAGTTCGACGACGACGGTGAAATGGATGTCTGGGGATTTGGAGAGAAGCATAAGAAGTATCCAAACGTCACACTGGACAACCTGGACACATATATTCAGTCCATTCGCGGGGCTGGAAAGCGTTCAGCCTGGGAGAACCTGCCGGGCCTCGGAGGGACAAACAACGAGCCTCCTGTGATGGAAGAAATAGTCGACTACTTTAAGGACTCGAAAATCCCGGTGTATGTTGTATTTATTACCGATGGCGGGATCAGCAAGACCCGGGCGATTAAAGATGCAATCCGGCGTTCTGCCAACTACCCCATCTTCTGGAAGTTTGTCGGCCTGGGTGGTTCAAGCTACGGTATCCTCAAAAATCTGGATGACTTTACTGACCGCCGGGTTGATAACACCCACTTCTTTGCCATGGATGATTTCGGTTCGATTAGCGATGAAAAGTTATATGATAATCTACTGGAAGAATTCAGACCGTGGATCGATGAAACAAAAAGGTTAGGCATCCTTTAATACGCACAGTTTGAGCTTGGTTGAATGAGCTCTACAGCAGCTTAATACTGTAGAGCCTTTGTTCATTGGAAATCGTACAGGGAGGCGCATATGGACCGCATCAAGTACCTGAAATGGATAGCTGAAGAATCACCAAGTACGGCTCAGCAGCTGGTGGCCTGGTTAAACAGAGCAAGGCACTATACGCCCGACATGAAAGAGCATCAGGCAGGTGTACAGATTCAAGAAAAGGGGATTGTTGTAGGGCTTAGACAAAGTACTAATCGTTATCATGGAGATTGTCTGACCATACATGTGGTACGGCTTCCGGAAGAAATACAAAACAAGGGATGGTTTAAGTCTTTTCTGAAGCTTTGCTGTGAATCGAATCCCTGGTGCGATGTTGTAATAGAAGACGTGAAAAACCCATATTTATTAAGCTTTTGTAAGAAACTAAACTTTACTGTATTAGATGAATTTTACCCGAATACTTACATAGTAAACACAGATGCCATTATGAGTTTACCTATCCCACCCTTAGGGAGATACGAAACCTATCTTTATTAAACCTGCGAACCTTTACCGGTTGCGTGGGGAGCGGATGGACTTCGGCTAAAGAAAAATCACATCGTCTATTTTGACCAGAAAAAGCTAATCTGCTTGATGTAATGCAGAAACGCATTACATTAATATCTTCTCCCAACAATCACCTGAACAATTCCCTGATTGCTTTTCACCTCATACCAGTGCTGGCTCATAGTTAGTCCTTAAGCAAATTTGTTATCGGAATAAAGAACGAAGCCAGCCTCATCGAGGCGCATAACCTTCTTCCCTTAACGCCTGTTGTAATTTTTCAATTGCGCTTTTCATTACCCAGGCTTCTTCGTCACTCACAGCACAGCCACGAAGATCGCTCCAGCTCAGACGTTTAACTAATTGAGCAAGGGCCATAGTTTCATTCTCATCAAGCTGCAAACTCAGTGTCTCAATACCTTCCACTATCTAACCTCCCTTATACTGAAAAATGGCGCTTTATTTCTGACCAGATGCCGAAGCCTTGAATGCGGCCGGAACTGCCGTTGTTTCTACTTTACAGAAATGGAATTAAAAAGTGGTGGTGCTGGGCACGTTTCTTTTCCAGTCGGGGTTTAAGCCAGAGCCGAAACTCATTCAACTTCTCAGCAGCCAAAACCGCTTCAACGGGGAAAACTTTATATTTACCCTGCTGCTGAGGTTCACCCAACCATCGCCTGATGGCTCCGTCAGTCCATAAACGAGTCTCTTTGAGCCTGGTTACAGTGACCCATTTCCTGGACCATTCATCAAATTGTCGCTGGCGATCCCGATAACGTTGTTCTTCCTGCTGACGAAGCCAGTCGCGATCAACAGCGAATTTTCGGTATCCAACAAAGAGCCCTTGTACTTTGGCCATGACAACATTCCGGTTTGCTTAGAACTGTTCAGACAGACATGTCAGGGATAAAGCTGAAGAAAAAGGTACAACGAAGAATAACCAAGACATAGGCCTGCCGGGTAAGTGGTGCGGTGCACAGGACTGTCGGAAAGTACGCTCAGAGAGGGTCGTTTAAGCATGATGCACCACCGCCAGCCAGCCTTAATAATGGTAATGTACCACTGGGTTACCAGACAGACCAGTAACGCATCAAACATAAAACTGTTTTTTAAAAAACGTCAGGAACGTAGCCTGACCTTTTAACCAGTGGTGTAAAAAACATACAGATTGCTCTGAGGTATGAGGTTCAGCAACTAGCCTTGTCGACGCAGAAACATTAAGTAATCAATAGCAGCTATCGCAAACAATGGTGAAAACCACCACGTGCTTTTCAACAAGCCAAGCGGCAGAAAGAGTACAGTTGCCATCGAATAAACAAAAACACGAACCATACCATCTGTAATAAACATAGGCTATTTGCAATCTGAGGTTGGATTGTAGATTTTAGTTAGAAATGGATCAAAGTCCGTTTTGTGCAAAACTTGGTTGACAACCCTCTTTTGGAAGATGTGCCGTTTCGTGCAAAAGTTGGTTGGAGGCCAAGATGGCAGAGTTCGTAGGTTCGGCTGCTTCGCAAGCTGATTTCATTTGGAAGAACGCGGAAGACCTGTGGGGGGGGATTTCAAGCATACCGACTTCGGCAAGATCATTTTGCCGTTTACTCTGCTGCGTCGATTGGAGTGCGCACTGGAGTCTACACGGGAAGCATCGCTCGATAGCCAACCAGCCACGATTGAGTTCTTAGAAGCAGAGTTCAGTGTTGATTTCGATGCGCTGCTATCTTGACCGCCAATCAGACCCGCATGGTTCAGGTTTGTGTATGAGAGTCCCCAAATGGCTGTAGTTCTAACCAAAGCCTTGATTGAAGCCGGCCGCGCCGGAAATAGTGGGTACAGAAAAGGCAGTTGCTTGCGCTGGGCGTAAGTTACCCGCCGAAAAGCGGCTGGATCGAACGACTGATCGGCACTGAGGTATCTGACGAGCAGTACGAACGCTTTCTGGGGCACAGCACGAGCAAGCAGGCTGAACAGATCCTACGCGGAGAGCAGCCAGCCAAGGGGCTTCAGTATGCAAAGCGAGCGAAGAAGCTCGCTTCTGAAAGAAAAGCCACAATTGATCTGGATAACGAGCACCTGTCTGAAATCGAAAAGTATCGGTAGCCCTAGACTTTTAGCCGCTGAAGATCTCTTAGATACCATTGGTGAAACTTGCTGAAGTCAGCCTTCTGTTTCTCTACCGTGCTGTTATAGATCGCATCACTGGTAACCGCACAAGCAGTCCAGCCAGCCTCATAGACGAAGCGAGTAGCTATCGGTGACTTCTTCGGGGTGCTATCCCAGCGGTTTTTGAGCCACCGCGCAAGCCCTTCATCAAGAGGGACCACCAGATTTAGCTGCTGTTTTGTGCGAGTGATACCGACATAAAACAGCCGACGTTCCTCCTCGATTTCCTCTTCGGCCGGAGGGGTGTTCATCGATGTGCGAACGCTGTAAACATCATCGGGTTTGCCGCCAGGAAATTCCTGCTCATTCAGCCCGATCAGGGGTCGTCTCAGAAAACGGAATCTATGGTCACTCCCGTTTTTGCAACACCGATTTTGACGACAAGTTGGCTTGCTTGAATCTATCCGGCGTCTGAATGGGATTTTATTCCCGCGCCTTGATGAGTTCCGCGCCTGATGAACCTCCAGAAAATATACGGCTTCAATGAGCCTTTCCGTTTTACAGGTTCCTCAACAGGCCGGTGGGCCGTTAGTATCATCAATATCAGTATTCGCAAAACCAGATCAGTAATTCTTTAAACCGGTGTATTTCTGCCGTTATGCTACATAAGTTTGCTGTCGTGCCGTTAGGGCCCAGGCTATTCTGGCCAGCTTGTTTGCCAGAGCACAAGTGACGACAAAGTTGCTTTTCCGGCACAGTAAATCCCTGACCCAATCGGCCAATTTGCCAGACTGGTGTTCCAGTTTTTGTATGAATACCCTGGCACATTGAACCAACAAAGTTCGGATCTTTTTATTACCTCGCTTACTAATTCCCAGCAATGTCGTCCTACCTCCCGTGCTGTACTGCCGAGGTACAAGCCCTGTTGCCGCCGCAAAGTCACGGCTGCTGGCGTACTGCTTCCCGTCGCCAATCTCAGTTGAAATAGTACTCGCTGTCAGTGTTCCGACGCAGGGAATGCTCAGCAAGCGCTGTCCAACCTCATCTTCGTCCAACTTTCGTTTCAACTGGGATTCCAAATCTTTAATCTGCTCAACAAGATAGTGATAATGCTGTTGTAATTTCAGCAATAACTGGCTGAGGTAAAGAGGCAAACTATTATCCTCAAGAATGGTACTCAGTCGGCTAATAACGGCAGCTCCTCGGGGAACGCTAATGCCAAATTCCAGCAGAAAAGCATGCATTTGATTGGTTGTTTTTACCTTATCCTGAACCAGGGATTCACGGACACGATGCAGAGCCCGCATTGCCTGCTGAGATTCCGTTCTGGGCTGCACAAAACGCATAGACGGACGCGATGCAGCTTCACAAATAGCTTCGGCGTCGACAAAGTCGTTTTTATTGCTTTTAACGAACGGGCGGACAAATTGTGGTGATATCAGCTTTGGGGAATGCCCCAACTCTTCCAACTTGCGTGCCATAAAGTGAGAACCGCCACAGGCTTCCATTGCGATGGTTGTAGCGGGGCATGTCGCCAAAAATTCGATCAACTTTGGCCGGGTAAATTTTTTACGGTAAACAGCCTTCCCGCGACGATCCTGGCAATGAATATGGAAAGAGTTTTTACCCAGATCGATACCAATGAGCGCAATGTTTTCCATGATAGTTCTCCGAATGAAAGCCTGTCCTCAGCATAGTACCGGGAAGGAGGGAGTGACCATCTCATTAAATAAAGCACGCTAAGCCGGTTGCAGCGGCCGTAGCGGCCTGAACTTGCCCGCGCCGATCTTGGCGCTGCTGCGCCAGAGGTAATCGCCGGTCAGGTTGATGTGCTCCCAGCCGAGCGGCGACAGGTACTGCAACAGGCCGTCATCGACGGCTTGACCGTGGCCACGCAAGGCGTTCGCGGCCCGCTCCAGATAGACCGTGTTCCATAGCACGATGGCCGCCGTCACCAGGTTGAGGCCGCTGGCCCGGTAGCGCTGCTGCTCGAAGCTGCGGTCGCGGATTTCCCCCAGGCGGTTGAAGAACACGGCGCGGGCCAGCGCGTTGCGCGCCTCGCCTTTGTTCAGCCCGGCATGCACGCGGCGGCGCAGCTCGACGCTTTGCAGCCAGTCCAGGATGAACAGTGTGCGCTCGATGCGTCCCAGCTCACGCAGGGCGACGGCCAGGCCGTTCTGGCGCGGGTAGCTGCCAAGCTTCCTGAGCATCAGCGAGGCCGTCGCCGTGCCCTGCTTGATCGAGGTGGCCATCCGCAGGATTTCATCCCAATGGGCGCGGACGTGCTTGATGTTGAGCGTGCCGCCGATCATCGGTTTCAACGCCTCGTAGGTGGCATCGCCCTTCGGGATGTAGAGCTTGGTGTCGCCCAGGTCACGAATGCGCGGGGCGAAGCGGAAGCCCAGCAGGTGCATCAACGCGAAGACGTGGTCCGTGAACCCTGCCGTGTCGGTGTAGTGCTCCTCGATCCGCAGGTCGGATTCGTGATACAGCAGGCCGTCGAGCACGTAGGTCGAGTCGCGCACGCCGACGTTCACGACCTTGGTGTGGAACGGCGCGTACTGGTCGGAGATATGGGTGTAGAACGTCCGCCCTGGGCTGCTGCCGTATTTCGGATTGATGTGGCCGGTGCTCTCGGCCTTGCTGCCGGTGCGGAAGTTCTGGCCGTCCGACGATGACGTGGTGCCGTCGCCCCAATGCTCGGCGAAGGGATGTCGGAACTGCGCGTTGACCAGCTCGGCCAGTGCCGCCCCGTAGGTTTCGTCGCGGATGTGCCAGGCTTGCAGCCAGGCCAGCTTGGCGTAGGTCGTGCCGGGGCACGATTCCGCCATCTTGGTCAGGCCCAGGTTGATCGCGTCGGCGAGGATCGTGGTCAGCAACAGGTTTTTGTCCTTGGCCAGGTCGCCTGACTTCAGGTGGGCGAAGTGCCGGGTGAAGCCCGTCCATTCGTCTACCTCCAGCAGCAATTCGGTGATCTTGACGTGCGGTAGGATCATCGCCGTCTGGTCGATCAGGGCCTGTGCGGTATCGGGCACCGCCGCATCGAGCGGCGTGATCTTCAGGCCCGACTCCGTGATGATGGCGTCCGGCAGCTCGTTGGCCAGCGCCATGCGGTTGACGGTGGCGAGCTGCGTTTCCAGCAGCGTCAGCCGGTCATGCAGGTACTGGTCGCAATCGGTGGCCACGGCCAGCGGCAATTCGCTGGCCTGCTTGAGGCTGGCGAATTTCGCGGGCGGCACCAGGTAGTCCTCGAAGTCCTTGAACTGGCGCGAGCCTTGCACCCAGATGTCGCCGGAGCGCAGCGCGTTCTTCAGCTCCGACAGCGCGCACAGTTCGTAGTAGCGCCGGTCGATGCCGGTGTCGGTCATCACCAGCTTCTGCCAGGGGGAACCGCAGAATTCGGAAAAAATCGTACGCTAAGCTAACGGTGTTCTCGTGACAGCTCTTTGACTAAATAGCTGTTCCGAATAGTAGATCACCGGAGGAAGGGAACTCAGTCCAGTTTGTGCGATCTGATTAGTCGCTAAACAAAACAAGCCACACCCAAAGGACTGAGTTGATGCCTATCCTACCACCTCTGCCACGACCACAACGGCGCCGCATTCACAAAATCATCCATGCCACCCGTGATAAAGGACATGCTCGTCGCTTGATGGCCATCTTGCTGTTACATGAAGGACGCACGATCACCGATGTTCATCACCTTACCGGCGCTGCGCGCTCGACCATCGGTTGTTGGCTTCGGTGGTATCGAGATGAAGGCATAGATGCGCTAGAAGCCTTACCGGCTGGCCGTGCCCCAGTCTTACCTATCGCCAAGATTGTCACCTTACTGGTGCTGCTCATGCAGTTTTCTCCGCAAGATTTTGGTTATCAGCGCAGCCGTTGGTGTACTGAACTATTGGCAATAAAAATCAATCGGTTAACAGGGCTCAATGTGGCAGCCTCCACGCTCCGCCGATGGTTACCTCGTATGGGCATTGTCTGGCGCAGGCCCGTGCCGACCTTGCGGATAAAAGACCCAGCCTATCAGGAAAAAATGGCGAATATCGACGCCGCGCTGGCCCGCTGTGATGCCGATAATCCGGTGTTTTATGAGGATGAAGTCGATATAGACCTCAATCCCAAATTAGGAGCCGACTGGATGTTCAGAGCGCAGCAAAAGCGGGTTGTCACACCGGGGCAGAATGCCAAGCATTATCTGGCAGGCGTTCTCCACGCAGGCAACGGAAGGGTGCTTTACGTCAGCGGGATCAAGAAAAACTCATCGCTGTTTATTGCCATGCTGGAAAAGCTGCGCCACCACTACCGACGAGCCAAAACCATCACGTTGATCCTCGATAACTACATCATTCACAAAAGCAAACAGACCGAGCGATGGTTGAAGAAGAATCCCAAGTTCTGCCTGGTGTTCCAGCCAGTTTACAGCCCTTGGGTTAATCACATAGAACGGCTATGGCACAAGTTACATGAAACCATCACGCGCAATCATCAATGCAGAGGGATGGCAAACCTGCTGGCCCGAGTGAAACACTTCATGGATACCGTGTCTCCTTTCCCGGGGAATGGCTATGGCACAGCGAAGGTGTAGCACTATTGGGATCAGTTATTTAGCATAGATCCAGGGCGAGATCGTGAACATTTTGTTAAAAATTAAAAATAGTTTTTTGCCTACAAAACAAATACTTATAGGCCTGTGATATGCAGTTAACTTTATAGTCAGGATCGCCTTCACACTTTTTAATCGTCACTGCACGTCATTTCAGCTCAAAAAATGCGCATGAAATCCAAAAAATGATAATTTCCATGATTTCCATAGTTAACAATTTGCTCACATCCTCACCCTGAAATTTGACCTGGTGATCCGGCTGTGATCTCATGCTCCTTTTCAGGAGTGCTCTCATGTCTATTGATGCCGTTTTCGCTCAGTTCTTCGACAATATTCACGACCCTCGCCAGCATGCCAAGATTTATTATCCCTTCTACGATGTCCTGTTTCTCACCGTCTGTGCCGTGATCGGCGGGGCTGAGGGCTGGGAAGATATTGAGGATTTCGGCGAGGTTCATCTTCCCTGGTTTCAATCCAAGGGACTGTTTAAAAACGGCATTCCTGTCCATGACACCATTGCCAGGATCATCTCCGGCATCAAACCAGAGCCGTTTCAGGCCGCCTTTGTGCGGTGGACTCAAGCCATTAACCAGCACACCGATGGCGCCCTGGTCGCTATCGATGGCAAAACCCTGCGCAGTTCCTATGACCGTGAGGATCGAACGTCGACCATTCACATGGTCAGTGCCTATGCCGCCGCCAATAAGCTGGTGCTCGGACAGATAAAAACCGACGCCAAGTCCAATGAAATTACCGCTATTCCCGAGTTGCTGGCGCTGCTCGACATCAAAGGCTGCCTGGTATCCATCGATGCGATGGGGTGCCAGACCGAGATCGCCGAGACCATCCTTCAGCAAGGTGGCGATTACTTATTGGCCGTCAAAGGCAACCAACCCAAGTTGTTCGAGGCGGTTCGACAGGCCCTCGCCCCGCTGGCGGCCACCCCGTTATGCGCAGAGACGATGACGCTTGAGAAGGCTCATGGCCGCATCGATGGTCGTGAGTACCATGTCATGGCGGCGGGCGAGTTGGCCGCCCAGTTTCCTCATTGGAAACAGTTGCACAGCATTGGCGTGGCCATCTCCTATCGCGTTGAAAATATGCAAAAAATTACCATAGAGCAGCGTTATTTCATCAGTTCCAAAGCGTTGGTGCAGGATGAGTTTGCGCGAGCGGTGCGTGGGCACTGGGCCATCGAAAATAGCCTGCACTGGGTGCTGGACGTCACGATGGGCGAGGATGATTGCCCGATTTATCGCGGTGATGCCGCAGAGATTTTGGCGTGCATCCGGCACATGGGGCTGAACATGCTCAGGGCCGAGACTTCACGCAAGGCGAGCGTAAGACGGAAGCAAAAAATCGCAGGAATGAGCAGTGAATATCTGGAAACGGTACTCAATGCGGGTCTCAAAAAACTGGGTGAAATTTAACAAAATGTTCACGCTCTCACCCTGACATAGCCCCTACGTAAACTGTCTAATAAGTCACATTATACGAACTATTGAGCATGTTATATCTATTTTACATGCTGTAAATTCAGTTCCATTAGTAAATAGATAAAAACCAAGGAGGCTTTATGAAAAATAAATAATGTGATCGTTGCCGGAGGGTGTTTTTGGAGTCTCGAAGACCTCCTTAGAAATCAGGACGGCGTGACGTCAACGAAGGTGTGTAGTGGCACTGAAATGGCGACTGCGCAAGACGTGAAGATGAGCTGTCTGATAGCAACGGATTATCAAGCAGAACCTTCTTAAATACAATTTATTCCACGCCAATACAGCGTGCTGTCTTTCAAATCACTAGGAGAAATTTATGTCACGTTTGAACACCCCTACCACAATCGACGCCGCGCCTACTGCTACCCATACCTCACTCAAGGCTGTGGAAAAACAACTGGGCCGCGTTCCTAACATGTTCCGCGTCGTTGCCAACAGCCCTGCTGCGCTGACTGGCTACCTGCAATTGAGCGCAGCATCAGCACAGGGCGGCTTGGGTACAGCGACTCTTGAGCGTATTGCCCTAGCCGTCGCTGAGATCAACGGCTGCGATTATTGCCTTGCTGGCCATTCCTTCCTAGGCCGTAAGGTGGCCAAGCTTGATGATGCTGAACTCACTGCCAACCGCAGCGGTGCATCAAATGACCCTAAGGCCGACGCAGCCGTGCGTTTTGCTGCCGCCGTAGTCCGCCAGCGCGGGCAAGTCAGCAATGACCAGGTCCAAGCGGTGCTGAACGCTGGCTACAGTGATGCACATGTAGTGGATATTCTGTTGGCTGTTGCCCTGAACACTTTCACTAACTACGTTAACGAAGTGACACAGACCGAGGTCGACTTCCCGGCCGTTCAACCACTAGGCATTGATGTCTAATCCATTGGTGCTCAACTACAGCAATTACCTAAGTTAGGTTCGACTCGAGTAAACATATAGTTTTTCTCAAGAGTCATATCATTTTAGTGGGCTACATAGAGTGAGTCCACATGGCTAAAAATAATTGGAGATATAAGATGACTATTCCCGAAATTGAAAATGGTGTCCAGACTACCAATATCCTTAGTAATAATCTCGGTGCAAAAGTCACTAAGTTTGGTATAGGTGGCATCTACGTTGCCATGACGATAATATATTTGTGGTTTGGTGGTATGAAATTCACTAGCTACGAAGCAAACGGTATACATGGTTTTGTTAGTAATAGCCCTCTGCTTTCATGGATGTATAGTTTCCTCAGCATTCAAGGATTCTCAAATTTTCTGGGTGTGCTTGAAATTTCAGTTGGCCTGTTAATCGCTGCACGAGTTTTCTCCCCTAAGCTCGCAATCTTGGGCGGTGTACTTTCAACCGGACTCTTTTTTACGACATTGTCGTTCATGCTGACTACACCCGGTGTTTTTGAGGCATCTCTTGGGTTTCCTGCGATCTCTGTGGTTCCTGGCCAGTTTTTGCTAAAAGATTTAGGCTTGTTTGTCGTGTCTATATTTATCGTAGGCACATCACTTACAGCACTGGAGCACAAAAACAAATAAGCCGCATCCGAAACAACTATAAGTTAGAGGGCCTTAAATTCTGCGGTATAGGTCTTGCAGTTCTTTTTAGCTGTCATAGGCACCTCGTTATGTGATTTTACTCACTTAGCGCGGTGTACAGAACTACTGGATCAGATCATTTTTTCGGGTTAACGGCCTAAGTGAAATAAATTCTGTAAACAGAAGGTCTCTTATAATCTGAAAGGCACATGGCTCTACTCTATAAGAGGACATTTATGAATACCTATCAAAAATCTATGAATGCGATTTCTGCTCTGACTAAGGAGCAGTATCGGGTGACGCAAGAAAATGGTACAGAGCGTCCAGGGACTGGTGAATTGCTAAAGAACACCAAGCCCGGCATTTACGTGGATATCGTGTCAGGTGAGCCTTTATTTGCGTCTTCTGCCAAGTATGAATCAGGGTGTGGTTGGCCGAGCTTTACCAAAGCGATAGACTCTGTCAACGTAATTGAAATCACTGATAGGTCGCACGGCATGACCCGCACAGAAGTGCGCTCAACTCATGGCGACAGTCACTTAGGCCATGTATTTTCAGACGGTCCCAAAGACCAGGGTGGCCTACGTTATTGTATTAACTCAGCGTCATTACGTTTTATTCCTAGGGAAGAAATGGCAAGTAAAGGTTACGCAGAGTATTTAGACCAAGTAGAGGACATTTAATTATGGCAATTGAACGCGCAGTATTAGCCGGTGGCTGCTTTTGGGGCATGCAGGATCTTATCCGCAAACGTCCCGGTATCACTTCAACCCGAGTAGGTTATACCGGTGGTGAAGTGGCTAATGCTACCTACCGCAATCATGGTAACCATGCTGAAGGCATTGAAATAATGTTCGATAATGAAATCACCAGCTATCGACAAATTTTAGAGTTTTTCTTTCAGATTCATGACCCTAGTACAGTAAATAGACAAGGTAATGACAAGGGCACATCTTATCGCTCAGCCATTTATTATACCTCTGAGGCACAGCATGCTGAGGCAGTAAAAACCATTGCTGACGTGGATGCTTCGGGATTATGGCCTGGAAAAGTAGTGACTGAAGTCGAACCTGCAAGTGATTTTTGGGAAGCGGAGGCTATGCATCAGGACTATTTGGAACTCCGACCAAATGGCTATACCTGCCACTTCCCCAGACCAGACTGGAAGTTGCCCTCATCTCAATGAGTTTGCAGCAGCCCACACAGACTTGCAATTTGCATACGACAACCACCCTTAATACAATCGGCTTAGGCGGTGGTTGTCACTGGTGCACCGAAGGCGTATTTTCATCACTTATTGGCATTGCTACTGTCAATCAAGGTTGGATCGCCTCAATTGGTGACAACGCTCAGTTCAGCGAAGCCATTGAAGTGGTTTTTGATCCGACTGTTATTTCTTTATCAACCTTGATCGAAACCCATTTACATACTCACGCGAGCACATCAAACCACTCAATGCGTGGTAAATATCGTTCAGCGATATACGCTTATGATGAGGTTCAGTATAACCAGGCTGTAAACATATTAGATGCCTGTAGAGCTGATTTTGAGCAGCCAGTCATTACTCAGGTTTATTTTTTTAAGGATTTTAAAGCGAATAAAACTGAGCTTATCGACTACTTTTATACAGCACCCAACAGACCATTTTGTCAAAGGTACATTCATCCAAAACTCACCTTCTTATTAGCACGTTTCAGCCACTATGTTGATACGCATAAATTGACAGAGTCAGGTGTAGAGTTAACATCGATATAGGCTGTGCTACTCTGCAAGTTCGAGCGTCATGATTACCAACTCTAGTAGTGGCATCGATCACACGAAAACTAAAACGATGTCACCGCAAACGAATGGGATCTGCGAGCAGTTTGATAAGGCGATCCTGAACGAGTTTTATCAGGTGGCTTTTCGCAACAAGTTAATCAAACGCTGGAGACGCGGCAAAATGATCAGGATGAGTGGCTGTCTTACAACAATGAACGAACTCATCAGGGCAAAATGTGCAACGGCAGAACGTCAGTTGAAACTGATCTGATCCAGTAGTTCTGTACACCGCGCTAAGTGAGTAAAATCACATAACGATACAACAACGTTACCCTACATAATCCCAAACTAATTTATCGTTGGAAACGCGAGTTATCCGTGAAGATGATAGAGCTTCTACGCGAGATCCTTTCCAACTGAGTCTGTTCGATGCTCTGTTATACCAATATCTTTGGAAACGCCCTTCGATGGTAGCTTGTTGCTTCTATCAACATTCATACACTTTTGTGAAAAAAATTTCCTGTGTATTTATCGGTATAGCATAAAGTCCATAATCAAATTAAAACGCTACCTAGTACAAAATTGCCTATTATTTAACCTTGACACTACCAATATGCACTGATCTGATATATATTGATTTAATGTATATTTTGCAGGCGATTTTTATGAAAAGTGCACTACTGCGGATCATCACCAACCAGAGCGCGTTTCCTTCATTGACGGAAATATCCTTGACGGGTCATAGCAACATCTCAGGGACAAACGGAGCAGGAAAAACCTCATCTCTTGTTCTGGTTCCTGTTTTTTATGGGATTGACCCTCAGTATATGGTCAGAGAAAAGCCTAAAACCTTTCTGGATTTCTATCTTTCTAAAGCACGTAGTTTTGTCATTTTTGAATATCAACGACAAGATCAGATCTCCTGTGTCGTGCTTTACAGACATAACAACACGTTGCATTACAGGTTTGTCAAAGGGGACGCCGATTCCACTTTATTTACAGAACAGAGCAAAATGAAGCTGAATAATGCGGAAAATATTGATTGCTGGCTCTCGGAAGACATCGCTCAGATAACAGAAGTGTCCCGGCAGATCAAAACCATCAAGGATTACTGCGCAATTATCCAGCACAACTTGTCGCACCTATCCCCGATTAAAGCTCGACAGTCAGGACTCAAGGATATTGCTGATAAATTCTCTCTGTGCCGTCCAGGGAAATCAATGAGGCACATTGAACGCTTAACGTCCGTCATGCACAAAAAAACAAAATTGATGGAAGGGTTAAAAGACATGGTTGCAGATTGCTTTATTGACAGTCAGCTAAATAACTGATCCCAATAGTGCTACACCTTCGCTGTGCCATAGCCATTCCCCGGGAAAGGAGACACGGTATCCATGAAGTGTTTCACTCGGGCCAGCAGGTTTGCCATCCCTCTGCATTGATGATTGCGCGTGATGGTTTCATGTAACTTGTGCCATAGCCGTTCTATGTGATTAACCCAAGGGCTGTAAACTGGCTGGAACACCAGGCAGAACTTGGGATTCTTCTTCAACCATCGCTCGGTCTGTTTGCTTTTGTGAATGATGTAGTTATCGAGGATCAACGTGATGGTTTTGGCTCGTCGGTAGTGGTGGCGCAGCTTTTCCAGCATGGCAATAAACAGCGATGAGTTTTTCTTGATCCCGCTGACGTAAAGTACCCTTCCGTTGCCTGCGTGGAGAACGCCTGCCAGATAATGCTTGGCATTCTGCCCCGGTGTGACAACCCGCTTTTGCTGCGCTCTGAACATCCAGTCGGCTCCTAATTTGGGATTGAGGTCTATATCGACTTCATCCTCATAAAACACCGGATTATCGGCATCACAGCGGGCCAGCGCGGCGTCGATATTCGCCATTTTTTCCTGATAGGCTGGGTCTTTTATCCGCAAGGTCGGCACGGGCCTGCGCCAGACAATGCCCATACGAGGTAACCATCGGCGGAGCGTGGAGGCTGCCACATTGAGCCCTGTTAACCGATTGATTTTTATAGCCAATAGTTCAGTACACCAACGGCTGCGCTGATAACCAAAATCTTGCGGAGAAAACTGCATGAGCAGCACCAGTAAGGTGACAATCTTGGCGATAGGTAAGACTGGGGCACGGCCAGCCGGTAAGGCTTCTAGCGCATCTATGCCTTCATCTCGATACCACCGAAGCCAACGACCGATGGTCGAGCGCGCAGCGCCGGTAAGGTGATGAACATCGGTGATCGTGCGTCCTTCATGTAACAGCAAGATGGCCATCAAGCGACGAGCATGTCCTTTATCACGGGTGGCATGGATGATTTTGTGAATGCGGCGCCGTTGTGGTCGTGGCAGAGGTGGTAGGATAGGCATCAACTCAGTCCTTTGGGTGTGGCTTGTTTTGTTTAGCGACTAATCAGATCGCACAAACTGGACTGAGTTCCCTTCCTCCGGTGATCTACTATTCGGAACAGCTATTTAGAGTTAAATCAACGATTTAATTCATTTTTCTATGCAGGATCTTTGAAAAATGCAGTAGAAAAACGGAGAAGTACATGACCTTTAGTTTAGCTCAAACAGCTAGTGCAGAAACCACACTAAAAGCACCTGCTGAAGCAGATCAGAACCTGCGGGATATCACTGAACTGGCGTGTTATATCTGTGATGCACCAGTGGCTATGGTGACGCGAACCGATGACACAAAGCTGAATCTAATTGCAAAAGTTGGTATTTCGCGTACCTCTGTATTAATTAAAGAGTCCTTTTGCGTGTATGCAATGGAAACACCTGATGCGGTAATGGTGGTCCCTGACGCTACTTTAGATCACAGATTCAGTACCAATGCTATGGTGATTTCAGGACCTGGCTACCGATTTTATGCTGGCTCGCCGCTGATTGATCCCGAAGGTGCAGTGATTGGTACTATTTGTGTCTATGATCATGTTCCTAAGCAGCTGAACCAGCGGCAGATAAGCTCTTTGCAGGCTCTGTCCAGACAAGTGATCGCCATACTGGAGCTGAAAAAAGTCGGCGAACAATTACATAATACCAGCATGACGGATGCGCTGACAGGGGTGAACAACAGAAGAGCTTTTGACCTCAAGTTTGAAGCTGAATTTGCTCGCTGGCAAAGAACAGGACAATCTTTTGTACTGGCATTGATTGATATTGATCACTTTAAGAGTTTTAACGACAGCTATGGTCATGCCGCAGGAGATGAGGCACTGAGTCAAGTCGCGGCTCTGTTTCAGCGCCATAGCAGGAACTATGACTTTTTCGCCCGTTATGGTGGTGAAGAGTTTGTGCTGATCCTGCCAGGCACAGACACAGCGTCCGCAAATAAAACACTGGAAAAGTTAAGGCTGGTAGTGGCTAACCATGAGTGGTTATTACGACAATTAACGGTCAGCATAGGTTTGGCCAGCGCTGATTTATTTGACGACAAAAAGCAGTTGCTCGAAGTCGCCGATCAGATGTTATACAAAGCTAAAACCCAAGGCCGCAATCAAACCAGTGTGTTCGCCACACTGTAAGAGATCTGTTCATGCTGCGCTGATCTCAAGACCTCATAAAAACTGAGGTCTTGCTTCGGTCGATAAGCTGGTCTGATATTGGCATTATTTATTCCTTTCAAATACATGGGTAATGCGACTTACACAGATTTTTTATGCTCTCTTGGACTCCATGTGAAGGAGATCGTCACATTCTTTACATATAGAAAATAGAGTTCTTTAGCCAGCTGCAATTTCAGATTAACCGATTCGGTAAGCTTTCTGCATTTCCGGAGACAACTTTTTTAGCCAGCTTGAGAGACTGAAGCCTTTTCTATCGGTACTATTTAATTTAGTAAAATACAGATGTTCATCCCAGCGAGGACCGAAATCTACTTCTGCAAGACTTACAAGCTGTTTGTTTCTGCGAAGACGATGCTTTTGATGGTAATCTTCGGCGGGCCAAAAATAACCATTTTGTTCTCCGGCCTCAATCACCTCGGGAGATTTCTCCTTTCCAATCGCTTGAATCAGTTCTTCAGCTACTTGTTTTTGCTCCAGATCAAAAACAAAAAGTATCTGGCGATACTGGCCCTGCTTTCTACCATGAACAGACCATGATTCAAAACTTCCAAGAAGTTCCCTGTAGCTGATTTGGTCTTTATCGTAGATCACTCTGACGACTTCGGCGTGTCCGTTGATGTTGCGGTAACTCGGATCCAGAGTTGATGCTCCAGCGTAGCCAACACGTGTTTGCACTACTCCCTGCGTCCCTCCAAAATTAGAATCCGGTCCCCAAAAGCAACCCATGCCGAAAACCGTTTGACTAAGCTTCCCGATTTTCAATGCTTCTTCGATTGCTTCAGGGGTTGCAAATTCATAGCTTTCAACACCGTCTTCTTTATTCATTTTTAGATCCGACATATTTTTCACCTAACTTTCAAAAATTGAAGCCACTCCCATTCCTCACGCCGTGCAAACGACGATAAGACCACGTTTTCCAACACCAGCTTGATGAAGTATCTTTGCTAAAACTCCGCAGCATGTTTCTTGGTAACACAACTGCGGAAAATTGCTGTAATCATTGATCTTACTGCTTATTAAGTTATTAATAATTCTAAAAAACTCATTATTTCATTGAAGCTTCCAACCACCTGTCAAGGTCCTTGAACTTGGGGTTTCTCAGCTTCTTTGTCCCAACCACTATTGTCGGGAAATTCAGCTTTCCGTTCGAATAGAGGGAGCACAGTTCATCAGCAGCCGCGTCGTCTTCATGAACATCCAAAAAAACAAACTGGCTCCCTTTTTCTTGCAAGTACGAATGGTAAATCTTGGTTTTATGGCAGTCTTTATGACCGAACAGCTTAATCAACACGAACGGCTCCTTTTTTCAAAAGGTTCACTTTCATAAACCCCCTCGATTTAAAAATTATTCTACAAACTTCAATGACTCCGAGTTAATACAGAATCGGACCCCTGATGGCTCAGGACCGTCTGGAAAAGCGTGCCCCAGATGGGCTTCGCACACATTGCATAGCACTTCGATTCTGCGCCCGAAGGTCGTATCCAGTTCATATTGAATTACGTTGTCTGCGACTGGCTCAGAAAAACTCGGCCATCCCGTTCCCGAATCGAACTTTAGGTTCGAGTCAAAGAGTTCGGTGTCGCAGCCCACACAGGCGTACCTTCCAGCTTCATAAAATGAACAGAGTTCTCCGGTGTGCGCGCGTTCGGTGCCTTTCATCCGCATGACCCGAAATTGCGCTGGCGTCAGAATTTCTTTCCACTCTTCCTCGCTCTTTTCTACTTTTTTGGGAGGCGCGGGAGTGCCGTTATCCAGGTAGTTGTAAATGCTTTTCCAATTGAACATATATTTGCTCCTTTATTTTAGGGTTCACTCTTTAGCTATCAATCCACGAGAAGAAGTCTGTAGCACTACCAATGAATTCTCCATCCACAAAAACTTGCGGTACAGTTTGGAGATTTGTTCTTTCCTTCAACTCCAGGTAAGTCTTCGGATCGTCGTCTACGCGAATTTGTTTGAAATCGACCTTTTCAGCAGTTAGGTAATTCTTCACGCGTGCGCAAAATGGACAATGGTCTTTCGTATAAATAACAACATTCTTAAGTGCTTTCATTTTTTCCTCGTTCATTTGGTTCATGATTTAGTCTCTTTCAAAATGGCAAGAGTATCCGCTGGGATTCCTCTGCAAATAGTTTTGGTGATATGCCTCAGCGTCGTAGAATTCTTTTTCCAGGGTGACGGTCGTGACCACTTCATTCTCGAAGCGACCGATCTCATTGACCTCATCAATCACGTTTTCGATAATCGCTTTCTGTGCATCGTCACGATAGAACGCTGCCGAGCGATACGAAGTGCCAACATCATTTCCTTGGCGATTCTTCGTAGTCGGATCATGGATTTTGAAAAAGTAATGTAGAATCTCTTCGAGAGATATTTCGTCTTGGTCGTATTCCACGCGAACCGCTTCGGCGTGCCCCGTTTTCCCTGTTATAATATCGGCGTAGGTAGGATCATCAAAATCTCCGCCAGAGTAGCCCACCTTCGTTGACGTCACACCGTCCAGACTCCTAAGGAGGTCTTCGAGACCCCAAAAACACCCTCCGGCAACGATCACATAATCTAGTTTCATAAAGCCTCCTTAGTTTTCATCCACTTACTGATTAGACTGACTTTACAGCATGTAAAATAGATATAATATGTTCAATAGTTCGTATAACATGACCTATTGGACAGTTTACGTAGGAGCTACATATGGATGTTCTCAGTGAAATTTTAGATAAGGTAGAGCTTACTAGCAGCTACTGGTATAGAACCTCATTTGCGGGAGACTGGGGCATCAGCCTCCCGCAGGAAGAGAATCTAGCGAGATTTCACATCGTGACTCATGGCGAGTTTTGGTATGAGGTGCCAAAACTTAAACTTAAAGCATTGGCGGAGCAGGGCGATATTTTGATCTTTTTCAAAGGGATGGAGCACACCATGGCCAGTGCACCAAAAATCAAGGCCGAGCCTGCGGTCGAATTTAGAGCTAAAGCCAACCTCACCGAAGCTCAAGTTTTGGAATACGGTGATCAGAGCAAGCTCAAAGCCAACGTCGTTTGCGGACATTTTTGTTTTAATGGCGGACCCGATCATCCATTCTTAAATTCGCTGCCAAATGTCGTGCATATCAAGAGTGCTGATAACTCCCACTCGCCTTGGCTTGCCATGCTTTTAAGTATTATAGAGCAGGAAGCAAAATCAGGGCTTCCTGGAAGCAACACGTTAGTCAGAAAGCTGACCGAAATTATCTTCGTGCAAGCGTTAAGAATCCACATGTACAAATCCAATAAAAATGCTGGATTCTTCAAACTGATCGAAAATCCGCAACTCAGCAAAACCTTGGAAGCTATTCATCATAGTCTCGATAAAAAATGGGGTCTTGACGATCTCGCCGGGATTGCGGGGATGTCGCGTACGAACTACAGCGTCAAATTTAAGGAGCTGTCAGGCATGACACCTCTTGATTATTTAACCTATTGTCGGCTTGAAAAAGCAAAGCAGCTGCTTAAAGAATCCGGTAAGTCTGTTCCCGAAGTGAGTGAAGCCATTGGGTATCCGGCACATGAACACTTTCAAAAGTTGTTTAAGAAAAAAATTGGCAAAACTCCTAGCGCGTACAGAAAAGAAAATTCTGAAAAGGTGTAAAAATGAATATCTATAACTCTCCTGTTACCAAAATAGCTTTCTGGGTCATAGTCATTGGTGGTGCGGCTTGCCTGCTTATCCCTTTGTTTGCACCTCTTCTTCCGCTGCAATATTTGAAAGGTTATGGCGAAATAGGAGATGTTCTTGGAGGTATTTCAAGCCCATTTGTACAAATTCTGGGTTCAGTGCTTCTCTTTCTGGTGTTAAAAGCTCAGATTGACGCTAATGGCATCCTCCATCAGCAAATCGAAAAGGAATATACGAAGGAGCAACTGAGGCACGAGTTGAATCAGCTTCACGGGTAATGGTGCCAACTTACTGATTTAGTGTATGATGGTGTTTTTGAGGTGCTCCAGTGGCTTCTGTTTCTATCAGCTGTCCCTCCTGTTCAGCTACTGAAGGCGTGGTGCGTAACGGTAAAAGTACTGCCGGACATCAGCGCTATCTCTGCTCTCACTGCCGTAAAACATGGCAGCTACAGTTCACTTACACCGCTTCTCAACCCGGTACGCATCAGAAAATCATTGATATGGCCATGAATGGCGTCGGATGTCGCGCCAGTGCACGCATTATGGGCGTTGGCCTCAACACGATTTTACGACACTTAAAAAACTCAGGCCGCAGTCGGTAAACTCACGCATACAACCGGGCAGTGACGTCATTGTTTGCGCGGAAATGGACAAACAGTGGGGTTACGTCGGCGCTAAATCACGCCAGCGCTGGTTGTTTTACGCGTATGACAGGATACGGAGGACGGTTGTGGCGCACGTATTCGGTGAACGCACGTTGGCCACGCTGGAGCGTCTTCTGGGCCTGCTGTCGGCCTTTGAGGTCGTGGTATGGATGACGGATGGCTGGCCGCTGTATGAACCCCGCCTGAAGGGAAAGCTGCACGTTATCAGCAAGCGTTACACTCAGCGCATTGAGCGACATAACCTGAATCTGAGACAACATCTGGCAAGGCTTGGACGGAAGTCACTGTCGTTCTCAAAATCGGTGGAGCTGCATGACAAGGTCATCGGGCATTATCTGAACATAAAACACTATCAGTAAGTTGGAGTCATTACCCAGGACCCTGAAAGATCTTGATCGTGCCGCGCTATTACTGGCACGGGCATGCACGTTATTACTTGATGAGAACACCGATGAAGCAGTTCTGCGGCAGGCTATTTTTCGCCGCATACCAAAGGACAAACTGGCTGAATCCGTCGGCAAGGTAAATGAGCTGGCGCGCCCGCAAGATACTCAGTTTCAGGATGAAATGGTGGAACAATATGGACGGGTGAAGCGTTTCCTGTCCGCGATGTTGCGTGACTTACACTTTCAGGCCGCCCCGGCCGGGGAGCTCACGTTGTCAGCAATCCATTATCTGGCCGAACTGAGTGGCTCAAAAAAGCGAATTCTCGACGATGCACCAGAGCAAATCATTTCCGGCCCATGGAAACGTCTGGTCTACGACAGAGATGGTAGGATTCTACGAGCGGGTTACTCGCTGTGTCTTCTCGAGCGCCTTCAAGATTCTTTGCGCCGTCGTGATCTCTGGCTGGAGAACAGTGATCGGTGGGGGGACCCGCGTCAAAAATTGCTTCAGGGAGCTGAATGGCAGGCACAACGCATCCCGGTATGTCGGGCGCTGGGTCATCCATCAGACGGAACTAAAGCAGCAGAACAACTGGCTACGCGGCTTGATGACACATGGAAATCAGTGGCTTCACGTTTTGCCTGCAACGCAGCGGTCAGCATAAGCAATGAAGGTAAGCATCCCTCACTGACGATTAGCAGTCTGGATAAACTGGATGAGCCACCGGCACTGATACAATTGAATCGTCGGGTAAGAGAATTGATCCCTCCGGTTGATCTGACGGAGCTGTTGCTTGAAATAGATGCCCGAACCGGTTTTACCCGCGAATTCAGCCACGTCAGTGAATCAGGTGCTCGGGCGCAGGATCTCCAGGTCAGTCTGTGCGCAACACTGCTGGCAGAAGCATGCAATATAGGGCATGAACCCCTGATAAAGCATAATATTCCCGCGCTTACTCGCCATCGTCTGAGCTGGGTTAAACAAAATTATCTCAGGGCAGAAACGCTGGTCACCGCTAATGCACGGCTGGTTGATTTTCAGTCCACGCTGCCGCTCGCGGGGTACTGGGGAGGTGGTGAGGTTGCCTCCGCAGATGGTATGCGTTTTGTCACACCGGTTAAAACGGTTAATTCCGGACCAAATCGTAAATACTTTGGTTCAGGACGCGGTATCACCTGGTACAACTTCGTCTCCGATCAATACTCCGGTTTCCATGGCATTGTAGTTCCCGGGACGCTTCGTGATTCCATCTTTGTACTGGAAGGGCTTCTGGAGCAGCAGACCGGGCTGAATCCGGTAGAAATTATGACGGACACGGCAGGATCCAGCGATATCATTTTTGGCCTGTTCTGGTTACTGGGCTACCAGTTTTCCCCTCGTCTGGCCGATGCAGGCGGGGCGATATTCTGGCGGGCAGATAAAACGGCACATTATGGTGCCCTGAATGAGCTGGCCCGGGGATGTGTTGAACTGTCAAAAATAGAATCCCAATGGGATGAAATGATGCGAATGGCGGGCTCACTGAAGCTTGGGACCATCCATGCATCAGAGCTTATTCGTTCACTGTTGAGAAGTAGCCGACCATCTGGTCTGGCTCAGGCGATTATGGAAGTGGGCCGGGTCAACAAGACGTTGTATCTTCTCAACTATATCGATGATGAGGATTACCGGCGTCGGATCCTCACTCAGCTCAACCGGGGAGAAGGACGCCATGCAGTGGCTCGAGCCATTTGCTACGGACAACGTGGTGAGATTAGAAAACGCTACCGTGAAGGGCAGGAAGATCAACTCGGTGCTCTGGGTCTGGTGACCAATGCGGTTGTGCTGTGGAATACACTTTACATGCAGGAGGCGTTGTCACATCTTCGCAAATCGGGGGAAACACCTGAAGAGGAGCATCTGGCAAGATTATCGCCGCTGATACATGGCCATATAAATATGCTGGGACATTATACGTTTTCGTTACCGGAAGATATTCTGAAGGGCGAGTTAAGACCATTAAATTTGAATACAAACAATGAATTAACCTCTTAGCGTGGTTTTTTACATCATTGGACCTCGAACCCCGCATTAACCAAAGCGCGCTGTTTTTGGCAATCTTCAGCATCGATAACTCCGCGCTGCCAATCAGCGTCAGCGCCAGCCGACGTTTGACCAGCAAGGCCAGCAAACTAGCCCAGATCAAGCCTTCCGCTATCGCTTTTTGTCGTGTCGCGAACGCCTTCAACCGGTTATGTGATTTCAGCTCTTTGAACAACAGTTCGATCTGCCAACGGCAACGATACAATGCCATCACCTTCTCGGCTGGCCATCGCTCACGCGGAAGATTGGTCATCCATATACAGAACCGTTTTTCCTCTGCAAACCAACGTCTTATGAGTCGATATTTATACTTTCCCGAACTCACATCCAGATCCAGAACCTCGGCTCTGCAGCTTCTCCGATCGATATCCTTGAGCTTTTTTCCGAGTAACTTGGGCATTTCCCTGCCGTCCTGTCGGTAAGCTGCCTGTACTTTGGGATTGAGATTTTGACTCCCTCTGACCAGATAGCTTCCTTTGGCTTTGGTCACATCAGCAAAGTACTCGCGGCTGATGTAACCGGCATCCGCCAATAACAGTTTGTTATTTAACGAATTTTCGGCCGGAAGATGCTTGCGCTCCGATTCGGTATCCGCCGTGATACTCATCGATATCGGCGACTGGTCCAGCAAGGACATGGTCATATGACACTCTACCGCAGCGGGGCTGTGCTTATTGAATCGGCCCGGGAAATGTTCTGCCAATTGCGGATGTAACGCGAATGACGACCCGTCCTGCAGCAGTACCTGCTCAAAGCCTGCCAGTCCGTGGGCGTCCGGTAGACACTCCTTGAGGCGTAAGGCGATGGCTCGTTCAACCAGTGCGCGCATGAACAAGGGAAAACCCTGCTTGCGTAACTGGTTGTGAAAGGGTTTATACGCTATTTGGTCAGTATCATGGAGCTGCAACGCATTGAAATGGCGATGCAAACCAGCAATACCATCCACCTTGTCGCAACCAAGCCCTGAGAGCAGAGCCGGGAGTAGTCTCGCAGGCTGGATATCCCGGAGTCGCTGACAAAAACCGGTAAATTTACCGATCCGGTTGAGTTCAGAAGAGCTAAGAAGTTGCTTGAGGTACTGGGTTGCATTTATAATAGTCATGGCTTCGGGCGTGTCGGTTTTTTTTTGCGATTAAATCAGATCACAAACGAAGCCTTTTTTCTATCTATTTCAATTGGTTGTAGCTAAAGATCCTGTACATGACAGGTCACTGCAGCGGCCAAACTGTTGCCACATCTCAGTTCAGGAGGAAACGCAATGACTCAGGAAAGGATCCAGACCCGCTACCCACTCGGCGGCCCCTTCGCCACCCAGGCTGAGCTGGAGCAGGCCATCACCCAGGCCATAACGACCCACAGACAAGATTTCTTCCCTCTGCTGGAACGGCTGGTGGACGTGGGGGACACCCGGGTCAACCTCAGTCAGGAGAACCCGCTGCGGGTGCTCAGCATCGAACTCGCTGACGGCCGTGAAGGAGTGGCCCATATCAACTACGAGTCCAACTTCGCCGAGAGCTGCCTGATTATCAACGAATACGACCAGCACCAGACCAGCCTGGCCTTTCGCCTCGACGGGGATGCACTTATCTTCGACGTCGAACTGCCGATCGCGTGGAATTTCAATAACTGAAGATTCAGCGGTGTAATGCCGCCTGGTTGCTACACCCGGTCAGCCAGCTCCCCTCACCCTAACCCTCTCCCAAAGGGAGAGGGGATCAGCCCGTGCCAACCTCCAGCCGTGGTAGTCACTCCATACTCTGCTGTTATTTCAGGCGCCTGTAATCTTCCCCATATGGCTGTCATCTGAATAGCAATATCCAGCATATAGCCACCATAACCCTCACTCATGTACAGGATCTTTAGCGGCAACCAATTGAAATAGATATAAAAAAGGCTTCGTTTGTGATCTGATTTTATCGCCAAACAAAATCAACACGCGCGAAGCCTATGACTATTATCAACGCTAATTACTATCTGGAGCAACTCTTGGCTCCCGCCGCACTCGAGCGCATTGCTCGGCTCTGCAAGTTTTGTCTGCGTCAGCGTGCCATTACCCCAGCCATGCTCGTACCTGCACTGCTGCGGGCCATGGGAGGCGACCAGGTCAATGACATTGCCGGTTTACACCGCCATTTCAATGCCTTGCAACTGGTAAACACCCATCAGGTTTCTTACAAACCGTTTCACAATCAGCTGCGCAAAGAGAGCTTTGCCCTGTTTATGAAAGCCCTGGTCGAGCGGGCCATCGCCTTGCGTATCGACCATCAACTCAAAGCAGCCTCCCTCGGCGCGTTCAAGCAGGTGTTACTGCACGATGGCACCTCCTTTGCGGTGCATCGGCGCCTTGCTGCTGATTTTCCCGGCCGGTTCAAGACCATCAGTCCGGCAGCTATCGAGTGCCATATGACCATGTCACTGTCGGAGCAGAGCCCGTTGTGCATGAGTGTGTCTGCCGATACCGCAGGGGAACGGCAATTTCTGCCTGAAGCCCACACGCTGACCAACTGCCTGCTGCTGGCTGACGCAGGTTACATTGACAGGGCTTGGTTTGAGCAGGTGAACGACGCTGGCGGATTTTATCTGGTGCGCGGCACGAAAAGCCTGAACCCCAAGATAATCCAAGCCTGGCGCGGTGATGGACGGGAAGTACCCAAGCTGGCGGGACTATCTCTGAGAGAGGCCGGACGGCGACGCTGTCGGGCCGAGGTACTGGATATGGTGGTGAAGTCCGGCCAGGTCGAGTACCGGTTGATCCGGCGCTGGTTTGCTGAGGAAAAGCGGTTCTGTCTGTGGATGACGAACCTACCGCGAGCAGCATGGTCAGCAGAGCAGGTGATGAGCCTGTATCGCTGCCGTTGGCAGGTGGAGTTGTTATTTAAAGAGTGGAAATCGCACAACCGGCTCAAGGGGTTTGTGACGGGCGAGAAAGCGATTGCCGAGGGGTTGGTGTGGACGAGCCTGCTGTCGCTGGTGATGAAGAGACGGGTCGCGCAGAGTGTGATGAGTGGGGCGCTATCGATGCTGAAAGCGTCGAAGAACAGTGCGACGTGGTGGCTACCGCTATTGGAAGCAGTGGCCCATAGGGCGCTGACAGAAATAAGGGAAAGATTGGAATGGGCTGCCGATTATTTGGCCAAGAACGCCTGCCGAACCAAGCAGAGAAAGTCGATACAGAACAGGACCTTGGAAGGCGTTTTAAATGGACTCGCCGCTTAAGGTCCTGTACATGAACCGGCGATTACGTCTGGCGGCAGAGCCGCAGACTGGAAGACGGGAAGTTTCGGCCCTTACGGATGCCCGGAAAACCTTAGCGTACGATTTTTTCCGAATTCTGCGGGCTCCCCTATTAGCGTAGAGAAAAGTGTTGGACCATTTTGAGTCGTGGTTATGCGTGAAGACTATAGCGTCAGTCCAGTATGATTTCCCAATACCCTGTAGCTATAGTTTCGATAGCTTCGAATCGGCATTGCAGGCGTATCCCCGTCAGCGGATTTCGAGCGGACGCCGTCGCTTGCCAACGTTGGTGTGAGACCGGCGGGCGAGATCGCCCCTGCCAACGCGACCGCTGAGAGGTCGACTCCTCAACCGCTTGGGCGCTTATCGCCTCCATCCGGATGCTCACCCGCCGAACAGCAATAAACCGCTATTTTCGATAAACTTCTGAATCCGGCTCCGAGGTATGGAAACTATGTCGTACCGCTATTGGATATGTTGCGCGCATACCTTCATAGTCTGACACGCGAAATCTTTAAATCCTGAGTATATTTCGGAAGAAATTTCGATCTGATCGATAAGACTTCAGGATACAGCAAGCTGGAGACACCGATGAAAGCCGTTGGTTACAAGGTTCCGGGACCCATCGCCGAGGACGCCTCTCTGGTCGACATTGATCTGCCTCGGCCTGTCGCTGAAGGAGGCGATATCCTGGTTGAGGTGAAGGCTGTCTCGGTCAACCCGGTCGACTACAAAATCCGCAGCAGCACGCCGCCCGCTGATGGCGATTGGAAAGTGCTGGGATGGGATGCGGCCGGGATCGTGCAAGAGGTCGGCCCCGACGTGACGCAGTTCGCGGTAGGCGACGAGGTCTATTATGCCGGATCGCTCATAAGGCCTGGCACCAATGCGGAGTTCCATCTCGTCGACGCCCGGATCGTCGGTCGTAAACCCGCGTCGCTCGACTGGGCGGAAGCGGCGGCGCTGCCACTCACGACGTTGACGGCCTGGGAAGCCATGTTCGATCGCCTGGACGTGACGAAGCCCGTTCCCGGGGCGGCGGCGATCCTCATCATCGGTGGTGCGGGTGGGGTCGGGTCGATCGCCATCCAGATCGCTCGACAGCGCACGGATCTCATCGTCATCTCCACCGCCTCTCGGCCGGAAACCCAGGAGTGGGTTAAAGGGCTTGGGGCTCATCATGTCATCGACCACTCTCGGCCGCTCGCGCCACAGATTGCCGAGCTCAACATCGGCGCTCCCGCTTTCGTGTTCTCGACCACGCATACCGAGCAGCATGCATCCGACATCGCCGAACTGATCGCCCCGCAAGGACGGTTCGGATTCATCGACGATCCCAAGGCGCTCGACGTCATGCTGTTCAAGCGCAAGGCAGTGTCGATCCACCACGAGCTGATGTTCACACGGTCGCTCTACGGCACGCCCGACATGGATGAGCAGGGCAAGATCCTCAATTCGCTGGCGGTGCTGGTGGACGACGGCAAAATTCGCACGACGCTAACCGAAAAATTGTCGCCAATTAATGCCGCCAATCTGAAGACGGTGCACGCACTGATCGAAAGTGGCGCGGCAAGAGGCAAGATTGTCCTCGAAGGCTTCTGATGACTGCCACCGCCGAACGTCTTTTCTAACCTCAAGAACGCCGGACGGATTACGCCACGGCGAAGGAAATTTCATGACGAAATCCATTGCCACCGCCTCGATCAACCGCGAAACCGCCGTCGCCCTCATCGACGCGGCGATCGCCGCGGCACGTACAATCGGCATCCCGGCTGCGGTCGCCGTCGTCGACGCCACCGGTAACCTGCGCGCGTTCGAGCGCACTGATGACGCGCCGTTTCTCACCGTCGATGTTGCCATCGACAAGGCTTGGAGTTCCGCCTCGTTTGGGTACCCCACCCATGTCTGGAACGACTATGTTTCGAACGATCCAAAAGTGGCGCCGCTGGCCTATCGCCCCCGGATGGTCGCTGTCGGCGGAGGCTATCCGATCCTGGAAGACGGGAAGTTGATCGGCGGGATCGGCATCTCCGGAGGCAACTATCAGCAGGATCAGGATGCGTGCGTCGAGGCACTCACGAAAATCGGGTTCGAGCTGCCAGCCTGACGACTTTAAGGCCATCGCCAGCGGCGGTGGCCTGCAGATGCGACCTTATGAAAGACTTTAAGATGGAAGCGTTCGTCGTCTTCACCCGCGAAGAAACCACCGATCCGGAAGAACTCGCAACCTATTCTGCAGGCGTCGGCCCATCGTTCGATGGCCACGACGTAACCTTTCTCGCCGCTTATGGCGCGATGGAGCATTTGGAGGGGCCGCCCGTCGAAGGGGCCGTAATTTTGCGGTTCCCGACGATGCAGGCCGCCCGTGATTGGTATCATAGCCCCGCCTACCAAACCATCGCTGCGCACCGTTTTGCCGGTTCCCGCTATCGCGCCTTTGTCATTGAGGGGCGGCGGTGACACACCGACGGAAGAACGGCGGGGCTGGCCACGAGGTATCGGTCGGCGAACTCGCATCCTACAACCTGTAGGGGATCAAGGCGGTGAGGTTCGCGTGCCATCGCCACACGCGACCACTCATCGGACTTCTGCATCGGAATTGGAGGATCAGATGAGCGTCGACGAACGACAAGCCCCCGAGCTGCGGGTGCAGAGATGGATTGGCGCGGATGGAGAAAGCATCGCGCCGCTCAAGCTGTCGGATCTCGGCACCGGCCCGAAAGTCCTCTTCGCCTTCCAGCACTGGTGCCGTGGCTGCCATTTGCATGGATTTCCGACGCTACAAAGGTTGCATGGTGCATTGAGCGCCAAGGGCGTGGGCTTCGCGGTGATCCAGACCGTCTTCGAAGGAGCGGATGAGAACACCTTCGAGAAGCTGCGCGTGAACCAGCTCAAGTATGCGCTTCCTGTCGCGTTCGGTCAGGACGAGCCACCTGCCGGCGCGACGCTTCCCACCTTCATGGAGGACTACCGCACGCGGGGAACGCCCTGGTTCTCCGTGATGGACGCTGGCGGCCGCATCGTATTCTCGGACTTCCATCTCGACGCCGATCAGCTCGTGAAGGGACTGGAGCTGGTGTAACCGATGCGGCGCTGGGTCATCCTGATTGCCACCCATCTCGCGATGCTCGCCATGGGCTTCGCGGGCGGTGTCTACACGCTGCCGATCCTGACCGCCCCCCAGGCCCCGGACGCGGCGGCCTTGCGGACCATCTCAGCCGAGACGCTCTACGCAGGGCGTCTGGCCCGCGATCTCAAAGGCAGCGACCTGCTTCACTGGGGGGAAGGCGAGATCCGGGTCTCGCGCGACCGTATCGCCCATATCGGGCGCCTCGCCCCTGGTCCCGACTACAAGCTCTACCTCGCACCACGTTTCGTCGACACGAAGGAGGCCTTTCTCCTAATCAAGGACAGATCAGTCCGCGTGGGCGATGTGAAGACGTTCAACGGCTTCATCGTCGAGGTGCCTGCCGGCATCGATGTCCGTGACTACAACACGGTCGTCATCTGGTGCGAAGCATTCGACCAGTTCATCAGTGCGGCAGAGTATCAACCCTCAAGTCAGGCCCGAGAACGAGCCCGGCGATGGATACCATGAGGTCGGCGGGCAAGCGCGGCCTCGTTCTCGCGCCGGTGGCGGCGCTGCTGCTGAGCGTCGCCGCTCTGCTGCTGGGCAATGGCCTGCTGAGCACGCTCCTGATCGTGAGAGCCGGCCATAAGGGGTTCTCGACCGGCGCGATCAGCGCGATGATGTCCTTCTATTTCGCGGGTTTCACGATCGGCGCGCTCGTGTTGCCACCGATCATCGTCTCCGTGGGACATGTCAGAACCTTCGCCGGCTTCGCGGCCATTGCCTCGATGACCGCCCTTCTCCATGTGGCGTTCGTGGAGCCGATCGCCTGGATGCCGCTTCGCCTGATTACCGGCTTCGCCTACGCGGGCATGATCCTCGCAACGGAGAGTTGGCTCAACGCCCACGCATTGCCATCCACACGCGGGCAGCTCCTGTCGATATTCGGAGTTGTCTCTATGGGCTCATGGGCAATCGGGCAGGCGTTACTCAACATCGCACCGCCCGCCGACGTGACATTGTTCCTCATCGTGTCGCTGCTGATATCAGCGGCGGTGGTTCCGATCACCTTGCTGCCCAGTCATCCGCCGGCCCAGGTGGAACAGGAATGGGTCGCGTTCAGGGACCTCGTCCTCGTATCACCTCTCGCTGCGGCTGGCGCTTTCCTGGCCGGCCTGGCTATCGGTGGTTTCTGGGGCATGGGCGCGAACTTCGCCCAGAGCATCGGCCTCGATGTGGGCGGTATCTCCGCCTTCATGGCTGCGGTTCTTGGTGGAACGCTCGCCTTCCATTGGCCACTCGGTTGGCTTTCGGATCGAGTGCCCCGGAATCTTGTCATCGCCGGTGCGGCGCTGGCGTCCGCAGCGTCTGCCATCGGCGTAGCGTTGGCGGTGGAAGCGCCTCTGCCGCTGCTCCTTGCGGCAGGTGCGCTGTTCGGCGGCTTTGGCATCCCGATTTATTCGTTGTGTCTCGCCGTCGCAAACGACGATCTTCCGGCCGGTCGGCTACTCGGCACCGCGCGCGGGCTTCTGTTGCTCAACGGGATCGGGACAGCCGCTGGCCCCCTAATAGGAGCAGCTGCAATGAATATCGTCGGCCCTGGCGGCCTGTTCCTTTATGCGGCGGCGTTGCTCACGCTCCTGGCAGTGCTGGCCATCGCCCGCAGGCAGCCGAGGCGCACCAACCAGGCCAAGGCGGCCCCCCGTTCTCCGAGCACGCCGATGATAACCGGATCTCTCGATACGATGATATGCATGGAGAAGCGGGCGCAGGGCGTGCGGGATTAGCGCGGCACGGCGCCTGCACGAACCGCGGGGTCAGGCGATGATAGCTGTTACGCGAATTTCGATACGCATGGTTGGAAGCCCCAGCGCTTCGATTCCCAACTGCGTCCAGATTGGAGCGCGGTCGGGCATGTAGTGGCGATACAGCTTGGCCATTGTTTCGTTGATCACGGGAGGGAATCCACCGACGTGATAGGAATTGACGTGGACCACATGCGGCCAGCGTGCTCCGGCGGTCGCGAGCGTCCGTTCCACGTTCTTGAACGCCTGCTCGATCTCTTCCTCAATCGACTCCGGAATGACGAGATCGTCGTTCCATCCGCCCTGTCCGGAGATCTCCACGCGGTCACCAATGCGCATTGCCTGAGAATAATGAAGCGCGTCATGCAGGCGCGTCCCGTATCCGGGGGTGATGAAGAATGAAGGTGTTGTCATGAGTTTGCCTTTGATGAGCCAGGTCAACGCGGCTGCAAGTGACCGTATGCATGCAGAAAGAGATGCAGGGCGTTCGGCACTAGCGCGCCGGCTGCGGTGGAGGGCTTTATTCCACGTCTTCTACGGTGAGGTCCCGGCCGTTGAACTGCACGGTCTCCCCGGCTCGGGCACCCTCGATCGCTTCGAAGATCGGCGCCATCGTGGAAATGCCCATGAGCTCACGCCCCTGACAGGTAAACTTGCTCGTTGACACCGCGATCACAAAGTGGCGGCCGGACAGCTTGACGACAGCGCCTTCGTTGACGGCCAACTTGGGGCCGAAATCGATCGTCCTGAGCTTTTCGAGTTTATTGGCGTAGTCATGGAGCGTGTCATCGAGCGCTTCAGCGAAGTCGCTCGCGACCTCGGCCTGAGCTAGTTCGTCGTTTTCGATCGGTTCGCTCCGATCGAGCCGAGCGGTAGAGACATAGTCCAGGTAGTTTTCGCGAGCGCTGTGCAACGCTGCTGTCTCCAGCAAGAGCATAGTTTCTCGTATGTGGTCCTTGTTCCAGTCCATAATCACCTCCTAATTTTCGATGTTCTTAAAGTTCAGCCTGCAGATGTGTGGGCCAGGAAGGCCAGCCTTTCCGGCTAAGCGACACCGCTATTCGTCGCTGATGACGTCTTCGCCCTGGTATGGAACCCTGATCAGCCGAGGATCTCGAATGATGCTCGTGACGAGCCAGACATATTCCTGCTCGGCGGTATCGAAGCCGAGGATGCTGAAGGATTGGCCGAAAGGGCATGGCGGGAAGTCTGGAAAGCCCTCGCGCAGAACGTAACGCTCGGGATCGCTGTGAAACTCGCTCTTGTAGACTTTCCGTAGTCCGTGCTTGCTCGGCGCGTCCTGGTCACCTGCCGGTGCTGTTTCCCGATGCGCCACAAGGCGCTCGGACAAGTCGCGGGGGCAGATTTCGTGGAACACGTCGAAGGCGTCGATCAACAGGCCTTTATGCTCTGTCGCCGGATCGGTGATCGCGTAGATGTTGGAGGCATCTTCGCCGTCGTCCCCGCTCTCGAGGCGCAACGCCGCATCGACGCGAATGCTGCATGCATCGAGGGTTGACCCTAGTTCGAGATCGACGAGATTGCCGTCCTTGACGCGGTATTCGCGGTCATAGCCTTTGGCGATGAATGACTGGACTGCTTCTAGAACGTCGGTCACCTGGGAGGTCATGGAAGCACCTTCATCTTGAACTGGATTGGACACGCTCGCGCACAAAGCGCGCTGTGACTCGGCGGACGGAGAAGCTCGCGAAGTGCGTTACTCATAGCCACTTGGCCTTCTTGAAGCGCATGAATAGGAGAAGGCAGAACACCGCTATCACTCCGAGCACGACGAAGTAGCCATATGGCGTGTCCAGTTCCGGCATGTGCTTGAAGTTCATGCCATATATTCCGGCGATCGCCGTCGGGACCGCCAAGATCGCCGCCCAGGCCGCGAGCTGGCGAGTGACCACACCGATCCTTTGCGCTTCCAGAAGGCTGCTGGCCTCGAAGACCGTGGACAGGATAAGCAGGAGGCCGTCGACCATGGACTGCACGCGGTGGACATGGTCCGCGACGTCGTGGAAATATGGTGTCATTTCGGCGCTGATGCAGGGAAAGTGGCCGCGAACGAGCTTTCGCACCAGCTCGGCCATAGCCCCGAGCGTGCGCTGGAACCGCGTGAGTTCGGACCTTAGTTCGAAGATTCGCGCCACCTCTTCTGGCCCGAGGAAATCGTGCAGCGACCGTCGCTCCATCGCCAGGACGTCGTCCTCGATCATTTCGAAGATGGGCAGATACTGGTCGACCACTCGGTGCAAGATCGCGTGCAGCACATAGTCGACACCCTTGCCGAACTGCGTCGGCGATGCCTCGAGTTGCTCCCGAAGTTTGCCCAGCGCTCCGGCATTGCCGTGCCGCACGGTGATAAGGTGATTGTGACCGGTGAAGATCGCCATCTTGCCGTAGCTGATCCGGTCGCCGACCAGCTCGGCGGTCTGGGCGACGACGTACAACTCATCGTTGTAGACCTCGAGCTTGGGCGGGCACAGCGGGTGCATGGCGTTGTCGATCGCCAAAGGATGGAGGTTATACGTCGTCTGGATCGCGCTGAGTTCGTCTGCGGTGGGCTCGCTAAGCGCGATCCAGCAGAAGCCCGAGCGATTCTCGTTTAGTTCGACGTGCTCATCGAGCCTGATTTCACGGACTCGCTTACCTTCGTTGTAATAATATGCGGCGATAATGGTCATGCAGGCCTCGCAGGAATTCGCAGGCCACGCTGTACAGCCGGTCGCGCCAGCCCGCGTTCGAGCCATGCCTGCACGTTCGAATAGCTGCTTAGGCCGAGGATGTCGCCCGCTGCGTAGAATTCGACCAGCGCATTCACCCAGCCAAACGTCGCAATGTCCGCGATCGAGTAATCATCGACAATCCATTCGCGGCCCTCCAGCCGGTGATCCAGGACCCCGAGAAGACGCCTGGATTCATCAACAAAGCGCTGCCGAGGTCGCTTGTCCTCATAGTCCTTGCCGGCAAATCGCAGGAAAAAGCCTAGCTGTCCGAAGGTCGGCCCAACGCCCGACACCTGAAAGAACACCCAGGCCAGAGTCTCGTACCGCTGGGCGGGTGTTGTTGAGATGAGCTGCCCCGTCTTGTCGGCCAGATAGATGAGGATCGCACCGGTTTCCCATATGCCAATGGGCTGGCCGTCAGGGCCAGCCGGATCGATGATCGCGGGTATGCGGCCGTTGGGATTCAACGACACGAACGCTGGATCCTTCGACTCGTTGTTCGAGATGTCGACGAAGTGGGGCTCATACGGCAGGCCAGTCTCCTCCAGCATCATCGAGACCTTGACGCCGTTGGGCGTGGGGGCCGCGTATAGTTGCAAGCGATCCGGATAAGATGCTGGCCAGCGCTGCGTGATGGGAAAGGAGGAGAGGTCTGTCATATCTGGATCCTGGCACTGCGACGGCGGCTGAATGGAATGATCTGCTTCAAGGCCGGGTTCGACGACCGCGTCGATTGACGCGGTCGTCGGAGGTTGCGAACCGGATCGGCGCGGCACTAACGGCAGCGAAGCCTATTCCGCTGCAGCCCCGGCCGCAGGGCTCACATCGCCGGCCTCATGCCGCTTTGGAAGAACCCAGTCGGGACGGACGAAGTGGCAGGTGTAGCCGCCCGGCCGCTTCTCCAGATAATCCTGGTGATCGGGCTCGGCCTCCCAGAACTCGCCGACCGGCTGGACCTCGGTCACCACTTTGCCATCCCACAGCCCCGAGGCATCCACATCGGCGATCGTATCCTCGGCGACGCGCTTCTGCTCCTCGTCGACATAATAGATGCCCGACCGGTAGGAGAGCCCACGATCATTGCCCTGGCGGTTCAGCGTCGTCGGATCGTGGATCTGGAAGAAGAATTCCAGGATGTGCCGGTAGCTCGTCACTGTCGGGTCGAAGACAATCTCGATCCCCTCGGCATGCGTGCCGTGATTACGATACGTGGCGTTCGGAATATCGCCGCCCGTGTAACCCACACGGGTCGAGATGATGCCGGGCCGCTTGCGGATCAGATCCTGCATGCCCCAGAAACATCCTCCTGCGAGAACAGCGCGCTGATGCATGTTAAGCCTCCTCTACTTGATCGAGATATTCACCGTATCCCTCGGACTCCATCTCGTCGCGCGGGATGAAGCGAAGGGACGCAGAGTTGATGCAGTAGCGCAGACCGCCGCGGTCGGAAGGACCGTCCGGGAAAACGTGGCCCAGATGGCTGTCGGCGTGTACCGACCTGACCTCCGTCCGGACCATGCCGTGTGCACTGTCCCGCACCTCGTTCACGTTTGCCGGAACGATCGGCTTGGTGAAGCTGGGCCAGCCAGTACCCGAATCGAACTTGTCCGTTGAAGCGAACAGCGGCTCTCCCGACACTATGTCGACGTAGATGCCAGGCTCCTTGTTGTCGTTGTGCTCACCCGTGAAGGGCCTTTCGGTCCCCGAATCCTGGGTAATCCGGCGTTGCTCGGGGGTCAGGCGGTCAACTGCTGCCTGTGACTTCTCAAACTTCATGATAGTCTCCAATAATTAATCTAGAGAGCTCGACACACTGTCATTTATCTTTGCAGTCATTGCGCCGACTATAGCAGTGCGCCCCAGATTTATCCAATACGCTGCGCGTATAGTTTCCATAGCGCCGAAGCTCTTCACGTCGTGATTCAGTTCCACTCATACCGGGCTGCCAGCTGCGCGATGTTCCGTATCTCGACCGTTGCCGTGGAGCCGGATACTGTCGCGATCACGACTTCGCGCTCCAAGACAAATCCGTCGATCGGCCGAGTGACGAGGCCTTGCACGGTCGGCGATCGTTCCGGAAGAATGCATATGGCGTGGCCGTCAGCGACGACCCGTTGCACCCAGTCCTCGCGATCTGATCGAAAGCGAGGTCGCATGAGCAAGTCCCGTCGCGCGAAGTGATCGAGGATCCGATCGCGAAACTCGCATTTCAGGCGATCGACGAAAGGAAACTCGAGCAGGTCTTCGCCGCGCACGATCTCGTTGGCAGCCAAGGGATGGTTTGCAGAACAGCCGAGCACGAAGCGCTCCCGAAATAGAGGATGCACATCCAGCTTGCGTTCCGGTCTTGTTTCACGCGGCATGATGCACGCGTGGTATTTTCCTGAAAGCACCTCCGATGTGTCCTCGTTCGACTGGAGCGAGTGCAGCTTGATTTCGATGGATGGCATCTCCGCCAATGCGCTCTCGAAGAATGCCGTAAATTCCTTTGGTCCGACGGTGGGCGCGACGGCGACATCCAGCACGCGGTGCCCCCCCATCGCCCAGTGCTCCGAGTGATTGCGAACGCTCTTCATCGCGACCACCATGCGCCGGAATTCTGCCTCGACGTCATGGCCAAGGCCAGTCAGGCGGCTGTTCTTCCCGTCGCGATAGATCAGCGGCCCGCCAAGCTCATCTTCCAAGCGGCGGATCGCGCGGGTCAGACTTGGCTGTGACACACCGCTCAAGCGAGCGGCCGCTGTGAAATTCAGCGTCTCGGCCAAGTTGATGAAATAGCTGACTTGATTGAGTTCCATAGTCCTTTGGCCCACGCGCCTGACTGATACCTCTTCCGTGAGACCGCCTTTGGAAAGCAGGTCGCAGAAGTATGCTTGGCGCATATAATCATGGTATAGGGGCTTGTCTATATGCGCCAGACATATAAATGATAGCCTGAGATGACGATTACCGGTTGGCGGTGCGCTCCGCTCAGCTCCGTCGAAGGTTCTGAGAGCGCAACCGCCAAGCCGCGTGCTGGAGGTTTGATGGACATGGCAGGAAGATCATTTACGTTTGTCAGTGGGGCTGGCTCTCCGCTGTCCGGGCACCTCGAACCGCCGGAAGGGACGCCGCGGGGCTGGGCGATCTTCGCCCACTGCTTCACGTGCGGGAAAGACAGTCGCGCCGCTGTTCACATCTCGCGCGCGCTGTCGCGTGCGGGCATCGGGGTCTTGAGGTTCGATTTCGCCGGGACCGGGATCGGCGGTGGGACGGGAGAACCTGTGAACTTCGCGTCGGACGTCGAGGACCTTCGGGCCGCCGCAAATGCGATGGCGGCGGCGGGCATGTCACCGTCCCTCCTCGTCGGGCACAGCCTGGGTGGCACCGCTGCGATCGTAGCCGCCGCCGACATGCCTGATATTGCGGCGGTAGCGACGATTGGTGCGCCGGCCGACCTTCAGCATATCTTGCGCCTCTTCGGACCGAATGATCTGGACACCATCGCGAGCGAGGGCGAGGCCTCGGTGGAGATTGCCGGTAGGCCCTTCCTCATTCGCCGAGGGTTCCTTGAGGCGGTTGAGGGGATCGACGTCGAGAAGGCCATTGCCTCCCTGCGACGGCCGGTGCTGGTCATGCACTCTCCGCTGGATCAGGTGGTCGGCATCGACCACGCGTCGCGCATCTTCGTCGCGTCCAGGCACCCTAAAAGCTTCATCTCGCTCGACAACGCGGATCACCTTCTCACCGACGTCGCGGACGCGAACTACGCCGCGGCCATGGTGGCGGTTTGGGCGAGCCGCTTTCTCCCACCACTCAGCGCGGATCTTCCGCAGGTCGAGGTTGCGGAGGGCGTCGTCTCCACCGAAACTCTTGCAGGGACGTTCCAGCTCAAGGTCCGCAGCGGCGAGCACACTCTGTTCGCCGACGAGCCAGCATCGGTCGGTGGCCTCGGGACCGGACTATCTCCCTACGAACTCGTATCTGCCGGCCTCGCAGCCTGCACGGTGATGACGATGCGTCTCTATGCGAACCGCAAGGGCTTTCCGCTCGAACGGGCGAGCACGACCGTGCAGCACGAGAAGGTGCCGGACATGATGCCACCCGACCGGTTCACCCGCACCATTGTCCTCGATGGGCCGCTGAGTGATGATCAGCGCGCTCGGATCCTCGCGATCGCTGATCGGTGTCCCGTCGATCTGAGTCTCATCCGGGGTTCGGACGTGCAGACCGAGCTCTTGAGCGCCAGTCAGGCTGCGGATCCCGCGAGGCTGGCTTGACCGTGGCGCACACGGAGGAGGGCGAACGGACTGTGAGCCAATCGCCTACCGGCAATAGGGCGGCCGCGACAGAGCGAGCAATTCTCGCAGGCGGCTGCTTCTGGGGCATGGAGGATTTGCTGCGCCGAGCCAGGGGAGTCATTTCGACGCGTGTCGGTTACACAGGCGGAGAAATGCCTGATCCGACCTACGCGAGACATTACGGCCATGCGGAAGCAGTGGAAGTGACCTTCGACCCTTCCGTTCTCGCCTATCGCTCGCTCTTGGAACTCTTCTTCCAGATACATGACCCCACGACCTACGAGCAACAAGGCAGCGATGTCGGTCCGAGCTATCGATCGGCGATTTTCTACACCACCGAAGTGCAGAAGGAAGTCGCCCTCACAACCATCGCGGAAATCGAGGCATCAGGAAGCTGGCCAGGCCCGGTCGTGTCGGAGATCAACCCAGAAGAACCCTTTTGGGAGGCGGAGCCAGAGCACCAAGAATACCTGGTGCGCTATCCTGGGGGCTATAGCTGCCACTTCGTGCGCCCGACCTGGCGGTTGGACCGCTCAGACGAACGCCCAGCTGTAATACTTGACAGAAAGAGTTGATGATGACCGAAACCGTGACTAATCAGGCCGCCTGGCAGAAAGCGCCGGGGCAGCCACTGAGGATCGGTGTCACCGCTCTGCCGCATCTGGCGGCGAACGAGATATTGATCCGCAACGCGGCCATCGCGATCAACCCACTCGACTGGATTCTGCAGGACGTCGCGCTTTTGCCATGGCTCGACTATCCCGCGATTCTCGGCAGCGACGTCTCCGGTGAGGTCGCGGCGGTCGGTGGCGCGGTCGAGCGGTTCAAGGTCGGCGATCGAGTCATCGGACAGGCGGTCGGGACAACCGTAAATCAACCTGCGCAGGGTGCGTTCCAGCACCACACGATCGTGCTGGACCACATGGCGGCGCCGATCCCCAACAACATTGCCTTCGCTGATGCGGCAGTCCTCCCGCTTGGCCTTGGCACCGCCGCAAGCGGGCTCTACGGACGGACACAGTTGGCTCTCGCGCCACCGTTACACTCGCCGACCGCGCGTCCAGAGGTCGTTCTGGTCTGGGGTGGATCGTCGAGCGTTGGCTGCAACGCCATCCAGCTCGCGGTGGCGTCGGGCTACAGGTGCGTCGCCACCGCTTCGGCGCGCAACGTCGGCCTGTTGAAGGAGCTGGGTGCAAGCGAGGTTCTTGACCACTCGAGTCCAGCCATCGTGGAAGACGTGATTGAGGCAATGCGCGGGCGCAGTCTCGCTGGAACGCTTCACGCGACCGGTCACATGAAAGACTGTTTTGCCGTAGTTGCGAGATGCGAGGGCTCGCGCCGGGTGGCAGCGACGCTGGCCCCGCCCGACGAGCGTTCATTTGGAGTCGAGGCGACGCACATCTCCGGGACGAGCCTCAAGGATGACGAGGTTGGTCCAATGATCTACCGCGAATTCCTGCCGCAGGCTCTCGCGGCGCGCACGTTCGTCCCCGCCCCTCCGGCGAAGATCGTGGGCCAGGGCCTTGAAATGCTCCAGGCTGCCTTGGAAGCCCTGAAGGCGGGTGTATCCGCAGCGAAAATCGTCGTTACCCTGCCTTGAGTGACCAGCCAGGCGGTTTTTCGCGTTCGCAGTCTGAGGTGGCCCGCACTTTGCCGATTGGGAAGCTCTACCGGGAAAACGCGTTTGGGACGCGCGCTGCGCTCCTGCCGGAGCATGCGTTCCCGAAACCTGTTCCCGACTGCTTTTCCCCGAAACTACCTATCGGACATAGAGAAATGGGAATGCAGCGAGTGGTTTGAACGGCCGCTTCCGAAACCGCGTTCCGATCAATTGAGCGGCTAAAAGTGGGGCGATCACCGACATATTAGAATGAGACCGCCATGCCCGATCGGCCGGCTTGACGCGTAGCCAAAAGAATGCGGCTGATGGTAGGCTCGCTGACATTATGAAGCCCCGCCATCTGAGCAGCGTTGAGCTGCCGCAATTGCGAGTCTCCTACGCGTCGTCGTTCTTCTCGCGGTCCACACCTCGCTCATGCAATTCGGCATCGACGGGGCAGTTCGTGCAGCCCTCGTAGCAGCACAAGCGGCAGATGCGGTATGACTGCTCGAGGTTTTCCAAGCGATTTCGGAGAACGCGTTCAGCGATGTCCGATAAGGTTTTCAGTTCGTCTGGATTAAGGATCGATAGCCCTTCGGCAATCACTTGATCGCGCGAGGCCAGGACCTCGTCGCTCGCGACCTTGCCAGTTGGAGTAAGATAGAGGGATCGCGCGCGCCCGTCTGTCGAATGCTCCCTACGCTCGATCAATCCCTCGCTTACCAATCTATCCACCAGGCGAACAGTTCCAGCATGTGAAAGGCCCACCCCGATCGCAAGCATACGGATCGAGAGCCCGGGCTTGTGCGCGAGCAACGCCAGCGCTGAGGCGGCGGGTCCAGCTTCCGGCGCCCGCGATGAACTAGCGCGAACGATGTCGTCGCTGATCATGAGTGCGAACGCCCCGAAAATGTTTCGATCTCGAGGTCCATCCATTGCCACATCTATATGTGCGCGGAGCATAGACAGCAAGCCATACCGTGGTCCTCTTCCTCCGCGCGGCTTGTGGAAAATGTCCTGTTTTAGAAGGGTTTCGGAGGATTTCGACTGATCGAGCGCGCCGAAAAAAACGGGTCCGGCTCGTTAAGGCCGCGGAACCGTTGATACCTGGCGGCTATAGGGCAAGCCTTTTCGCTCGGAATCGCCGTAGGTCGCGCCCGAGAATCACTCCGCGTCAGCGCTGTCATCCAGGCCGCGCAGGTGCAGATCAGCGAGACCTAGCTTGCCCCCGGCGTCGCACTTCCATCGTGTCACCGCGCGCGATCACGATTGTATCAATCCCATTGAGGAACAGTCCGTGCTCCACGACGTCGGGGATTGCGGCGAAACGGGCGAAGACCGCGTCGCCATGCAGCTGAGCGCCTCCGGGCTCGATATCGCGACGGAGCATCCATGCCCCGCGGAGGTTCTGCAGGATTTGCACGCCCGCCGTCACGAGAGGACCACAGTCACGAGAGCACAAGCGCCCCTCTGTGGCGGACCGAAGCACGCAGCAGCACGAGGGACGCCGCTAGCAGAACTGCGTCCTTCAGTAGAAACTGCCCTGGTGCAGCCGAAATCGCAGGAAAGCCGCCGGCAGTCTGCTCCGCGACACCTGGAGTGGTGATGAAAAAGGTCAGCGTGATCAGATAGGTCGCTGCTGACATTAGTGCGCCTAGCGCAGAGAAGAGTGGACGAAATGCACCAAGGATCAGAACGAGACCGGTCGATAACTCGATAACGCCGATGAAATAGCTTTGCCCCTGCGTCCCGAACATGCCGAGCCAATTCATGATCGGGCTGTGTTCGATAAACGGGGCGATACCATAGGCCTCGTACGCTGTGAACTTCATCGCGCCGAACCACAGAAATACGATCACGAGAGCCCATCTAAGCAGGCCAAGATCCCTCCGACCGTGCTCGGGGACAAGAAATTCATAACGGTCGAAAATGCTCATCTAAAATTCCTCAACAGTGGTCCCGTGGGAACGTCACGAACGTCGTCTACGTGCTTCGGGCAGGCGTTGCAGTATATGCGCGACGCATATACTAATAAGCGAGATATGTCGAGCGGCTGGCTCGCGCTTCGCTGCCTCACTCGATCAATCGCACCGTCCCGGCATGAGAAAGCCCGATCGAGGTAGCCAAAACGCTGATCGGCAGTCCGGGCTCCATGCTGAGTAACACCATCACGGCGGTCCCCGGGCCGCTTGGTGAAAACGAGGCCGAGACACTGGCGATGCTGTCTGCAACGGCCAACGCGAGTGCACCTAAATGGTACTTGGCAACCTCAGGCTCCATACCGCAAGAATATATGCTTCGCGCATAGACTTCAAGCGTGTGAAAATGTATGACCGCCGCATGCATCTATGACAGATTCGGACATGGTCATGCTCATTGAGGGGCTCAGCTCGGATTCCACATCTGAGATCAACGGACGTGCTCGTTCCCCAGGCGCTAGCGGGGGTGGGCTCGATGAAAGTGGACGTGCATGGGTGCCGCTCACCGGGCGCAGGCGGTTCGCCGATGAGACCGCCGGTATGATAGGACGGGTCTCATGCCCGACCTGACTCTTGATCTCCGATACCTGAAGTACGCCGTTCAGGTCGCCGAGGCCGGCAGCTTCCGCCGAGCGGCGGAGCGCCTATCGATATCGCAATCCACCGTCAGCCGACGTGTGCAGCTGTTGTCATTTTCAGAAGACGACTGCACCAGACAACGCGGTTTGAAGGCTGTTGTGCAGTCGTCTATTGAACGAACAGTATCAGGAGTCCGCTGCACGAATGATGACCTCAAGCCGGTTCTGGTCGCGCTGGCGACCGATCAGCCCCTGGATGTGCGATACCGCGACCACGATCTTTCCGGCGATTGGGCGGGCTACCGCGAATGCCACATCAAGCCCGACCTGCTGCTGATCTACCGCAAGTCCGACGCCGACACCCTGCGACTGGCGCGGCTTGGCTCCCATAGCGAGCTGTTCGGCTGATGCCAGTCGCCTTGTCCGCCAAACGATCATTAGGCGGCCAAACCGGACGCCTGTCCGAAAACATCTTGCGCAACGGGATGACGGACAATAAGATAGGCGGACGGTATAACGGACAAATGGGCGGAAATGGCACTCATCGGCTATGCGCGGGTATCGACGGCGGAACAGGACACCGCCTTGCAGACGGATGCGCTGCGCAATGCAGGCTGCGAACGGGTTTTCGAGGACACGGCATCCGGGGCCAAGGCAGACCGGCCCGGCTTGGCCGATGCGCTGGCTTATCTGCGCGATGGCGATGTGCTGGTCGTCTGGCGGCTGGATCGGCTTGGCCGCTCCCTGCCGCACCTGATTGAGACGGTCGGCAAGCTGGAAGCACGGGGCGTCGGCTTCCGCTCGTTGACTGAAAACATCGACACCACCACGCCGGGCGGACGGCTCATCTTCCATGTGTTCGGTGCGCTGGGCCAGTTCGAGCGCGACCTGATCCGCGAGCGCACCAAGGCCGGGTTGACCGCTGCCGCCGCACGCGGGCGCAAAGGCGGACGCAAGCCGGTTGTCACTGCCGACAAGTTGCAACGAGCGCGGGAGCTTGTCGCCAACGGCTTGAATGTCCGCGAGGCCGCCGCACGCCTCAAGGTAGGAAAAACCGCTCTCTACGCTGCCTTGCAGGCGGCCAGTTCTGGCAGTGCAGCCGACTCCTGATATTTCGTGCAGTCGCCTTCTGAAAACGACAGCGCGGCACGGGAATCAAGGCATTGCGATTCTCGAAAATAGTTCTTGAAATTCTATTCTTGATTGCATATCATCTCAACGAGTTTCGATAAGAAAGGATGCGCATGCGACCGTCTGTTGTGCTTGACATGAAGCGAAGCGCAGTGCGTGAAGCGGTAGGCCGCTTTCGCGCCGCGAACCCGCGCGTCTTCGGCTCGGTGCTGCATGGCACCGACCGGGATGGCAGCGACCTCGACCTGTTGGTCGATGCGCTGCCCGGTGCCACGTTGTTGGACTTGGGCGATTTGGAAGAAGAACTGAAATCGCTGCTCGGCGTTGACGTCGATCTGCTGACTCCCGGCGACCTGCCGCCGAAGTTCCGGGCCAAGGTGCTCGCGGAGGCGCAACCGATATGAGCGAGAACCGCCTGCCCGATTACCTCGACCACATTCAGCAGGCCGCAACCGATGCGCGCAGCTTCGTGGAAGGGATGGCCAAGGACGACTTCTTGGCCGACAAGCGCACCCAGCAGGCCGTCATCATGAGCCTGATCGTCATCGGCGAGGCGGCCACAAAGGTGATGGATGGCTACGTCGAGTTCACCCAGGCGCATGCCGACGTGCCGTGGCGCAGCATGCGCAATATGCGTAATCGCATGGCTCACGGCTATTTCGACATCAACCTCGATGTGGTGTGGGAGACGGTACAGGAATGGCTGCCGGCGTTGCTCCAGCAATTGCCCGCCGTGCGTCAGGATGCCGACGATGAAGACCGTAACGACAACTGTGAAAGAGGGATCTCCGATGACTGTTGAATCGAGAATATTTTCTGTAGCCGAGTATGTTCAGCCGTCCGAAGGCGAGCCTATTCGTTCCGTTGTGCTTGAAACCCGAGACTCAATTATCGTGGTTTGGCATGTCCATCCCGGGCAGGAAATTGCGGCTCACATTCATCCTCACGGCCAAGACACGTGGACTGTTTTGTCGGGAATGGCTGATTACTTTCAGGGCAATGGGATTGTTCGTGCCCTCAGGGAAGGTGAGATAGCCGTGGCAAGACCGGGCCAAGTGCACGGGGCGCGAAATACAGGTACCGAGCCATTTGTGTTCGTCTCGGTTGTGGCATCAGCCAATGCCGGTTTCGTATTGGCTGAGCGATAGAGCCCAATCTCTGGAGTTGGTCCAATGAGCGGTCGGGGAGATAGGTAACAGACATGCAGCGGACACGGCTGCTAAACCAGGTCGCAAACCTCCTTGCGTCGCAGCGTGCCGCAAGCGACGCGATCAATCGAATGGGGTCGGCATGAGACTGAACACCATCCAGTTCCCGACCGCGTAGCCGCCTGTCCTGCCGATCAGGTCTTGACCATCGACGCCTGGGATCAGTCCTGAATGTTCTTGGAGACCACTACGTTATGAGCCGCAGCCGCCGCAAAACACCCATCGTCGGGCACACGACCTGCGGCAGCGAGCGCGAGGACAAGAAGCTCTGGCATCAGCGCTGGCGCACCCGTGAGCGCACGGCGCTGACCAGCGCGTCGCCCGAAGCCCTGAGCGCCCATCTGCCCCTGCTGGAAAACCAGGCCAGCAGCGTCTGGTCGATGGGCAAGGATGGCCGCTCCTACTGGCCCGTCAAGCGCCAGGCCGCCACGGCGGATCGCATCGCCAATCACAAGGGACGCAACCCGCAAGAACGCGCCTCCCTGAAAAAGCGCCTGCTGCGCAAGTGGATGAGCAAATGAAGCTCTCCTTCCATCAGCACATTGCGCTGTTCTGGATGATCGGTGCTCCGGGCGTCTTCGCGCCCGTGATCGAGAACGCCAAGCGGCCCGATGCCGGCGCCGTCATGGCGTGGGGTGTCGCGATCGTGGCGGTGATGATCCTCTTCACCCCTTTGCTGCTGCGCTGTCCACCATTCCGGCGCTGGTATGGCCGGACGGATGCGCTGTCGGAGCGGCAGCGCCAGGCGCTTGCCGAGCGCGGCCTGCGCCGCTACTACCAGACCGCTTTCGATGACGGCTACGTGCCCCGCGTGATGCCCTACGTGTGGCGCATCATCTGGACGGTCGGCGGGTTGATGGCTGTGACCGCCGTACTGCCTACCAACACCGGACGGCCAGCCTTCGATGCCTTGGTGGTCTTCTCGACCTGGTATCCGATAGGCGTGATGCTGCTGGTTTTCGCGTCGAGGCCCCTTGGCCGGTTGATTCGCCAAAGAGCACAGGAGCGGCGGAAATGAGCACGTCAACCATCGAGGCGCTGGCCAGCGCCTGGGCAAGGATTGCCGAGGAAGCGGAATTCCCCGCTGACTACGAGGGGACTGCCACACCACAAGCGCATCGGGCTAGCGAAGCTATTCAGGAGCAGATTCGGGAGCGCATCGTCGCCACCAACGACATGCGGCTGTTCAGCCTGCTGCACCTGCTGAGTCAGGCGTCGCTGCGCATGGAGCAAGCGCTGTGGCCGGAGGATTACGAGCGGATGACGCGCGAGGTTGAGGAAGCCCTGCGGCAAGCCACCGACGCCAACGCCAGATCGTACACCCACGAAGAAGTGATGCAGGCGATGCAGGAACGCATCGACCGGGCGCGAGACAAGCCATGTTGATTGGCTATGCGCGCGTCTCGACGCAGGATCAGAACCTGGAGCTGCAACGCGAAGCCTTGAGCAAGGCCGGATGTAAAAAGGTCTTCGAGGACAAGGTGAGTGGCACGCGGGCAGACCGGCCTGGCTTGGCCAAGACGCTCGAAATGCTGCGCGAAGGCGATACTTTGGTCGTCTGGAAGCTCGACCGGCTGGGCCGGTCGGTCAAGCAACTGGTCGATCTGGTCGGCGATCTGCACAAGCACGGTGTCCAGTTCAGGAGCCTCACCGACTCCATCGACACCGGCACACCATCCGGGCGGTTCTTCTTCCACGTCATGGCGAGCCTTGCCGAAATGGAGCGCGAGCTGACCGTCGAGCGCACCCGCGCCGGGCTGGAAGTCGCCAAGCAGCTCGGCCGCAAAGGCGGCCGCAAGCCGAAGATGACCGACAGCAAGATCGAGTCGGCCAAGAAGCTGCTGGCCAGCGGGGTGCCGCCCAAGGACGTGGCCAAGAACCTCGGCGTGTCCATTCCGACGCTGTACCGCTGGGTGCCAGCCTCCACGCACGCTTAGCGTGCTTTATTTAATGAGATGGTCACTCCCTCCTTCCCGGTACTATGCTGAGGACAGGCTTTCATTCGGAGAACTATCATGGAAAACATTGCGCTCATTGGTATCGATCTGGGTAAAAACTCTTTCCATATTCATTGCCAGGATCGTCGCGGGAAGGCTGTTTACCGTAAAAAATTTACCCGGCCAAAGTTGATCGAATTTTTGGCGACATGCCCCGCTACAACCATCGCAATGGAAGCCTGTGGCGGTTCTCACTTTATGGCACGCAAGTTGGAAGAGTTGGGGCATTCCCCAAAGCTGATATCACCACAATTTGTCCGCCCGTTCGTTAAAAGCAATAAAAACGACTTTGTCGACGCCGAAGCTATTTGTGAAGCTGCATCGCGTCCGTCTATGCGTTTTGTGCAGCCCAGAACGGAATCTCAGCAGGCAATGCGGGCTCTGCATCGTGTCCGTGAATCCCTGGTTCAGGATAAGGTAAAAACAACCAATCAAATGCATGCTTTTCTGCTGGAATTTGGCATTAGCGTTCCCCGAGGAGCTGCCGTTATTAGCCGACTGAGTACCATTCTTGAGGATAATAGTTTGCCTCTTTACCTCAGCCAGTTATTGCTGAAATTACAACAGCATTATCACTATCTTGTTGAGCAGATTAAAGATTTGGAATCCCAGTTGAAACGAAAGTTGGACGAAGATGAGGTTGGACAGCGCTTGCTGAGCATTCCCTGCGTCGGAACACTGACAGCGAGTACTATTTCAACTGAGATTGGCGACGGGAAGCAGTACGCCAGCAGCCGTGACTTTGCGGCGGCAACAGGGCTTGTACCTCGGCAGTACAGCACGGGAGGTAGGACGACATTGCTGGGAATTAGTAAGCGAGGTAATAAAAAGATCCGAACTTTGTTGGTTCAATGTGCCAGGGTATTCATACAAAAACTGGAACACCAGTCTGGCAAATTGGCCGATTGGGTCAGGGATTTACTGTGCCGGAAAAGCAACTTTGTCGTCACTTGTGCTCTGGCAAACAAGCTGGCCAGAATAGCCTGGGCCCTAACGGCACGACAGCAAACTTATGTAGCATAACGGCAGAAATACACCGGTTTAAAGAATTACTGATCTGGTTTTGCGAATACTGATATTGATGATACTAACGGCCCACCGGCCTGTTGAGGAACCTGTAAAACGGAAAGGCTCATTGAAGCCGTATATTTTCTGGAGGTTCATCAGGCGCGGAACTCATCAAGGCGCGGGAATAAAATCCCATTCAGACGCCGGATAGATTCAAGCAAGCCAACTTGTCGTCAAAATCGGTGTTGCAAAAACGGGAGTGACCATAGATTCCGTTTTCTGAGACGACCCCGATCAGTATTACGTTATCCCACTCCAGCCCCTTGGAACCATGCAGTGTGGAAAGGATGAAGGGATCGCAGTCAGTAGCAGCCTCGCCTGGATTCAAGATAAGGTTTAAAAACGTGCGGGAATCGATCTTACTGGAGTCAAGTAGCTCCCCGATCCTCACGACCCCTCGTTGCTGGTCGTTCGATCCAGTGCGAGTTACACCCTCAGAGCCAACACTATCAATGAAACCCTCCATACTCAGGCGTCGTAACACATCGATAGCAGGCGTTTCCTCTCCGTCTTTCTGGCAGATAGTGGCGAGCCTGCCCAGCCGATCTTTTTGGTATTGTGCGCCCTCGAATAACTGACCTAGAGCAGACCATAGGTCGGCGTGCGGAGCCATCAATCCACTGAGCGCCGCTTTGAATTGCCCTTTCTGCCATCTAAAACCAGCCTCCTTCAGAAAGCCGTAAACAATCGCTTGTTTGTTGGGATGGTTTTCCAGTAGCCGCAGATCGCCGTACACAGACAGCAAGACGCCAACTACCAGTATCCCGATTTCGGTGCGGGTGTGTAATGCGCTTGAACCATTGAGGTAGCGATAAGGTAGCCCACACAGGCGTAAAGCAATTTCCGCCTCAGCAAGGTTCGCCTTAGTGCGGGACAATATGGCTTGTGTTCCACTGCTCACCGAGAGGTTTGATAGCACCTTGGATAGGCAGTTATCAAAGTGCAATCTGACCTCTGTTTTGGGGGTGCTAGGATGACTGACACAAAGCTTGGTCAGCTTTGTAGAGTTGCGCCGAATTACCGAGTTAGCCATCAAGGAAAGCTCATGGCCAAATCTGAACGTGCATGACAGTTGAAACACCTTCGTATTCGGGTAGTGCCTTTCAAACAGTCCGCCGATAAAGTCTGGTCGAGCACCACGCCACTCATAAATACACTGGTTAACATCACCAACAGCCATAACCGACGTATCCGACTTAGATAGCAAGCGGGTCATGTCATGCTGTATCAGGTTAACGTCCTGATATTCATCAACAATGATGTGCTTGAAGTGGGCACCAAGGCTGCTGTCATTACGCAACAGTGCGACAGCCTCAATCAAACAGTCATCAAAGGTTCGCAGACTGTTTTCCTCCAGCAGCTCACAATAGCGGCCATAGGCGTGAATAAACTCCCGTTTGATGTTGCTGAACGTTGGATCATTGGCAGCATCAACAGGAGTTACGGCCGCCGCCCGGCAGCGAGCAATAAACAGCTCGAAGTTTTCAATTTCATTGGGGTCAATATAATTCGCCTCATGGTCAAAGCCATAGCGGTAGGCTTGCTTTACCAGTTGCTCATAGCGGTAGTCGCTTGGAGTAATGAGGTCTTTCTTCTTGATTATCTGTTGGCGTTCTCCGTAACCAACAATCTTTAAGGCCAAGCTGTGGAACGTGCGGATTTCTGGAATCACGCTCGACATCAGTGCCGTCTTCAAGTTCTCCGTGAAGCTCACCTGCGCCGACTTGTTGTACATCAGGATCAGAATGGAGCGAGGATCAGTTCCCGTCTTGACCAGCCGCTCAACGCGCTTTACAAGTGTGGTTGTTTTCCCGCTACCAGGTACGGCTTTTACCAACGCATGTCCGGTGTCATGGCTGACAATACTTTTCTGCTCCCAAGTCAGTCTTTTGGTCATGCCTTAACCTTGTAATTGGCGCACTGACGGGCCTCGGTGTAGGGAACGATCTTTGCCTTACTGTGACATTGCAGATAGCCATCCTCCCATCGGCCTGCTTGCTCGCACATAATGCAGTTGGGAAATAGTGAATGAGGATCGGCGTGACGGATAAAAGCTCGTAAGTTATCAGCCAGCTCAGCGGCCCCTAACGATCTAGGCCATGTGTTCACGTCAGAATTGATTGTTAAATCCACTTCAGCGAGCGGCATCGTTTGTTCGTTGAGTCGGCCGGAACCACTTAAACTCCAGACAGACATATCCACGTTACCTACTGAGCAGACGCCGCTACAGGTGTCCACAGATTGAAACGGGGGAAGCCAGTTGAATACTCTCAGGATCTTCTCCTTGATCGAGTAGGCCCCGGTAAGCAACATCTGAATATCAGAGGCAGATTGGACCTTAAACTCAAGAATCGGGATACCGGCTTCGATCTTGTCTTGAGAGCAGGGGTGTGTGACACAAATCTCTACGTAGCAACGCCTTTCGCCAGTCGTATCATACAACATCACGTCTGGTCGCAGCCCTGTGACCTTATCGTGTTTTTCCAGCTCTGCCTGATCGAAAAATTGAGTCAAGTTGTAGCGTGCAGGCACGGATTTTACGCACTGACGTGCTTCGTCTCTAACCAAGGCTAAACGAGAACCATTACAGGCAACCCGGCGCTCCAGCTCAAGGCTAATAGGCATTTCACGGCTGAGAGCTTGTTGGTAGCGATAGAAGAATGCTTCTTTGCCGCACTTGTGAAGATAGGTTTCAAGGGCACAGCATTCTTCCGAATGGCGAAAGTGCTTAGCGTTGAACTCGCCCATTACCGGGGTCAGGGGGCTCTTACAACCTGGGCAGGTGTAAGTATGTGAGCGCAGGGCAGCGCCAATGTGCGTGAGGGTGCCCTCGCCGTCTAGCGCGTAAGCGTATTGTATTGAGCTGGATTGAGTTGTCATGACTGCGTATCCTCCCAAAAAAATCCAGCTAAGAACAGACCTTACGGCAGGCAAATGGTAAGTAGTGCTTCTTGAAGCAGTCGAGTGTACAGCGGCTCAGTGAAAAAGCTAATCGCCCGCTCAACAACCTAGTGATACTGGTGCAGATTCGACAATGAGTTAATGCCCGGAGAGCATCTGCAAGACTTCTAGCTGGAAGGCATTCCAACCAGCCCTCGCTTCTGAAAAGCCGTCAGGAAACGGTAAAATCCAACCAAGTGAGCAACTTCACTTGATCAAAGATCTAAGGCTAGAATGATGGAATTCCAACCTTAGTTTGCAAATAGCCTAAACATATAACTTCCTCTGAGGATTTAAAAGAATTCTCAGATGTCTTGAAAGCTACTTTTTAAACTTTCTCATTCTGAGAAGCATATTTAATTTTGCTGCGTCTGCTCGTGCTGCTGCTACAGAAAGGGCTTTATGCAGTGAAACTACCACGACAAACAAACAGAACATCGACCAGAATCCATCCATTTCGTTTACCTAATCGTTGAGGTTTTTATTCGGGATATCTGGCTAAATAGGACTACACAGATACCCAGTTAAACCCCCCGCTTACATAACACTCCGGTTCCTCACCAGACGTTTTATTCTATCGCGGTCTGTGGTTATCAGAAGCTGCATAAACCGGTTATTTAGTCCGTTACGCGAAAATTATTGAGGATCCGGGCTGTTAAACTGTTCTTCCTCTTTCGCTTCCGGAGAAAAGGGGAGGTGTCACCCTGCGGCCGGGTAGTGAAAGGGATTTGACGTAATTCAGGCGAAGGGCGAACAAGACCGCAAAGGACGCCCGGGCGACCGGATACCTGCCGGGTTGTGCGAAGTAAAAACCGGAAGCAGTGATAACACAAACAGGCCCCTACAGCGTAAGGATTGTGATGGACGATAAAGAGCAATTTACGAATCTTGTGGCAAAGCATGCCTCCGGACTCACCGAAGAGCAGCTGGCCGGTTACGATGCCTGTTCCCTGGATGGTGAATGCGTCACGCCTTCATACGAGGTTTTCCGGGGGTATCGTACCCGCCATACCCTGGATGAATTTCTGGAGATGGCCATATCGCTGAATGCCATCCACCCGGATGAATATTTAACGGATATGCTGCTTAAGCCTCATGAGGTGATCGGCGCTCTGGCCGATGAAGGCGACCAGCTGAACAACGCCACCCCGGTTTATTTCTTCCCGGATACCGGCGTCTATGCAGCGGCCGTCAGTGAAACCCGGGTGCTCGATGCCTGGCTTTGCTGGCCATGCTACCCGGCGAACTGGTAACGCGGCCGTTGGAATTGCACCGGCAGGATACGAATTTAACCGACCCCGTGGCGGGAAGGTTATCACAATTGCATGTCCTCATCCCTCAAGCCCCCTGCCAGGCCTCAACGTGCTGTCAGGCTTCGCCTGATTCCCGATCTGCGCCGGTACCTAAGCCGATAACTTATTGTTTTCTTTTTATTTCCTCCCCATTTCCTCAAAAATCGCGGGCGGCGTGGACAGGGCACCATTGCCGCATGTGGGGTCTTAATGAGGGCAGGGTGGTCAGGTTTGCTCGATGCCGGGGGTAGGCCCCACCCCTTATGGGATGAGGACATGCAAATAAGATAACTATATGAAATGACGGAGGTTGCTCAGATGGTTGTCGCGTCATATTTAAGTTGTGTCACTTATGATCGTATGCATCTGATTGCAAGGAGGAGCGATGAGACAATAAAGTTGTATCGCTAACATTAAAGTTGTATCGCTATTTTCGTGTCGTGACATTAAAGTTGTATACTTACAGCTCTTCAAAGATTTAACTAATTGAATATATAGAACTTTGCTGAGTAAATAGATAGCTGAGGATTTTAGTGACAGACAGGGAAGGAAGATAATTTGTTGTCGATGGACCTGACGAATGTCTGACTGCCTGATTTACGGTTACTACTCTGTTTGCACTCCGTTGCCCTCGCCGGTTGGTTCAAGATCATACGTTGAGCCAGGTACACCGATAAATGGATTAATGATTTCATGTACATTGCCGATAATTTTGTCTGTTGCTCTCTAAATAGAGGGCGTCATTGACCTACGCTGTTGTGCATACCCGTCCGGGGGAGCGGCAGTACCATAGAGGGTCAGACTAATCGAATTGGCGGGAAATCACCCAGCGCATTTATTTGCCCTGACTTGTTCAGCAGACATAACTTCGGTCGTATGACCTGGTGGTTACCTGCCTTCTGAAGGAGAAGTTAAAATGCTTGAAAACTACGTTTGCAAAATCTATGTGAGTGATAATTCAAACCCTAGTTCATTTCGCGAAGCAACGGCATTTGGCTTCGATGACGGTACGAGTGCACACCTTCTCACCGCAGCCCATGTTGTGACGGATGTTCTTGGCAAGAAATACCCCAGCAGCAACAACCAAAAGCTTTACGTAATATTCCACAATCATCTCGGACCAGTAAACACCATCCCAGTACCTGTTGAATTCATTCTTAAGGACTGTAATGACCAAAGCAACTTTCAAGGCAATATGCCGTTTGTAGATAGTGCGAAAATGATTTTGCCATCTGGAATGAAACAGCCTGTATCACATTATTTTAAACGCCGTCCCCCCGTCGGCAACATGCAAACATTTGGGGTCGGATATCCATTGGGCCAGACTGCACTTTCAACGGTCCTTGGGAAAATTCAAAGTGTCACTTCCTGCTACTGCGCTAAACACTCTAACCAGCATTGCACATCTCGTTTTGAAATTTCGCATTACAACAAGCAAGGATGCTCAGGGGGGCCCTATATCATATCTGATGAAGGTGAGTATTATGTTATAGGTAGTCTCATTGGTGAAATTCATCCAGGTCCACCTCCAACCCTGTCAGTTCAGTCATCGACCGATTTTTAGCACTACCAGTTTTCGACGGTGCCCGGCTGGATAATTTTCGGGGCCGGGCAATGCGGTGTCAGCATTTACTATCAGCAAAACGCTTTGAATCTGACCACCGTGAACTGGAAAGTGCACCAATAGTAAGTCATGATTTCTTCATCACTTTTATGGTGCTTTTTTTCACCTACCACACAGCAAGTTATGAATACGAGGCCTGTAATGGACGCTACCGAAACTGAAGAGCTCGAAAAAATTCGCAAGAAGGCAATGGATGAAGTTACAAGTGCTCTTCAGGCGCTTGAAAATAAGTTCCCGGGTATTACTGAGGGCGCAGCAGCATTGGCGGGGTCAGGCGTAGGCGCTGCGGCTTCCTTCGGTGCTCTCTATACGCTTGGTACAACGGGAGTGTCAGCAGCAGGCATAACCTCCGGGCTCGCTACAGCAGGGTCTATCGTCGGTGGTGGTATGGTTGCAGGCATTGCGGTATTGGCCGCACCTGTAGCTGTGTTAGGGATTGGCGGGTACGCGATAGTGAAACACAAAAAAAATACGAAACTGACAGCCGCCCTCAGTCAGGCCATTCAAAAGCTCTATGAAGTACAGGAAAGGTTAATGTCGAATGCGGAGTTTTTTAAGGCAGAAATTGCTGGGATCAAGGCAACAATCGACATGCTTACTAAGAAAGCTCCAAAAGGTAGCCTGGTCGCGGTGAGGTAAACACATGAGTCAGTCTCCTTATGATGATGAGCTCAGGGCCATCCGTTATATTCAGCTCCGTGGTCAGGATATCACGAACGCTCACGAGACAATTAACAGTGATATAGAGAGCCTTAAGGCACAGTTGACCGGGCTAATCAGCGGCACTGAACTTGATGAAGCGGAGCATCTGGCGCTTAAAGAACATCATCTGCGAGAAATGACCCCCTCAGATACTGCCATGCATTCTACTGGTCTCAAGACCATATATAGCGAGGCTAACCAGCGTGTATGCGGTGATATTGGACTGGCCACAATACTCTCCACGGATGACCTGGCTGTCGTAGATGCCCGGATCCAGAATCATATTAAAGAATTTAATGATCGCTACGCACTCGACGCCTGGGATTATGCTATTGCCTGCGGATGCGGGCTCATAGCATCCATGCTGGATTTACTTTGCGTCAGAGCCCCGCCAAAACCTACGGTGAGCTTTACGACAGAAGTGGATGGTATTTTCAATAAACAGGTGCAGAAAGCCTTCAATGCCATTTTGCCGGAGGACCTGAGTACAAAACTCTCAGATTTGTTCCCTATAGGGGCACCAGACAGTTCGATCAGCAGCGATTTAGTGGGTGCAGCCGGTGGCGTTTTGTCTCCCACAAATCACCGCTTAAGAGCTTTATCACACGACCCCATACTGGGCATTATTTTCGGCATAAAGGATATGCTGAACGGGACCTGTACGGTGGTTCAGAATGGACAGATCGTGGTTTATCCTTCCAGTAAAGGCGTTACCGACGAAACCAATATTTTCAGGCTCATCGCCAGAATGTTTGGACACCTGGCATCGGATGTTAATGCCCCCTCAGCAAAAGGAAACCGTGGCATGGGTTTACCGGCTCCTTTTATGGGGTTACTTCGTATGCTTGAGGGGATCCCTGTGGGGAGTTCTAACTTCGGCAAACAAATAGAGTACATGTATGTCAACGGGTATGACTTTCGTCAGTTTATCGTGACAAGTATTCCGATGACCATAATGGAAGTTTTGATGCGGGTTTTCTATGTGGCGAAACAGGTATCGCTGGGAAAAGGAGCTTTTGGGGAGACCTTACTGGATACCATGCCTTTGCGGCTAAATCCGCGCTTCCGGATGATGCTTGCCCTGGGTTATGGAACTTCCAGTGCTGTTAACGCAGGTAAAATGTATATTACCGGCAATATTCTCAATGCGAATTACGCCTCCTGGATGGGGTTAGCCTGGAATGGTTTTCACTCACTCAAGTGGTCCCTTTATCAGCGACACTTAAAGCTTTGGGCCGGTATTGAAAAGGCGGAACTGGAACGGCTTCAGAACAATATAGACAGCATCGAGGCATTGACCATCAGAGCAGGAAACTTGCCAGTCAAGTAACATTCACCGAAGCACCTCTGGAACCCCATAGCCCACCAGCTGCTAAAAATGTCTGCATTTGCTTTTAATTCTCTCTCTGCCTCCTCCCCGAGGCAGAGAGTAGGTCATAGTTACTTATACAGCTAACAACAGGGGCCATAAGATACTCCGCTTCTCGTTTACCGATGAACCTGACCTGTCAGCTCTCTTACCGGATGCTGTTCGAGCGTAACGGCTTATTATCGATAGTTCTCTCATATCAAACGTCATAAAGATCTATGCTGCCACTTAGTAACAGCCTAAAAGTTGTATTCTATATTTAACAGCTTTTAGGCTGTTAATTTGATATTACAGCTTTTAGGCTGTTAATTTGATATTACAGCTTTTAGGGTGTATGTTTAGAAAACAGCCTGCAAGGTGTATCAGAGGAAACTACCGAGGCCAGCTTATGATCAATAATGAATACCCGTTAAACACGCTCAACCAGCTGCGTCCCTTGCTCATTGGTTTTCGCAAGGCGAATGGCCTGACGCAAAAAGACCTGTCCGAAAGGTTAGGCGTCACACAACAGACATACTCACGTCTGGAAGCCAACCCTGCCAGTGCGAGCATTGAACGGCTATTCAAGGTGTTTTCCGTCCTAGGTGTAAAAATCAGCTTCTCCTCGACGGCCACCTCTTCAGATAGTAAGCAGACGGAAGAAACGCTTAAATCAAACTCACCTGCACGACAGGAGAAATGGTAACGATATGAGCCGTAAACAGCAGCGTCTGGCAATCTGGATGAACGGAATCAAAGTCGGATACTGGGAAAAAAGTAAAGGGGTTGACAGCTTACAATACCTTCCTGAATGGAGTGCTGACGAACAGGGAAGGCCGCTGTCATTGTCCATTCCTTTTACTCCCGGGAACCAGGTCTGGCGTGGAAATGTGGTACGTGACTATTTTGATAATTTACTCCCGGACAGCGAAGGCATACGCAGACGTCTGGCAATGCGTTACAAGGCCGATAGCCTGGAGCCTTTTGATCTGCTGACGGAGCTGGGAAAAGACTGCGTGGGCGCGATACAGCTGCTTCATGACGGAGACGAACCCACAGATTTATATTCCGTGAAGTATCACCCTCTTACTGAATCAGAAATTGCGGCAACTTTGCGTAATACCACGGAGACATTGCTACCGGGCAGGCCAGAAGATAACGACGACTTACGTTTATCGATTGCCGGTGCTCAGGAGAAAACAGCCCTACTGTGGCATGAAGATCGGTGGTGTATGCCGGAGGGTAATACACCAACGACGCATATATTCAAGCTACCGCTCGGACTTGTGGGGAACATGAAAGCCGACATGAGCTCGTCGGTTGAAAATGAATGGCTCTGCTCGGTACTTCTCGAACAGTACGGGCTCCCCGTGGCAAGAACGCAGATTGCTCACTTTGAAGATCAGAAAGCGCTGGTGGTAGAACGTTTTGACCGAAAATGGTCAGGAGACGGACAATGGATCATTCGTTTACCCCAGGAAGATATGTGTCAGGCCCTGGGCGTTTCGCCATTACGAAAATATCAGGCGGACGGCGGGCCAGGTATATCGGAAATTATGGAAGTTCTGAGTAATTCAGACCGCGCTGAGCATGACAAAGCGCAGTTTTTTATGGCGCAGATAATTTTCTGGATGATGGCCGCAACAGATGGCCACGCTAAAAATTTCAGTATTTCTATTGGGCCACAGGGACGATATCACCTAACACCACTCTATGATGTGTTGTCGGCATGGCCGGTGATCGGTCATGGGAACAATCAGATATCCTGGCAGAAGTGCAAACTGGCGATGGCCGTACGTGGCAGTAGCAACTATTACCAGATATATCGAATACAACGACGCCACTGGATCAGACATGGTGAGATAACCGGCCTGAGTAAACAGCAGACAGAGGCGATGATAGAGGAAATCATCGCCAGAACCCCAGGTGTCATTGAACGTGTTAGCGGGCTTCTTCCGGACCAGTTCCCCCAGCAGCTTGCGGAAAGTATTTTTGATGGAATGAGGCAGCAATGCAGGCGCCTGGCTGAGAAATAACAGCCGCAATTTATAGTGGGCATGTTTTCAGAATAGCTGATGTAAGCGTGAGGATTCAGTATGACTGAAGAACAAAAAAGAATAGAGCGGGCTATTGAGTTGGCTTGTCGTTACGGCGGAACCGATGAAATGCATCATCTGCAATGGGTGGTGGATCAGATGGTAAGAGAACTGGCTGGAGAACGTTATGCTCAAATTGTAGCTGATGCCACCAGCGGAGAAGATGGGCCTGATACTTACAAATGGAGTGTTGGGATCGCGCCTTAACAGCTGTCGGTCTGGGGGTGAAAACGTATTCTTCATTCAGCGAATTCCCAGGCTTCACATTAAGACTAAAGCGGCGGCCGCAGTAACGTAAGAGAAAATAAATGGCTATTTTAGCAATCATTGCAGTTATCGCCCTGGGTGGGTACGCCTACGGATTTATTAAAACCCGTGAGCTGAGCGCTTTGCGTAAAGAAATGAAACTATACGTGGATCGCATGGAAGCGGCGGAGCTGGACTTACACGCAATCAGAAGTGTAGCGGAGCACCGGTTGCACGGTGCAGGTAAACAGTTTGCCGACCTTTACAGCCGTATCGACGGTGCAACTGTGACGCTGACACCCGAAGATCAGCTGTTACTGGCAACGATGCCATTTAATATTCAGGATGTAGAAGACATCGTAAACGAGCGCGGTCCAAAGACAATTAGCGGCCGTCCATTCTGGGAAGTTGAGCCAGGCCCGCATGACTATGAATATGGCCCGCAATATCCGTATTTCCCAGACCAGCGCTAGGAAGAGATCAAGATGAGAGAGCCAAGACCCCGCCATACCTTGCAGGTCATTCGAGTGCCTTCTCTGGAGGTTCAGGATCTGGGGCTGACCAGCTTTGACAGCTGGCTTGACGAGAACGGTTATGACAAAACGAATGCCAGAAATAACCGTACCATCTGGGCGAGAGAAGGCGGATGGCATCTGAAACGTTGCAGAAATCTGAAAACCGGCACGGACGATTTCTGGTTTATCGCTTTCGATGGTAAAGGCGGAAACATTTACCCGCTGAAAACCCAAAGAGACTACCGGGCTGCATATCGTAAGCTCGAAGCCGAAGGATATGCGCCTGCGGTTATCGAGCAAATGACCACAGGCGCAGCATATAACCTGGCCTATCCACGTTCCAGCCTTAAACAAGCTGAGACGGCCACCAACGAGCCGATGCGTAAACCTGACGTAGATATCATGGGTGAGCACTGCGAGCGTATAGTGACGCAACGTAGTGGCGTGGCACAGGGTAAATTCAAAGCTCTGCTCATCGAGAATTTCGCGGGCCGTTGTGCGGTAACCGGTTGGGTTAATGGCGGTGTCCTGGATGCGGCACACATTGAACATGGAACCCGGTACAATCCGTCTAACGGCATCCTGATGACACCGACAATGCATGCGCTGTTTGATGCCGATCTCATGGGCATAGATCCGGCCACCCTGACCGTTCATTTTAAGCCAGGCATTGAGCTGGGCGAGCTGTTCGAAGGCCGTAAAATCACACCGCTGGTGTACGATCTGGACTTAGAGCGGCTGGCCGTACGCTGGGCAGGATACCAGGGCCTGGCTCAGGAACAATGATGGTTACAACCAGGATGGGAGAAAACCCGTCAGTGAAACCTGCATGCGCCATACCTATAAATTTAAACTCAAGAGCCAGGCTCAAGATAAAACCGAAATGAAAAGGTAAAAACCGGTGCACCAGATCTCTTAGGTTTAATACCTGAGCCCGTATACTGGCAGGCGCAGGCGTGTGAGTATTATCCAGTCCATACATCTCCACACAGTGTTAACCGCAACATTTAAAGTTTAATAAGGACGGTTTCAATTTTATGAATAAAGCAGCGTTAGTGATGATTATCGGGATCCTCGGATGTGGTAAAGCATTTGCAGCCACTGAATTACAGCTCCAGCAAAAACGCGTTATGCATTTCTGTGCCAATGCCAGCCTTCCGTTGTTGATTGCCGGTACAACTTATGCGAATACGTCTGACAATGGACGACCAGAAAAAGAAAGAGTGGCAATCCTGAAAAATGCAGTTGTAAGCTCGACAGCTTATTCAATGGCATCTCCCGGAGTTCAGAGGGCCATGATGAGTGTGGTGGAGGATATTGCCGATCCGAAAGAATTAGCTCTTCATCAAAAAGAGGTTAGACGTCTTGGGGCTAGTTATCTTTCTGACAGCGGTGTTACATGGGCTTCAAAAACCGTTTCACCATTTACAGCCTGGTGTAACTTTAACCGTTTCGAAAGTTAAGACTGGCGATGCGGTTCCTGTTCAGGAAAGTTACTTTCCGTGCGGGGACCGTAAGATACAGATAAAGCTTAAGGCCTTTGAATTTCTGGAAAGCATTTGAAAATTTCATTGCGCTTGTCTGATATGAAACAGCCCCTGCATTTCTGCAAAGGCTAAAAGAGTGTGTACGGACTTTGGAAGGAGTGATGATATACGCCTGAGCCATCCCATCACCGCAGACAGGGTAATTAACCCTGACTAAAGCTTTCACCTATTCCGTCGCTCGCAAGCGGCTTTCGCACACTAACGAAGGTATGGCCTTTCGTCGGTGTTAAATTTTTCAAACTTTGCTTACTTTGTCAAGGAAGGTGACAGCAGTAGCATGCACAACTACTTTAATCTGCATGAATAATAAGGTAGAACCGGCCAGTGAATGAATGCTTACCCTGAAATCAGGCGGACAACCTTCAGGAATATTGATAGCAAGAGTGAATCTCTCGCTGCGGCGATAACATTTCGCCATAACCCTGAACGAGAGTGGTTCATCCATCATATACAGGAGCGTTACATGCGCAAATTTAAGTACATAATCTGTCACCAGTGCGAAGGCCACGGGACCATGGAAAACCCGGCCTTTGAAAATGGATTCACCCAATCAGAAATGGCTGAGTGGGAGCCAGAAATGCGTGAAAAGTATTTTGCCGGAGCATTTGATGTTCGCTGTGACGTTTGTGCCGGTGACGGTAAGCTCAGCGTACCAAACGTAGCGGCTATGTCTTTTTCAGAACGACGGGTTCTGGCAGCACGGCGGCGTGATGAGCGTCTTCAGGCAGCTGATGAACGGCTGTCCCGCCAGGAACGAGCAATGGGGTACTGAGGTGCTACAGCAAAGATGAAAATGACGAAGCCAAAACCGGTAAGCCGGAAGAAAAGACCGTTTATTAGTGAGCTTGCAGAGCTGGGTTTATCGGGAGAAATTCTTTCAATTCGAACTGACGGCATGCAGGGGACGCTCATACCCGATCTTACCGCAGGGGTGAGTGAAGCAGGCCGTGTGAAAACCGGCAACTGGGTAATCTCTGACAAGAGAACCTTCGACCATGTCGTTTTGTGTGTTGAAAGACAAGATGAGAACCATGATGTGTTCGTAGGTAAATTCATCCAGTTACATGTAGCCGCTAATAAGAGCCTAAAGATCGTCGAAATGGGCGATGTGAAACTGGTGGCCATAACTAGCTCGATTCCTACCACTTTTAATGGGGGGATTAGGAGATATAAAGGGGTTACGTATGTGTCACTTTCCCAAACAGCTCAAACCACTATCGACTTCCCGAAGCGTATCTACAAAGAGGGCCAGGAATGTACTTCTGTCACCAGTCCTGACCAAGGCCCTTTCGCCCGGGATGTTAGGTTGAATTGCTACGGGCGATGTGTTGTCACCGGCGTAAGGTCCCCCTGGCGTACTGAGGCCGCGCACTTAACGCCCCGTCATGAAGAAGGCATTCCCGACGTAACGAACGGAATTTTACTTCGCCGTGATATCCATACACTGTTCGACAATGACCATTGCGCCATAAACCCTGACACTATGAAAATTTACTTCAGCCGGGAGGCTCGGGAGTTGGATGATGATCTCCTGAAATGGCATGGGAATGAGATAGAGACGACACGCATGCAAGTTCCGGTTAACATCGAAAACCTTCGGATACGATGGCAAAAATTTAAGGCTAAGGATCGTCAGCGTAAATAAAGCCATAAGCTGAACCACGGCGAGGATTAGTCTTGTTCACTAAATGACAGCGAGAGATTAAATGCAAACCCAAAAAGAAATTACAGTTGGCCAGATCTGGGAAGAAGTGGATCCAAGACTGATCCGGAAAGTGCGAGTTGTTGAGGTGGCCTCGTTAGAAGGGCCCAAAGGCATCCTAATCGAAAACGTGGAGTCTGGTCGTAAGAACTGGGCGTCGTCATCCCGCTTTAATGGAAAGCGTGGAGGGTACCGTCTTATTTCCTGACGGTTTTGCCAATATGGGAAACTGAAGAGGTTGAAACCATCCCGGTGAGGGAGCGTATCTGGTAAAGAAGAGTCTTTAAAAAGGTTTTACGCGACCTGGGATAATAAACGGGAAAACGAGACACAAAAAAAGAATACAGCGATGATAACGATAAGGAATGGTAAGGGCTTCAATATTTTGAGAAATGACCGGGCTTCCTTTGCATCTGCATTTCTAATCAAACTGTCCACATAGGGATCACAGCTCTTAGGTTCTGAATTTTTCATATTTTCTGTACCTGAAAATTGATTCCGTATGAGAAAAGGCCACCGAAGTGGCCTCTCTCAAAACTGGTGGCAAAAGTTAGATCAGGAAATCATCAAGACTTTTACCGGCTGCAATTTGTTCTGCCAGAGCTTTGGGGGTACGGCCCTGTCCAGTCCATGTTTTTGTTTCGCCATTTTCATCAGTAAATGAGTATTTGGCCGGGCGTGGCTCACGGCTTTTCTTGGGAGCCGTAGATTTGGCCTGGAATGAGCCCAGCAGCTCTTCCGGGTTGATACCATCTTCTTCCATTAACTTACGCAGGGCGTCAAGTTTCTCCTGACGAGCTTGCAGTTCGGCAGCTTTGGATGATTCTTCCTGACGACGCTCATCAACAATGACATTAAGCTTTTCGAGGATTTCCTCAAGTACTTCTAAAGGCAGCTCGCGGCCCTGGGCGCGAAGAGTACGAATATTGTTTAACGATTTGAGTGCTTCAGACATACGACCTCACTTTCTAATTCTTTGATAAGGATTTACTTAATCATAATACACTCTATAAGGAAAAAGATGCCAGCTTTATGTCTTCAGGTACAAAGATATCTTGCTAAGAATACTCCTTATCTTCCTTTTGCAGACTGATTCGTGCATTCGATGTTGTTCATGAGTCTTAAAATCTGCTCACTGTTTAGGGTACTCATGCTGTAAATCATCAAGAAGGAAGCGCAGAACAATATAAGCAACCGGAAAAGGAAACCATGCCAGTGACAGTCCATATATGGAGGAGATAAACACAGGGTAATTTAACTCACTTACAAAATTCGCATCATTGTATTGTTGAATCGAAATGGCAGAAGCAAAAATCATAATTAAAGTAAGAAAAATCCACTCTAGCCATCTCTTTTTATAACAAGCATAAGCGAAAGCTGAAGGGTAAAAAATAAAGCAAAAAATCCCAGCTGCAATTACGTTCATAAAAGTTACTTTTCTGCTAGCGCCTTTATTTTTCGGATGCAGTATCATGAACAACTGCCATGACATTGATGATTGGCTTTCTTTTTCTGAAAAACCTTCCGCGCGGCAAAGTTTCTCCCGCTTTGAGACGATAAAGCCAGAAAACATAAGCCGGAGGAACATTGCTGTCAAAAATATCAGAACAAGTTTGAACTGAGATGCCTACTGTATTGTCTTTCCTCATCTCTTTAAAAGTGCCTTGCAACGCAGCAGATAACGTCATTTTTAAGAAACCTTTTTTCTGTTTGAACGTACAGACTTGACTTAGCTGGCTTGACTGTAATGCTTGCCACTAAAGATCCCTCGTTCTGAGGATGCAGGCACTACAAAGTTACCGTCAGGTCTAATCATACGAGTTTGGATGAAATTTTTTCCGGATTTGTTTTTTTCAACCAGGTACTCGATCTTCCATTCTTCTTTGACGGGACCGGATGACAAATGAACTAGAACCGGTACTTTTTTACGCGTTCTATCCAGAACAATACAATTTGATTTATCCGTATCAACGCTTCCCTGAAGAGTATTCAAAGAGCAATTATCATATCCCTCAACCGGAACTGCATTACCTTGGATATCAATTTTGAATCCTCCAGCTATTACAATTTCGGGTGCATTATCATTGAAAGTCTCGTCATAAGCTGCATCAACTACATCGCAGGCAGTAAGCGCAAGTGACGATGCGACAGTAAGACACAAGAAAGAGAATCTGTTTTTGAACATATTTAAGACCTTTTATAAACCTAAAAATACAGGAGAATTGTATCATTAACAGGCTAGTTCTAACGACTACCACTTTTAAGTATGTATTGAGCCAGTTTTATATTCAGGCACACCATATTGCACTCCAGGTCTTTCATCATTCTTGAAGAACTCTTAATTAAGTATTCTTCAAGTGGGCCAGCATATGCCCCTGATGTCACGATCGTTAGTTGCGTAAGAGGATGAGTCAAACTCTCGATGCCCTTCAGGATGTCATTCTGGACGGCAGCAATATAAACAGGCGAAGCCGCAATCAAATATTCATCATTCGGACTGGACTGCATTAACTGGCTTATAGTTGCGCAACGGTTATGCTTTCCTAGTGATTTTGTAAGGGCTTTCCACCAGAGATCATGCCTGAATGGTACTTGATGAAATGTCGCCTCGTAAGAGGGCACCCGATCTCGACTATTTAAAAACCCCATCCCGGCAGAGATTATCCACAACTCCAGATTTCTGGTTGAGTTTAAAATTTCCTTTGCCGTAGACCAGTGATTACCTGAATACAAGGACAACGCCGGTACCGCCTGATTACTTCTGGCGTCGTCTACAATGTTACTCCAGGCATATGCTGCGTCGTCCGGAGTTTGTTTTGGATCTATGTCCAATGTCGACCAGACGTGGCCCTGATGATTCTTGCCCTTTGTACAGGAAGTGATTAAGTGTACTGAGCGTTCAGAGATCATTATCTACCTTACATACCCATAGAACAGCTTTCTAAGAACGGTGGGTTCGCCTGAAAATTACAAATCAGCCCCTTTCACGGCATCATTTTGATTCTTCCCATCTGCCCCCAGTAAGATGACCGGTTTTCTGCATGGCAGTGTTATTCCTAACAAACGCAACACAAAACCACGCCAGCCAGAGCAAATTTTTTCATTTGCTGCGTAAAGCCTATTGTTTTCTCTTTTAAGCTTCGCCCACTCGTTACAGAGGGTAACATCATCAAGCGCTGTTATATGCTTCGCCTCACCTTCGACGATAACGGTATGAATACCGTATGCTGTAAATCTCATTCTGTTTTCCAGAATCCAGTTGCGGTATTCGTTGAGTCCACCTTCGGAACCGGTAGCTCTGCGCCACATTTCGATTTGCTCGAGTGATGGGTCAAGTGTATTTGTCATTGAAGCCTCGTCTCAGCGATAACGCATGTATTAGCCCGCTTTGATCATCATGTAATAACCATCTGTCTGGCGATTTGATTGTATCTTACTCATAGTGCCCTACCTATAGGTTAAAAAGGAGCATTTTCGCTTTATAGCGTGTTCAACAGCATCAATCCTCGCAAGAAAGGTTGGCTTATTAAGCCAGTCCATCATTTTCTGTATATCTCTCATCAATTTTTATATCCGGCCTGGAGTGCACCGTTCAAGCACACCGATCAGACAGATTGTCACTAGTTAACTCTTTACTAGTGACTAAATTCCATTGATATACGTGACAACGTCACGTCGTAAAAGCCTACAAATGCCTAATTTTCATACTATGGGATTTAATTAGGAGTAAATCCCACAGGCATACATAAAGCTGACAATTAAAAACTTTAAATATCAACCAGATAGAATGATTACACCCATTTAATGGGCTCATCACATTATTTCACTGGCTGGGGTTGTTGCTGGCATATCTGAAAGTGCTAATATGTTAGTCATTAGTAATTAGTAAAGACTTTACTAAACGCGTTTCTACGTAAATTCTATAGGTTTTAGAGGGTAACTACCTTTGCTCAATTCAAATTGTTCTAACATACCAAAATGGAGTGTAAAATGACTCATAACCAGGGTTCTGAGCCAGTACCGGCGAGCCGGACAGGGCGGCTCATCAGCGCCCGGGATATGGCCATGCAGAAATTCGAAGAAGGGATGCGGTTAATCTCGGAAGCGTCGGAACTGTGCGGTTTCTCTCTCTTCACCAGCAGAATTATGCAGCCCAACGCATTTGGTCTTCCGTCGTCACTGGATCGCACCATCGAGGAGGGGCGTAAGGAAATTGACCGTAAAACGTGGAAAAGGCTCTTTGAAGAAACAGGTATGGACCGGTACTGGAACCATAAGCAAAAAGAAGCCTTTAACGAATCCCTACGTACGGATCCGCCCGTCGCTTCCCTGGAGATTGTTAAGGGAACATTACAGCATGCACTGGCTAACAGACGAGACACGCTTGCAGAAGGTTTCGTTGATGTTCTCAACAAGCTAGACCGAAGTTTCAAAAGCAATGCCAGGCAATATACAATGCCAAAAAAGCTTGTTCTTCGGGGGATTTTTCCTGGTGTGAAAGTGCTGAGGTACAACGGTTTCTCGCAGGACAATCACTTTTGTTTACGCGACTTTGAGAATATTGTATGCATCTGTTCTGATACTCCAACACCTGCAACCGGCGGTGGGCTGAGTATGGTCGACAGGCTGACGGCCATGAGAAATACAGAATTCACAGGCGAGGTCAGTGATGAGAATGGCTGGCGGTGTCGCCTGTTTGAGAATGGAAACGTTCACATTTGCATCGACAGTATCTCGCTTCTGAATGCTCTGAACGATCTTATCAGCATTTATTTTGCAAACCAGCTTCCGGCCGCAGGAAAAAAATGATGATCGAAAATGATAAAGAAAAAAGCCTGAACGATGCTACCCCGCCAGAGGTGCAGAATGACATCCGCAGCGAATCCACTGAAAAATCAAAGGAAATGGGTCGTTCAAGGCACTCATCTATCGCGATGATCGATTACTTCAATGCAATCGAACGTCTGTGCAAAGAGAAAGAAATTAACCCGGAAAATATCGATCTGAGCTTCAAAGTTCACTGGCTCAGAAACGCTGTTGGCGGCTCGTTTGCAAGGTCACAGGAGATGTTCGCGGAGTACCAGAAGTATGTTAAAGAGGTTCCTGAAGAGGCCCGTTACCTGGATATACCCGATGAGGTAAAGGTTGCACTCGGCGATATTATCTCGTACATCACCTGGCACTACCGTAGAAGCTATACCGCAATACAGAATGATAGTGTTAAAAAAGCTGAAGCACGTAGCATGCAGCTGGAGGAGGAGGTAACGCAGCTGTTACAGCGGCTTGAGCAAAGCGCTACCGATATGGATGAGCTGAAACTTGAGAATCAGGCGCTACAGGGTCGATTAGAGATCCGGGACAGTACCGTCAAGGAGTTAGAAACAAGGCTGAATGTTGCCGAAGCAGAACTCGAAACCTGCCATCACCAGTTAGATAGCACACGGCATGAATTAAGCCTCGCACAGCAGTCTAATGACTCACTCTCCCAGCAACTGGCTGAACGTAAAACAGAGATCGCTGGTCACCTTGAATATCAAAAAAAACTGAACGAAGAGATCAACTCTCAGCGTTCTGATAATGCTGGTCTTTTAAGACAATGCGACCAGTTAAGTCAGACAGTGTCAGATACAAAGGCAGAGAGGGACAGGTTTGAACAGGAATTTATTGCTGCACAGACCCTTTGTTCTGAGCTGAAAAGTGCACTATCCGGGAAGGAGGGTGACCTGGTGGCGGTGAATGCCGAGCTTACTGAACTCCATAAACTAAACGAGTCGCTGAGCGCCGACCTGAATAAAGTAACTTTGGTCAGCCAGGGCTATGAAGCGGAAGTGGCTGAACAAATCAATGAACTCAAAACGCTCCAGGCCAAAGTAATGAAGCTGGAAGCTTCCCTGGAGGCGGAGAAAACAATCTCAGAATCCCTAAAAGGCACCATTGATACATTGACTGGTGCAATGGCAGGGGGAGGTACTGGAAAGTCAAAACAGCCGCGTAGCAGAAAAACATCATGATAAATGAAGCCAGGTTGATACACTTCTCTGTATCCCCTGGCACAGTAGAACTTCTGCGGACATTCAGCCCGTCGGCAGGAGTTTTCGTCCTTCAGTCAACAAATGCACTACCTTTTTTGAGTCTCCACTTTCCAGAGCAGAAAACACGTTACCGATTTTACCAACAGCTTGTATCTGAGTGATAACCCCAGTCTTGTAATCATCTAGGATCCCTGACAGGAAAGCGTTCAGTTTTGTCTGTTCGCTTAGCGAAAGCATGTAGGACATTTTTTCTCCATTTTAAGCAGGTGTGTCAGTTGAAAGAGGTTTGCGTGAATCTGGAAAATGAGGCAGCACCATAGTTTCAGATGCTGTGGTCGCATCCCAGTGCCACCATCCATAAGGCCCATATTCACGGTTGTAATAATCTTTTTTGAGTTGCTTTCGGGCCAGATAAGCAGGAGTGGCCATACCAAATACTTCCATCGGGAACGGCTTATCGCTTTTTGTGTCGAGCAGGTAGAAGTCAGGGAACACCTCACTAATACTCGCATCATAACGCATGGGCTTAACGTACTGCCGGTGCTCTGCATCCAGCTTTTCTGCAACAACCGCCTCATAGGAGGAGTCCAGAGGTATCCAGTTCTCGCTAACGTGCATCAGCACAATTTGATGAGCTCTTACAGAAGGGCCTCTGCCGGTTACCGCAGCTGGTGACGTCAACGCAAAGACAACTATTTTCGCTCCGGATTTCCATGCTGCGTACTCCGATGAAAATCGTTTCTTTACGCTGTCCCAATGGCCTTCTGAATTGAAAAAAATCAGCGGTAGCCCCCCAAAATTCCGCAGGGGTAAAAATTTAAGTGGCTTCTCATGCTTTTCAGCATCGTAGCGAGGTAAAACTGACAGGAGCATGAGACGTTTATCACTCATCGCCTGTGATGAAAGACGCTGAATCTGCGACTGAGCGACAGGTTGTTTCGGGTCAGGTACACCAATGAATAAATGGTCACCTATGCAGGCTCTGCCGGTACGAATTTGTTTAGCGGTTTCAAGCAGACGATACCGTACCAGTGAATCGTTACGTTTCCCTGCCATTTTCGGGTACCAGACATTCAGACCAGACTCTGTCCACAAAAGACTAAGCAAGCCCAGGAGGGTCATTGAGGCCTGACCACCTTCTGGTCGCTGAAGATGGGGCAGGGGAGGCACTTCTGATTTTTCAGGAGGATCTTTCTCTGTCATACCGATACCGAGCCTTACAGCCATATCACCTTCGGTTGTAATCCGGACCACACCACTCGCATATCCTTTCAGGCCGGTATGCCGGGCATCAAGGGAGAAGAATACACAGGAAGGATCATGCTCAATGCCCGTGTTAGCGGCTTTGACGAGAATAAAGGCATCACCGTTCGGTAAAGCACGAACATAAAGTCGCTTTTCTCCTTTTCCACGACATCCGCAGGTGATGACTGATTTTTGACCTGAGGTGTGGTGTGCTTTTTTAAGAGCCGACTGCCACCCTTTAGCAAACTCATCCTGCGTTTGAAAGTCAGGTGAATACCTTTTGACGTTTGGATCGTCGTCGTAAGCAATCATCACTGCGAATTTTTGGCTCATAGTAGTCTCCTAAACAGGAAGTTTAATATCCCAACCAGAGCAACACTTCCTGAGCGTCATACTGTTCCTTTACGCCCATGTCGCTAAAGAATTCTTCGAAATCTGTTTCGGGAACGCAATGCCTGGACAGTTCTTGTAATGCTCGTTCTTTAGATACCGTCTCACCTTCAGCTGATTCGAAATACGTCATGGTTGACCTCTGACATTATTACAACAATCTTAAGCATTTAAATTGATAAATGAGCTTAGTTCAGCACACTTCATCGTATGACTTCCGCAATCGCAAGGAAGCAACATAATCAATTCGTGACTTCAACAATTTAGCGACGGCTGCAAAGACATCAACTATCACTGAGTTCCCAAACTGTCTGTAAGCCTGTGTATTGGACACAGGTATACGGAAAACACTTTCCCCGGGTTTATCGAAGCCCATAAGCCTGCTGCATTCACGTGGCGTTAGCATGCGTGGCCGACGATCCATATTGTCCGGGTTATGGAAATCAGACTCTCCCAGCTCATGGGACCAACCCCGATCAATAAGAATTTCAGATCCGTCTTTCATATAGCGGCTTGAGAGGGTTCTGGTGACACTATTAACATTGGAAGGATCTACAAGCCCAAAACCAAAACCATTGCCTTTTGCTGCATGTGGATTGGCCCCTATATTTCCATACACTTTTTATCACTTAACCCATGACTGGTTCGTCGCCGCAGATATTCCCGTGGCGAACGATACCCCAGTGCACTATGCGGATGCCATTCGTTGTAATGTTCGAAGGCCTCCGCAAGGTTCTTTACCGCTGTTAACCCGTCGGGTTTCGGCATGATGCTGATGTAATCGCGCTTCATCGTTTTCACGAAGCTCTCTGCCATCCCGTTGCTTTCCGGGCTACGTACCGCCGTATGTTTAGGCTCCAGTCCTACCATTCTGGCGAACTGACGCGTCTGATAAGAACGGTAGGCTGAACCGTTGTCTGTCAGCCACTCAACTGGGGATGTCGGCAGGCTGTTACCGAAGCGACGCTCCACGGCACCCAGCATGACGTCCTGCACGGTTTCACTGTCATATCCACCGTTACTGGCCGCCCAGTAAAGTGCCTCGCGATCGCAACAGTCCAGAGCGAACGTGACCCGCAGTTTTTCACCGTTATCACAGCTGAACTCGAAGCCGTCAGAGCACCACCGCTGGTTACTTTCTCCAACGGCCACTTTCCCTGTATGCGCCCGCTTCGATGGCGGTATTTCCGGTTTACGCTCAAGCAGCAGCGCATTCTGACGCATGATGCGGTATACGCGTTTGGCATTGATCACCGCCATGTCGTCAGTTTCTGATTGTCTGCGCAGCAGTGCCCATACCCGACGATAACCATAGGTGGGCAGATCGCCGATAACGGTATGGATACGGGCCAGCGCGTCAGTATCATCAGGCTTGCGCTTGCACCGACGATCCTGCCAGTCCTTCGACCGACGGGCCATGGCATGCAGTTGCGCACGTGAGACCCGGAGGCAACGACTGACAAGGCTTATTCGCCATCCTCCGGCAACAAGGGCACGTGCGCTATCCACTTTTTTTGTCGGCCATATTCAACGGCTTCTTTTAGCAGCTCGTTTTCCATGGTTTTCTTGCCCAACAGGCGCTGCAGCTCTTTAATTTGCTTCATCGCAGATGCCAGCTCCGACGCGGGCACAACCTGTTCTCCTGCGGCAACGGCTGTAAGGCTGCCTTCCTGATACTGCTTACGCCACAGGAACAGCTGACTGGCAGCAACGCCATGCTGACGGGCGACCAGCGACACGGTCATTCCGGGCTCAAAACTCTGCTGAACAATGGCGATTTTTTCCTGAACACTTCGCCGTCTGCGCTTCTCTGGACCTAAAACATCAATCATTCGGACTCCAACGACTAGTCTAAAAACTAGTATTAAGACTATCACTAACTTAAGTGATACCAACTGTCTGGAGATTCAGGGGGCCAGTCTAGCATGTTTCTTTGCATAGTTGTATAAGTACTCCCAGAGTTTAGGGGAGAGGATGTATTTACTATCTACCGTCGGTTCCAGTAAATCGGAGAGAGAAGGGCGCTTGTCCGGATAAAAGTCTTTAATGTCTCTTAGAGAAAAACCGTCTTTCAGGCGCAGGTCGCGGCGAAAACCAATAAGGACGATACGCTCACGGTGCTGGGGTCGGAAATGACGGCCGTCGATGACTTTAGGATCATCCGCGCCCATGCTTTCGCTGTTTGCGACGTCGTAGCCAAGCTCTTCCAGCGTTTTCATGATGATGTTAAAAGTATTACCCTTATCGTGACTCTTCAGATTTTTAACGTTTTCCAGAACAAAAATTGCCGGTTGTTTTGCCCGGATGATCCTGGCCACATCAAAGAAGAGCGTACCCTGAGTGTCGCACTCGAAACCGTGTTTGCGTCCCAAAGAGTTCTTTTTACTGACACCGGCAATGCTGAATGGCTGACACGGAAACCCCGCAAGAAGTACATCATGATCCGGGATAGATGTATCGATAAACTTGTATGCCTCTTCATCAGAAACTTCGGGCCGGTTGCTAAGCGTGATGTCACGGATATCTGAATTGAAGCGGTGCTCGTTCTCATCGCAATACCAGTTCGCCCGGTAAGTACGGCTGGAATAAGTATTCCATTCACTCGTGAAAAGACATTTTCCACCGATGGCATCGAATCCGCTTCGTAGTCCACCTATCCCTGCAAACAAATCGATAAAGCTAAATTTCCTGTCCTCGTAATTAGTAGGTCGGGAAGGAATTAAAGACTGTAGATAACGTCCATCAGTGATACTCAGCTCACAATGCTCAGGCTTTCCTTTAACCTGACGCTTAAGCGAGGCACGGGACCAATTACTGCCATTTTCATCATTTAAAACCTGAGCCAGATATTTAAGATCATAAATGGTCGATGCTATTAACAATGTTTTGTGGATCAAAGATGGAGCTTTACCCACATCTTTCAGGTCTTTTTCTTGATCATGAGTGTTACGTTTCATCCAAACTCTCTCAGGAATAATATCTTTGAGATAGATTAACACTCTTAATTTGGATTGTTTTTTGGTACAGGTTCTAAATTCATTGTGATTTTTCTGGCTTTAAGTTGCAAAATGATATGTTTTTAGCCCGTCCAGGAATTTATGACTTGTTAAAATAGTGCCTGTGAATTGCCTTGTGTATACATGTCTGCACTCAACAAATTCAGGTGAAATGATGGGTTATCTAAAAAAGTTACTTTTGCCAATCATGATCGTTGTATTCCCTGCGGCGTCCTGGGGGAACTCAACAACATTTGAGGCAAAGGTGGTTAAGATTGTTGACGGTGACACCATAACTGCGCTGGATGCTCAAAATACAACCATCAAAATACGGATGTATGGTATAGACGCTCCTGAATCCAAACAAGCTTTTGGGCAAAAAGCAAAGCAGGCCTTAACCACAGCTATTGCAACCAAAATCATTACCGTGAACGACCATGGTGTAGATATCTATGGCCGAATGTTAGGGACCATTTGGTTAGATGGTTATGACATTAACGCTTCTATGGTGGACAGCGGATATGCGTGGGTATATCGGTTCGAAGATAACGCCATTGTCCCGAGCTACCTCAAGTATGAATCCGCAGCACGCAAGGATGCAAAGGGGTTATGGGCAGACCCCAACCCTGTCCCTCCATGGCAATGGAGACAGTTAAACGAAAAGCCCAGAAAGGTGAAAGAGAAGAAATGACCATGATGAAAGAGGATCATCCGTTACTTCAGTTGGTACTTAACGATTCCGGTCGTCTTGCTATGCCTGTTCATGATAGAGACCAACAGTATTGCCCGACTTGCCTTGCAAAGGTACTGAAGAGTGAGGATGGAAGGTTGTCGCATGTCGGGCACGAAAATCAAACTAAATGTGTTCCTTCTATTTCAGTAGTTGTGACAAAAGCAATCATAGAAATGTTAAGTGATGGAGAAAAAATTTATGTAAGTCCAATCCGAAACCGAGGGCGAACTCTGGCACCATCAGTGATTTTTTCTCCTGATACACACACATTTAAGCCATTTATAAATACAGACTATCAGCCTGTAGGGGCAAACTGGAAAAGTGACAAGGGTTATAAACTGGGCCTTTTTTATCTTAAAGATCGAGCTAGCTCTATTACTAAAGAGGAATTTGATTTTATTGCTGTTATTGATCCAGAGTTATTGCTTAACGAATTTAATTCTTCATGGTCTGTTGAACAGATCGCACCAATAGAACAGTTGAAGCAAATCTTCCGGTCAAAAAATAATTCTTCTGCTTGGGTAAAATGGCCTGGTAAACTCGACTTAGCAAAGAAAACCAATTATAACGATAATTTCTGGTACGACAATCAATCTGATAGTGCGGAACTTAACTGCACTGTTTCCGTTGTAGGTATAGAAGGTAACAGTTCAGGTGAAACAATTTATAGATTACAAACTATGCTAAAGCATAAGTTTAATGAATATCAACTGGTTCGGTCTTTGGGTACTATTATGCTTCTTGATAATACCGGGAATATGGTCTCATCAAATCACCCGAATTTTGACATCATCTCAAGCGCATGTATAAGTGGAGTACGTGATTTTGTTCGCCAAAACCCATGGGTAGTTAGACAGACAACTCTTAACACTTAATTATCTTTAAAATAAAGCCCACTCCATTACTTAAAATGTTTTTCCTATAAGTCAGTTTTCGGACTTTTCATCACACCGACATGTAACAAAAAATGTAACTGTTACAGTTAGTTATCAGTACAAATGCACACATCCGCACCAGGTGGGGACCACACCAATTGCATTGATCTAAGTCAATAAAAGATCACATATGCAACATTCAACCATCAGGACAGTTACTTATAGTTAATAGCCCTGCAAATGACGACATAAGCAGTTAACAAAACAACTTTTTCCCCAATTCTGATGTAGCCCCCTGAAACACCAGACAGTAGCTGTATCTCCAGATAAGAGATAGGCTTGAATATATGTCTAACACTAACACCAATTTTGAGATGACCGGGATCCTGTTAGGGCAAGAAGTCCGTAAACGTAAAACTCCTCAGGAGAAGATCGCCATTATCCAGCAGACGATGGAGCCGGGTATGAATGTCTCCCATGTCGCCCGCCTGCATGGTATCCAGCCCAGCCTGCTGTTTAAGTGGAAGAAGCAATATCAGGAAGGCAGCCTCACCGCCGTTGCGGCTGGAGAGGAAGTCGTTCCTGCTTCTGAGCTTACTGCTGCTCTGAAGCAGGTCCGGGAGCTTCAGCGCCTTCTGGGCAAGAAGACGATGGAAGTTGAGATCCTGAAAGAAGCCGTGGAGTACGGTCAGTCGCGAAAATGGATAGCGCACGCGCCCTTGTTGCCAAAGGACGGGGAATAGCCATGGTCAGCCGGACCATGGGCGTGTCGCGTGCGCAACTGTCACTGCGGATTAACCGTTCTGCCGACTGGCAGGACAGGCGCTGTAACCGGCGTAATGAAGAAGCAGACGCAGAAATACTGTCGGCTATCCTCAACATTATCAGCGATATGCCGAGTTATGGTTATCGACGCGTGTGGGGCATCCTGCGCAAGCAACGTCGCACAGAGGGACAGCCACCTGTGAATGCCAAACGGCTTTACAGGATAATGAGCGAGCATAACCTGTTGTTGTTGCATCACAAACCAGAGCGACCGAAGCGTGAACATAAGGGCAAGATAGCGGTGGCAGAAAGCGATATGCGCTGGTGTTCAGATGGCTTCGAGTTCGGCTGCGACAACGGCGAAAAACTGCGGGTAACGTTCGCGCTGGACTGCTGCGACCGTGAGGCCATAGACTGGGCAGCAAGCACGGGAGGCTATGACAGTTCGACCGTGCAGGATGTGATGCTGAGGTCGGTGGAAAAGCGCTTCGGCGACAGGCTGCCCGACACAGCGGTGCAGTGGCTGACGGACAACGGTTCAGCATATACCGCGCATGAAACGCGGAGGTTCGCCAAAGAGCTGAATCTGGAGCCATGTACAACAGCGGTGAGCAGCCCGCAGAGCAATGGCATGGCCGAACGGTTCGTGAAGACGATGAAGGAAGACTATATCGCGTTCATGCCGAAACCGGATGTGAGAACAGCCCTGCGAAACCTTGCAGCGGCGTTCACGCATTACAATGAAAATCACCCGCATAGTGCGCTGGGATATCACTCTCCGAGAGAATACCGGCGGCAGCGGGCATCGTTAACTTAAGATACAAAAGCTGTCCGGAAATGGCGGGTCAAGATCACTTTTTCCCCAATTCCTAGAGGTGCACCCTGTTACAAAACAGAGGAAAACTCTTAATAAAATTCCAATTGCAGATCTTTGATCTGCAAAGTTGATCTATGTGAGCAATATGTTCTATCATCGCTTTGTAAAGATACCTTGTGGTAACTATCACCACTGTCCAACAAAGGGAATGATATGGCAGATTCCAGCTTCCAGAATGAAGTGCCAAAAGCACGTGTCAACATCCAGCTTGACCTGCACACGGGTTCCGCCCAAAAGAAAGTCGAGTTGCCCTTAAAACTTCTCGCGTTGGGAGACTTCAGTAACGGCAAAGAAACCCTCCCGCTTTCTGAACGCAGTAAGTTAAATATTTCCAAAAACAACTTTAATAGCGTTCTGTCCGAGCTTAACCCAGAGGTCAGCATTGATGTTGCTAACACCCTGAGAGGTGATGGTTCTGAAGAAAATATCAAACTCAGCTTTTCTGAAATGAAAGATTTCGAGCCTGAAGCAATAGCAAAGCAAATTCCTCAACTTCGTGCCATGTTAGCCATGCGCAATCTCCTTAGAGACCTAAAGTCTAACCTCCTGGATAACGCCGAGTTCCGCAGATCTCTTGAAACCATACTGAAAGACCCGGCTCTGAGCGAAGAATTAAGACAAGAGCTGAATGCCCTTGCACCCGCCGAATAACAGCAAAATGTTTTTTTAATGGATTAACAGAGAGGATGCTGATGTCTGTGAATACTGAAACACAATCGGTGCAGGGGAACACTACTGTACTTGAGAATAACCCAGACAGCGTGTATGCCTCGCTGTTTGAAAAAATTAATCTGAATCCAGTTTCTCGCCTGGGTGACATTACTGAATATCAAGACGACAGCGTCATGGCCGATGCCTCGGCAGATGAGCGAGTGACCGCAGCCATTCAGGTTTTTATGCAGGTTATTTCAAAATCAGGCCAAAAAGTTGAGAAGCTTGATAAATCATTGCTTGATTCGCATATCGCAGAGCTTGATTATCAAATCAGTCGCCAGCTCGATGAAGTTATGCACCACCCGGAGTTTCAACGCGTAGAATCACTCTGGCGCGGGCTTAAGCACACGGTTGATCGCACAGATTTCCGCCAGAATGTAAAAATAGAAATACTTGATGTTTCTAAAGACGATCTGCGTCAGGATTTTGAAGACGCTCCGGAGATTATCCAGAGCGGTCTTTATCACCATACTTATTCGATGGAATACGATCAACCGGGCGGAGAGCCCATTGCCGCAATCATTTCGTCGTATGAGTTCGATTCCTCCGCTCAGGATGTAGCGTTACTCCGTAATATATCAAAAGTTTCAGCTGCCGCTCATATGCCGTTTATTGGTTCTGTAGGACCAAAATTCTTCCATAAATCCAGCATGGAAGAAGTCGCGGCCATCAAAGACATCGGTAACTATTTTGACAGAGCTGAATATATCAAATGGAAAGCGTTCCGTGACTCTGAGGACTCCCGCTACATTGGGCTGACTATGCCACGTGTGTTGGGCCGTTTGCCGTATGGTCCGGATACCGTCCCGGTGCGCAGTTTCAATTATGTGGAGGAAGTGAAGGGACCTGATCACGAGAAGTATTTATGGACGAATGCATCCTTTGCCTTTGCTGCCAATATGGTGAAAAGTTTTATCAATAATGGCTGGTGCGTCCAGATTCGTGGCCCTCAGGCTGGCGGTGCAGTTCAGGATCTGCCTATCCATCTGTACGACCTCGGTACCGGTAATCAGGTAAAAATCCCGTCCGAAGTGATGATACCGGAAACCCGTGAGTTTGAATTCTCGAATCTGGGATTCATTCCGCTAAGCTATTATAAAAACAGAGATTATTCCTGTTTCTTTAGCGCAAACTCCGCCCAGAAGCCTGCGTTGTACGACACTGCGGATGCGACCGCCAACAGCCGCATCAATTCCCGTCTGCCATACATCTTCCTGTTGTCACGTATCGCGCACTACCTGAAGCTCATCCAGCGTGAAAATATCGGTACCACCAAAGACCGTCGCCTGCTTGAGCTGGAGCTCAATACCTGGGTGAAAGGTCTGGTGACCGAGATGACCGATCCGGGCGATGATCTCCAGGCTTCACACCCGCTTCGCGATGCCAAAGTCATCGTTGAAGACATCGAGGATACAAGGTTATGCTCTTAGCCTGATAGAGTTGAATTTCTCAGAGCCACGTGCCTCAGACCTATTCTACTATCCTGAATACTGGTTCAAAATTGATTCAATGTCTGACGTCAATTTAACTAATGATGAGATTTTGGGGTATTTAATGAAAAAATCAGGCCGTTGGTTACCAGACGCACCCGAAATTGATTTGCCTTATCCATTACCAGCATAGAGTGTGGAAAAAAATCAATATGGACCGAAAATCACCTTCATTATATGAAATTCTTACTGGCAACTTTACAGGAGATCTTCCCCTTGAAGTTGTAAACGAAGAAGACCCGGTCATTTTATCTGTACTGGATAACATCCAGCGAATTTTGAACGCCCGGGCCGGTACCGTATCCCATCTACCAGATTATGGTTTGCCGGATATGACCAAAATTCTGCAAGGCATGCCCGGGACAGCCCACGAGCTGATCGAAATGCTGGCCGGTGTCCTGCTCAAGTATGAACCTCGTTTGCAGTCACTCAATGTGACCCTACTTGAACAGCAAGTACCAGGTGAGTTGCGTTACGCCATCGATGCGGAACTGAGAGGTATTGGACTTGTACGGTATGGGACCGAGTTTATGCCAGAGGGAAAAGTGATGATCAGGCACTTGAAACAACAGCAGCATCTGGAAAACCATCAATTTATCTAATCAACTCATACCCTCATTCGATACGGATTTCACAATGTCCTACACTACCGAACGCCATCTTAAGACTGGAAACGATCCGCGCTCAATGCCTGATTATTCATCATTACGTGAAGAACTAGCTAAACTCACCCATCCTGCCCGTCCGGATGTGAACTGGGGGAATGTTGAAAAACTGGCGTTAAACCTTTTCGATATCAATGGGGTCGAGCTTCAGACGGCGGCGTGGTATACCTTGGCAAGGGCACAACAGGCAGGTATACAGGGTTTCAATGAAGGTATGGCGATTCTGGATGCCCTGATACGCTATCAATGGTCAGCAATGTGGCCCGCTTCTGCACATGCCAGAATAGAAATACTCAGCAGCCTGAGTAAGCGTCTTCAGCAGCTGTTCCGGACTTTATCCCTCCATAGGGCGGATTTACTAAATAGCTGCGCCTAATACCGCTACACTTTTGCCTGACCATGTTTTCCTCCGGGGAATGGGCTGGCGGTTTCCATAAAATGGCGGACCTTTTTCAGTAACTGCCACATTGAGCGGCACTGATGATTACGGGTTATCGTGTCATGAAGTGCCTGCCATAGCCGTTCCACATGATTCACCCACGGCGAGTAAACCGGCTGGTAAATTACCCTGAACTTGGGATTTGCTTTCAACCAGCGCTGTGTTTCGCGGCTTTTATGGATAATGTAGTTATCAACGATCAGCGTGATTGTTTTCGCCCGCCGGTAAGTGGCTTTCAGGTGCTTCAGCAGAGCGATAAACAGCGCTGAACTTTGCTGTTGCCGCCCACGTAGCTGACTTTACCCGTGCCACTGTGCAGTGCGCCGGCCAGATAGTATTTTTCGTTCTGCCCCGGCGTCACTACCCGTTTCTGCTGTCCGCGCAACTGCCAGTCCGCACCGATTTTAGGATTAAGGTGAATATCCACTTCATCTTCATAAAATACCGGATGCTCTGCGTTGCATTCATCCAGCGCTTTGTGGATTACCGCCATCTTTTCATCTTTATGTGGGTCACGGATGCGCAGAGTTGGCGCGGCCCTGCGCCATACAAGCCCCGCAGATGGCAACCAGCGGCGAACGGTTCCTGCATGTAACTGGCAACCGGTTATCTCATTGATTTTTATTGCCAGTAATTCGGTGCTCCAGCGTGAACGTTGATAACCAAAATCGCCGGGAGAATGCTTTATCAGCTCACGTAACAGGGTGCAGATATGTTCAAAAGGCCAGCGTCGGGAGCGCCCTGCGGGTAAGGATTTCAGGCCTTCAATACCTGAGTGCGTAAACCAGTTAATCCAGCGACCAACGGATGAACGGGCACAACAGAGAGTTCTGGCAACATCGCTGACCCGTTCACCCCGATGAAGCATCAGCATGGCCGTGAGTCTGCGGGCATGATTTTTATCGCGCGTTTTATGAATAGCTTTCTGCATCAGGCGTCGTTCGCCACGGGGTATTGGTGCTATGATCGGCATCGCTCAGTCCGGTTGGTGGTTTTGGTTGGTTTGGCGAATGATCAGATCGCGCAATCCGGGCTGAGTTCCCTTTCAGTGATCTACTATTCCGCGCAGCTATTTAGGCCTGAACCAGGGAATAAGGCTTTTGAGCTCAACTGGTGAAGCCTTGCAACGGCTCGAACTGCACAGAGCAAGTGGTTTTGAGCCGCTTCGTCAGATGCTGCAAAACACAATTATCAGGCTGGAAAATAGTGATGTCACGTCAAGCCAGACGGATAGCAATCTAACTGACGTAGCACTACCGGTTAAGGCAGAAAGGCAGAATAGTCAGCGCTGGGTATATGTGGTGAATTCTGAACCAGCAGTTGAAGTTGAAGTAATCAGAAAATCAGCCTCAAGGGTCACTCCATTAGTGGCTTATTTCGGCGGTATTTTAACAGCTGCCGTACTGGGCATAGTCACCTATATTTTCACGCCAATAGTATTCAGCCACCCCGGAGAAGATGCGTTGAACAACTCTCTCGCAGCTTTACCGACCAGCATGCCTCTTCCGGCTGTCGATCAGCTACGCCAGGACGCTCCGACGTGGCTTGAATCCAGTGATACCTACGCCAAACAATTAACTTCCCGTCTGAACGAACTGAGCACTCTTTCACCGTATTGGCCATTGCAATACGGTAATCAGTTGGTAGAACAAACTCGCCATCTTTACCCTAACGCCAAATTTGCAGAGGAGTTGTCGGCGGACTGGCGATCAAAGCTGCAAGCCAACAGTTTGCCCAATGCCACCATCTCAGGTTGGTACAGGGGAGTATCTGAGCTTCAGACGCTTCAGGACAGACTTAATCAACTCGATGAGAAGAAGGGCAAATACCTGACCGTTAGTGAGCTTAAAACGGCTGTGTTCTCTATATCAAAGTCCTTAAACGAAAGCGTGCCAGTTGAAGAATTAATCCGGCAACTGCAAAATTCCCCGCAGGATCAACCGCTGTCCCGAGACCTGCTCAACCGGGCAGATCTACAGCTCAGGCAACTGAATAACTCCTACATCATGGCCACGTCAAACAACCAAAAATAGATTTTGGGTTAGACATACCAGGTAATGATGAAGACGCGCCGGTTTGGCTTCATACACCTCATCCCTACCTACTTCGAAACTCGAAACTTGACCTCATTTCGCCGGTTCGCCAACAACCAATTTCATGATAATCTCCGGCCTTAAAATTTTCCTTAACAGTCGTGGAGAAAGTATTGACTGAGCTAACTACTAAGCGCCCTGATACTGAACTAGCTCATCTCGCCTGGTGCATCATCGTAGCGGTAAAGCTTGCACGGAAAGAGGGAAGATCTCTCACGTCTCTTCAAACACACATGTTCATAATGCAGTGGCTTTCAACAGCTCAGAAACGCAAGGTTTTTCCTAAATCTCTGGCGCCTGACATAATCTGGTTACAGGAACAAGGGAAACTGAAAGGGCCATCAGCACGGCTTTACAGCAAGGTGGAGTATATCTGGCTGGCAAGCTCTGGTGAGTTAGCCAATCAGAGCACGCTGTTTAGATTCACCTGCATGATTGACACGCTACGTTCAATGGGCTGGCAGGATCACCTATTATCCGATACCGAGTGGCAGGATGGTTGGAAATGCGGTACAGATGTATCGGCTGTGTATACACAGAAATCTCAACTCCATAGCTCATTTACAGAATCAGGAAATCTTATATTGCCACTTGAGGTGCGTGTAACTGGCGTTCCAGACGGGATATTTCCATTATTGGAGCAGTGCGGGCTCAAAACTGAGAAATTGCCTGTGAGTATGGGTTATACTGTCCTGATTTTACAGCCAGAGATTGATTTAAGTTCCGTGAAGCAAGATATCGTTGAATATTAATGGCCTGAGGATTCAGACCATTAATAATTTATCTTTAGCCCACAACTCGCTTAAACGGTCTCTGACTATCAAAGTGATAGTTAATCTTTGCCGTGTATTTTATAAAATCAATCTCAACACAGGAGGCGTTACCTATGACAGAAGATATGCAGCCACGATCTATTGAGACAAAATTCAGAAAACTTTTAGGGACAGTAAACCCACATTTAATTCTGATTGATGTAGCAGTAAAGGAACTCCTTTGCAAAGATGAATCTGGCCGCATTAACATTAATCGAATTGAAGACGTAACTAAAAAGCATAAAAATGCAAAACTAAAAGTTGCACATTTAGAGATTTACAAAACATCTCTCTACGTAACACAAAGTCACATTGCATTTATATATAGCTGCCTAGAATCATTTTTGAAAGACTACATTTCCTTGTCAAAAAAAATATATAGTGATGAACGGTCATTCAATATTGATAATGTAGACATACTACGTAGAGCAATTCACCATGCTCATGTGAACAAAATAAATGGTAAGATTACGCATCCTAAATTAAACCATAATGAGTTGTCAATTTACATAGATGAACTTGATTTAAAATTATTGGATTACTTTAGACTTGTTCGTAATATTAACGCACATAGCCGAGAAAACACTAATCTTTGGGAAGAAATGTTTTCAGAATCTGACTTAATTAAAATGCGTAAAAAATACAAGCATGAAGTTAATAAAGAAGCTGAATTAACAATACGTGATGTAATTCTGTATTCTCAGGTATGCCAACAGGTCGCCCACCATATCTGCCAAAAAATGTTGGACATTGAAAAAATCGCAAAATCACTTTGCATAAAATATAAACACCTTACTGGTCCTCGTAAAGACAATGCAATCACAAAGACATTAATCAACAATTACTTGCAAGATAAAGATGAGGTTGATAGAATCCGGAATGCATTTAATGGCTGGTTAGCTTAGTTGGTAGAGCTCCCTGGGTCCCTTCATAAGCAATTTTGAAGGGCCTTCCAATAGGTTTAGGTACTGAATCTATTGGAAGGGGATGTGAGGTTCGAGTCCTCGCCAGCCACCAATCTTTTCATGATCAAAACCTCTTCTTCGAACTAATACAAAACCTTTACATCTTCACCCGGTGACAAGCTGCTAATAGATCTGTAATGTTCAATGTGTGGCTCGCACGCCTCCGGTGACTTAGGCATAAGTTGCTGATGGGTCGAAAAGACGTTCGGAGACTGCCCTGTGGGCAAACTTATCATTGGCAGGGCTGATGGTGAGGGTTAAAGAGCGTTTCAGGAAACTCGGAACGTGGGAACAATACCGGTTATGTAAACCACGAACTGTCCAAGGCTGCGGCAGTATAAATACGCCAGATATTACGTGTCTGGGGCCCCAGATCATATCAGAGCATAAGCGATGAATATCGATCTGAAAATTGAGATAAAAGTGGATGTAGCGGCGGTCATTGTGTCCATTACTGGTCTTTTGACTCTTGTTACGAAGTACCTCGGCTATCTCTAAACAAATCCTGGGCGGTCATATGACTGCCCAGGTACTCAAACCCCACCTGACAATCGGACTTGTCCAGAGCATTAATTATCAGGAACAGCTTGCCAATGTGGTTATGTAAAAAACCAGGCATTTATCGTACCTCATTTTTCGGTTATAATAATTAATTGAAATTAACAATAGAATAATCCCGTAGGAAAGAATGAATAATAAAATACCTAACAATGTAATTGGCGCGGTGTCTTCAGTACTGGGTGAGCATTATTTTAGCCATTCAACTTTAAATTCACTGTTTATGGAATCGGGCGCACCTGGTGAGGTGCCTCTAGGAAACTGTGAAACAAAATGCAGCAATTGGCTTAAAGCTTGCAATGAAGATGACTCAGTAGATGCAATTTCAGTACTGGGGATAATTATCCAAAAATATATGGATTTACCTCCAAATTCATTCTCTAGGGCAGGAGCTGGGTCTACAGTCGAAAGTGGACAAAAAAGAATAATTGATGCTTTATCCAAGAACCAATTAGTCTACAGACTCAATGGATTTATAACTAAGTCTGGGTCTACTCCGATTTCTAAGACGTTAGAGGATTATCTAAAGTCTGGTGACTATTCATCCATTGAAAATGAGTTTCTTCGTGCAGTGGAGAATATTCAAACCGATCCACATGCATCAGTCACTGCCGCATGCGCTATAATTGAATCTGCATTAAAATGCTACATAGAAAAATTCAATTTACCTATGCCACAAAAATTGAATGTTGCACCACTTTGGTCTGTCGTACAGCCAGACTTGGACCTTAATTCCGATCCCACTTTAGCGGGTGACCAGCACAAAATTTTAAAAGGAATTTCATCACTAATCGACGGTATTGGCGCATTCCGGTCACATATAGGGAGTGCTCATGGGCGTGGTCAAAATCCTCCGCAGATAGTAGTTGCCGAAGCTAGACTCGCAGTTAATGCATCTCATACTTTAGTTGTATTTATAATGGATGTTATCCATGCGAGTAAATTTTAATCATACTGGCACTTAGATTAACAATGGCCGGATTCATTGCTCTTAAATTTTAGTGTACCCAGTTCTTTGTAGCACTGATGGTCGATTCTACCGCTTTGAACTTGCCTCAAACAAACCAGGGTCTGCGACCGGGATTTATGTTCTGGACGTGTGCCTGAGCCTTATGGCTGGGCTATTTTATTAGGTTTTAGGTGCCTTCCTGCAATCACTCAAAACGCATTCATTAGTGCGTATTTCATGTAAAAATGAGCAACTTACCCTTATAAATCAATATGTCAATGCGGTTTTAAAGTGTCACCTATATTTGCAAGATAGAAGTGGCACTTTGCTAAAGATTGGAAGTCGTCTATTCACAAATCGCTGTCAATAAGTATTAATTTTTGTTGTTACATAACATTCGTTTATATGATTAATACTCTATCATCTTGTGAGTAACAAATTGGAGATATTGTCATATTATCAAATACAGCATGTGTGATAATACCTGGAGCCATCTTAGCTAGACTGCCTTCATAACCGCTTCCTTTTTTTTCTGCCCGGAGATATACATCACCTTTCTGAAATACATAGTGTGATTGTATCGAAACATTTGTTTGAGTATCATTAATCATTAGAATCATGGGTGAACTTTCAGAGCTTATTGCACCAATGCCAAATTCCATTTTTAGACATTTCATATTTTCAAGCTTATTTTTAATATCTGAGGTTGAAGGAAAAAAACCTTTGACCCCACTCTTAATTGATGTCGTGATCATTGTGCTATTTTTTTCAATATCGGATACAACCTGAGGTTGAAACAGAAAGTACATGTCAAACCCACATCTCTCCCAATCAGCCCCTAAGTTGGTCAAGTGGTCATTGATCATTTCTATGTTAGCTGTCGAACCCAACCGAATTACTAATTGTTTTAATGATTTTGAGTCGTCTGGGTCAGATAAGAGTTTGTCATTTGCTTCATCTATTTTATCGATGATATTCCTCTGTTCATTGAAGTGGTGCTTTGCAATGATAAGTATTGTATCGGAAGGACTAACTAGTCTGTTCTTATCAAACTCAGTTATTTCATGGAATCCAATACCTCCGCTTCCATTACTAAATGGGTAAAAACCATAATCTTTCATTTGAAATGCAATGAAAAAGCATATTTCTCTTGTAAGTTCATCTGTTAGGATATCATGCTCTAGTAGAATCGTTAATCTTCCAGACAACCTCCTAGCTTTAAGATGATTTTTGAACGTGGACCGAATTACTTCACTTCTTGTATTGAAGTCTTTTTCATGTTTGGTTATGTCATAATTTTTTATAGAGACCTTATGTCTAAATCCAGTTTCAAAATCAACTGTATAATCGTATATTTTAAATGATTTAGGACAAGGGGAAACTGTCCCGTTGCTTGTTGACAAAGACCCGATTATTATCATTTCGGTAAGCAAACCATGTGAACTATCAGTATCCTTCTTTATCTCTTTAGCAGTTCCATCAAGCCATTTCTTATTGTTAACACTCAAATTAATTATAGATTTCCCTAAAGAGTATAATTCAGATGTGGACAGGACATCCCGCCTGGCCCATAACTTTTGTAGTCTATGTCCTTCTTGTTTACTCAGCCATGCTAAACTAAAAAGATCTTCCACTGCCTGAATTGCATTGATGACCTCTTCTGAGGAAGTTGATTTAATCAAGTGCTCAATTGCACGGTTGAATTTATTATTCATAATCTAACCTTTTATAGCATATCCATTTAAAAATTAATTTTTTAAAGCTGTCTGAATTTATAGTTCATTATAAATCCGGGGCCATTCAAAGAATTAATTACTTCATTATGAAAGTTTATGAAACATTCTAAAATAAAGTGAAGCGAGCTTCTCTTAAAAATCAACTCATGCTCTCCATTTAACCTTTTTGTATCAATACATCCGCTTTCTGAAATTAACCGTTTTATGTTCCCATCCTTTAAAATATGATCACTTACATACCGATTGTTATGTGCACATAGGTTTCTTAATTTAACAATACAAGATATCAAGTTTCTTGATTCTGAATGAGTGATGGGAAGTAACTTTTTTAAAATTAAGTTACAACGTTCTAAGCCCTTTTGGTTAAAATCCGAAACTCTCCAAATTTGATCGTTGAATTTTAAAATCGCTTGTGTGAGTGATTCAATATTACACTCAAACATTCCAAACATTGTTAAAAATGCTGAGGCTCTAAGCCTGCTTGGCATTAAGGTAGCGTAATTTTCAACAACCTCGTCAAAATTATAACTTGCAAAACCTCGAAATTTATAATACTCATCACTACCAAAGTCGTGGTCGTAAGAGCATATTCTCGGGCCTGATTTTTCGAAGTCGCGCAAGGATTTATTGATTAGGGATTCGGTTTCTTCAATGAGGCCTTCCATTATCCAAAAACTTTGATAAATCCGATTTAGCGACACCTCCAACTCTGTCATTAGCAACGCCCTCTTTCGCTCCAGTTGTTAATATCCAACTATCCACTCAATTGCACCAGGAGTGCGAATCCAAGGCTTTATATTATTATTCACGTAATAAATGGCTTCATCCATTCCACCTAACGTGATAAATCCACTGTTAGATTTGGGCTGCAATCTGCACTTCGATAACAACCCCGGGATGTGTCTATTAGAATCAATTGCAGCTTTAGCGATATCATCAGCATCTTGGGATGACTGTCGGTAGGCGAGTAGGGCGCGTGTATACTGAAAGAACGGTCGCATATCCCTAGGATAATCGTCTAAAAGGAAGGCCAGATCATCCACCATTTCAAGCTCAAGGTAATAGTTCGCTAATAAATGACGAATCCCCTGGTTATCGTTTGGGTTGAGCTTAAGCATTTCGCGACAGTGAGCCATGGCCGGGTGGAAGTTACCTGACACCCACAAGGCATCAGCCAAAGCAGCTTTTGCTCTCATATATGGGCGTGTTTCGACACATCTCCAGAAACGGCCTGCGAATTCCTGAAAATCCTCGCCCAGAGCAATGCTGGCTGCGTACAAAGCCGTCTCCAGATTAACGATTTTTGACTCAGGAGGTTCTTGAGATATCTCGCAGTAGAATGAGTATGCGTCAGCACAGAGCGGGGATTTCTTGATAGCTTTTCTGATGAGTTTCAGCACAACGTCCAGGTCATCAGTTTCCCAGGCATCGAACATAAACTCCTGAGCCGCAGCCAGATCCAGCTGTAATTGCTCAGAACTGACAGCATTTTTATACAAATCAATGCGCTTTTTAGTCGGGAATTTAATCATCTCAAGTATCCTTTTGGGTGCTCACTGTTCCGGTACTTTGTAGCACTGATGGTCGATTCTACCGCTTTGAACTTGCCACAAACAAGCTCGGGTCTGCCAGAACGGGATTGATAGCCCGGAGCTGTTCCTGGACGCGCACCTGAGCCTTACGGCTGGGCGATTTTTTGCTTCGTTCCCGTTTGCCTTCGCTTTCCCGCTCATCCTGTTTTACCTGAGCCAGTCTGAGTACAGTCCCGAGACGTTTGTTATCGACAATCTGCCCCTGGTCGACACAGGCCAGCTTATCAAATGCCTGGCACTTGAGGATCCGGTGTCCATAGTGGAAGGCGAGGGTGCCATCGGGATAATCCAGTACTTTAATTTTTTCACCGGCAAGACGGCTATTTTCTTCTGTTGGGTCCATGAGATAAAGGATCTTATCGTACTGGAATGTCAGTGATTTCGACACGGTACGGACATCATGCCAGGCAAAGATGTCTCTTAACTCATCGGGGCTTTCCTGTACCGGACGATGCAAATCTTTGGGGAACTTTGGCGGACGCGAAAAACGACGGTTGAAGTCTTCGATGAAATTCGAAAGCCAGGCATTTGCGGCTTCAATGCCGGTAATGCCTTCAAGGCGCATTTCCTTGATCAGTCGATCCTGAAGTGTCTGATTAGCACGTTCCACGCGGCCTTTAGCTTCCGAGCTGTTGGCACAAATGAGCTCAATTGCCATGTCATAAAGCACACGTCCGAACTGGGTAACGGTGGTATTGCGGTTCTCCGGACCGCTGACACGAAATATTGCGTGTTTGTCACTGTACAGCGATACCGGCTTCCCATGCTGCTCAATGTATTCCCAGGTTGCCAGCATGTAATCAAAGGCTGTTTCTGACTCGCTGAACCGCAAATGCATCAGGCGGCCAGTAGCGTCATCTATAAATACAAGCAGGCAGCATTTCGGCGCACGACCTTCAAACCAGTCATGATGGGAGCCGTCTATCTGGACAAGCTCTCCGAGACAATCACGACGATGTCGGGGCTGATAAACCCGTGACTTGCGACGAGCATGCGGGACCCAGAGTCCGTCAGACGTCATCCAGTTGCGGACGGTCTCGATTGAAAGCCGGATATCATGGCGTTCCCTGAGTTTTTCAGCGGCCAGCGTGGGTCCAAAGTCACTGTAGTTTTCACGTATCAGTTTGAGGACGCGTAGTTTAAGCGATTCGGTCAACCGGCGGTTGCTTGGCTGGCCGCGTTTACGGCTGACAAGTCCTTCAGCACCAGAAACCCGGTAACGATTGATAAGCCGTTGCGCCTGACGTTCCGAGATGCCAAGCTGTGAAGCTGCATCGCGACGCCGTAGACGCTTTTCGCAAACTGCCTGTATTACCGGCAAACGGTGGATCTCTTTATCTGACATGGTGACCAACATCCGTTGAGTCCCTTAGAATTGCATTCAGTTTAGCTTACTCTAAGGTGACGTTTCTATCTGGATAAAAAGTGACATTACTAAATGGTCCTAACACATGTTTGTCAAGGCTAAGTTAAGATGTCCGGGGCAGGGCAAAGTTCAAATGTCCTCCAATACTCAGTAGATTGCAGAAGTAAATTCATGTGGAGACAGCCTATAACCTAATGGTAAAATTAGCTTTTAGCTGTTAGAAGAGGGATGCTATGGCTCTTACGGTGACTGCTGCGTTTAACGAGTTTCAGCGCAATATTGTAAATCTAGATAGCTCTCAGACTGATCGAGCCAGAGCCAGTAGAGATTGGTTATTGGGCAGAATGAACACTTTTCCAAATAATGATGTTTATTTCCCCATAATATACCCTGATATACATACAGGTTTTGGTTCCTTTGCTAGACGCACAAAAATTCGCCCTTTAGATGATATAGATCTTATGTTTGGTCTCGATGGTGATGATTGTGTATACAGCGAGAGTGATGGAAAAATAATAATCACTGCGCGTGAAGGAACCGTTCGTTTAAAATACTATAAGCATGATGGCACAAATTTTATTAACTCTAGAAAAATAATAAACAGTTTTATCTCAAGCCTAAATCAAATTCCGCAGTATGATAAGGCTGATGTAAAAAGAAATCAGGAAGCAGCTACTCTGAAGCTAAAATCCTATGACTGGAATTTTGATATAGTTCCTGCATTCATTACTACTCCAGATTCATTTGGCAAGACATATTATTTAATACCAGATGGGAATGGTCATTGGAAGAAGACAGATCCACGAATTGACAAGCAAAAAGTTACTGATCTTAATGTTAAACTCTCAGGAAACATGTTAAATGTCATTCGTGTAATAAAATATTGGCAAAAACGTCCCACCATGCCTTCAATGAGTAGTTACTTGTTAGAGACAATGCTACTTAACTACTTCAACGGTCGATCAGAATGTTATCAATGGGTCGATTTAGAGATTGTCAATGTTTTAGGTTACTTAGCCTCTGCTATATTTAGTCCGGTATACGATCACAAAGGCATACAAGGAAACATAAACAACCTTAGTTATGATGATAAATTAAAGATATCTATCCGCTGTTATCTTGACCAAGGAAAAGCAACGGAAGCCCGTAATTACGAAAGTCAAAATAACCACAGAGCGTCCATTAACAAATGGCAGGATGTTTTTGGTGTCAACTTCCCATCATACGGATGAAAAATGAGTCAAATATTTTTGCGCCAAAATGATAGTAAAAACATTGAGTTACTAATGGCAATGAGGCGGACTTACTCACAGGTTAAATTTGTTAACTGGGTAGTGTTTTTTCTTAGTGTCGTAATATCTGTCGCTATTGTAATATTTACTACAGTGATAAAGAAAATGGGGCTATTCCCTCATTTGACTATAGCTCCTTATCTCGGTTATTACGGTATAATCGTGTTGGTCATCACAATTATTTTTTCCACAATGATTTCCTCAATGAAAAAATGTGCAGCCACAATTCAGGAAATGTTTGACTGTGATGTCTTACACATTCCATGGAGTGAATTAAAAGTAGGGAAGCCGGTTGGCAGAGAAAATGTCTTTAAGGCTTCAAGGTATTACAAAAAAAGAAACAAAAATGATGAGTTTATTAACTGGTATCTAAATAAAGATTATCATGCTAATGAAAACATATTGGCATTATTATGTCATGCGAAAAATTTTGGCTGGGATAAGGCACAGCGCGATGTAATGAGTAAAATATATTTTATCACTATGTTACTTTCCTTTTTGGTACTTCTTGCATATGGTTTATGGTCTAAATCCTCGCTGGAAGATTTTTTGTTTTATATTGTTTTCATGCTCCCGTTTTTTAGACATGTGATAATGTTATACGTTGAAAACAACAAATCTATTAATCGAATTATGCGTGTTAAAGATTTTATTGAGAAAAAAATACAGAATATAAAGATAAGTGGCATTATAAACGATGACATCTTATCTCATGATTTAAGATCGATTCAGGATGAGGTTTATGCCCATCGATCGACCTCGAATCCTGTGCCCAATTGTCTCCACAGATTCATGCGGAAGAATAATGAGGCTATTTATGATGATTATTTTGAAGAGAACTTGAAAATTTTACCCCGATAGTTAATATACCCGGAGTTATCCTCCGGGTTTTCATATCTGTTTCTTACCAAATATTTCTTCAGATCGTGACTGAAGTTTTACAAGCGCATTGAACATATCGTCCTGATCCAAAGAACGCTGGGATTTTTTCGTCGTGGGGGCTTTGCGCCTGCGTGAAGGGCCGTCACCGGATGGCACTGATTGTGACCGGTTATTATCCCGTTCGGCCTGCACCAGTTGCGCCATTTCCAGCGCACGGCCAAGACGTTTATTGTCCACAATGGCACCCTGATCGATTTCAGATAGTTTGTCATAGGTAGAGTAGGGAAGTGATATGCCATTAAGCCGGAGCTCTTTATGTCCGTCAGGGTAATGCCAAACATCAATATATTTACCAATTGCCCGACGACTGAATTCGCTGTCTTCAATGAGATAAAGCACTTTGTCGTACTGCACCGTGAGTGATTTCGACACGCGGCGGGCTTCACGCCAAGTAAACACCATATCAAGATCATCATCGACATCCAGTTCCCGGTGAACATCGAACTCCTGGCGAGGCGCTTTTGAGAAACGTCGGTTGTAATCGTTCATGAACTCTTCGGCAAATGCGTTTGCAGCTTCCATGGTGCTGATGTCCTGAAGCCTGAGTTCCTTGACCAGTCTGTCCTGAAGGGTCTGATGCGCCCGCTCAACACGACCTTTTGCTGCGCTGGTTTCTGCACAGATGGTCTGAATGTTCAGTTCGTGCATCGCACGGCCAAACTGGGTATCGCCGTCGCCGCCGGTTGCATTTTTATTGTTGATCCTGAATACACTGGCTTTGTCGCTGTACAGTGCCAGCGGTTTACCATGTTTTTCGATATAACCACGTGTCGCTTCAAAGTAGGTGAAAGTAGACTCAGATTTCACGAAACGAAGCTGCATTAAGCGACTGGTTGCATCGTCTACGTAAACCAGTGCCGTACACTTAGGTCCCCGGTTTTCAAACCAGTGATGATCACAGCCGTCGATTTGTATGAGTTCACCGGCACAGGCACGACGGTAACGAGGCTGCTGAATTTTTGGCGCACGTTGCTTACGTGGGACCCACAGACTGGCCTGAGTCATCAGCTTACGCACAGTTTCTTTGGAAAGATGTACGCCATGAATCTCAGACAGCTTTTCACAGGCCAGCGTCGGGCCGAAATCGTTATAGCGTTCTCGAATAATATTGAGCGCGTAAGCAGCCAGTCCCTGAGGCAACTGATGGTTGCTTGCTTTACCACGGCGACGGCTGGTCATTCCAAGTGGACCATCTTCACGATAACGAGCAAGAAGACGGCGGCACTGACGGTCGGATATCCCAAGCCGCTGAGCTGCCACCTGTGTTGTCAGACGCCGGTCGATGACTTCCTGAATAATCTTGAGTCGGTTAACTTCATCCAAAGTGAAAAACTCCGCTGCGAGAGCCGTCATGGTAATCCTTACTTGATTATACACGCCGGACATCTTAACTTAGCCCAAGGCGGACATTACAACTTTGCTGTTACACATGTTTGTCAAAGCTAAGTAGAGATGTCCGGGGTGGGGCAAAGTTCAAATGTCCTTTGATAATATTGAATTCCTGGATAAAAATCGCATCTTAACCTCTTCGTTTGAGTACCTTGTTGGGTTGACCCCGTATTCGCTTTATTTGTAGTATTGGGCTGCTTTGAAGTGTTTCATGTTCAAACGCGACGTGTTCTGTAAGTTCTTCCTGACAACAGAGCCGACAATATATACACATCCGCTATGGAGAATCTGACAACCGCTATGCGTATTACGCCACCCTGAGTTTTTCCTTCCTCTGTCGTACTGAGCAAGCCTCAGCACGCACTCAATAACATCCCGTCTGCGGATGTGCTTTACCGTACGTAAAAATGTAGCCCTCCAGGGCTGACTGTATCTAAAAACTGAGAAATTACTATGTTGCTGTCCTCGACGCGTAAGGACTGGCTGGGTAACGTCCGTGGTGACGTTCTGGCCGGTATTGTTGTCGCGCTCGCACTCATTCCAGAAGCGATCGCCTTTTCCATTATCGCCGGTGTTGATCCCCAGGTGGGCCTCTACTCGGCGTTCTGTATTCCTCTCGTTATGGCCTTCTTTGGCGGACGTCCGGCGATGATTTCGTCCTCCACCGGTGCAATGGCTCTCCTGATGGTGACGCTGGTGAAAGATCATGGCTTACAGTATTTACTGGCTGCCTCCATACTGACCGGGGTATTCCAGCTGATAGCCGGATATCTGAAGCTTGGCGGGCTGATGCGTTTTGTTTCACGCTCAGTGGTCACGGGGTTTGTTAATGCACTGGCAATACTGATTTTTATGGCCCAGTTGCCTGAGCTGACCAATGTGACATGGCATGTTTATGCCATGACTGCGGCAGGGCTGGGGATCATCTATCTCTTCCCTTATATCAACAAAACCATTCCTTCACCGCTTGTGTGCATCGTGGTGCTGACTGGGATTGCCATGTGGCTGCATCTGGATGTGCGAACCGTCGGGGATATGGGGAAACTTCCCGACAGTCTGCCGGTCTTCCTGCTCCCGGACGTGCCTTTAAATCTTCAGACGCTGCTCATCATCCTGCCATATTCTGCGGGGCTTGCGGTGGTTGGCCTGCTTGAGTCGATGATGACCGCCACTATCGTGGATGACATGACCGACACGCCAAGCGACAAAAACAGGGAGTGCAAAGCTCAGGGCATCGCGAACATCTGCACATCCTTTATCGGAGGAATGGCAGGCTGCGCGATGATTGGGCAATCTGTTATCAACGTAAAATCCGGTGGACGCGGACGACTTTCAACCCTCACGGCGGGCGTGGTGCTGCTTTGCCTGATTGTGTTCCTGCGCGACTGGGTCTCCCAAATCCCGATGGCAGCGCTGGTCGCGGTGATGATTATGGTTTCCATCGGGACATTCTCCTGGCGCTCCATTGCCAACCTGCGGACACACCCCCTTTCAACCAGCGTGGTCATGCTTGCCACCGTCGCGGTTGTGGTGGCAACACATAATCTGGCCTTCGGTGTGCTGACCGGTGTACTGATTGCTTCGCTCAACTTTGCCACTAAAGTATCCCGGTTCATGCGTGTAACCTCAGTTCTGGAGGGGACGAGCCGGACGTATACCGTCACCGGCCAGGTATTCTTTGCTTCAGCAGACCGCTTTACGAGCCACTTTGATTTCCGTGAAGCGATTGAGAATGTGGTGATAGACGTTTCACATGCCCATTTCTGGGACATCACGTCCGTCAGCGCCCTGGATAAGGTGGTCATTAAGTTCCGCAGAGAGGGCGCCGGGGTTGAAGTACGTGGGATGAATGAAGCCACCCGCACCATCGTTGACCGGTTTGGTGTTCACGATAAACCTGAAGAAGTCGAAAAACTGATGGGCGGTCATTAACAGACTGGAGGGAAAACTATGAATAATACTGTTACAGCCTGTGTGGACGGTTCACTTTCAACGCGGTCAGTGTGTGAATATGCGGCGTGGGCAGCCCGCACTTTGCAATCACAGCTAGCACTGTTGCACGTTATCGAAAAAGACAGCACCCCGGTAGTGTCAGACCTGACCGGCACTCTCGGCATAGACAGTCAGCAATTGCTGACCGATGAGCTGGTAGAAATTGAAGGGCAACGTAATCGCCTGCTGATGGCCCAGGGGAAAGCAATACTGGAAAGTTGTGCTGAACTGCTTCAAAAACAGGGAAGCCCGGATGTGCTTTTGATGCAAAAACACGGTACACCGGATGAAGTTCTGGCAGAGCTGAGCGACCTTCGTCTCATGGTGCTGGGGCGTCGGGGTAGCCAGCATCCGGTAGGCTCTCATCTGGAAAGCGTTATTCGTCTGCAAAAGAAACCCCTACTGGTTGTTCCGGAGAACTACTCAGTGCCTTCCAGAGTCATGCTGGCTTATGATGGCAGTGAAGAAAGCAGGAGTAACCTGGAACGTCTGACGATGAGTCCCTTACTCAGGGGGCTGGAGTGCCACCTTGTCATGGTAAACGGTAAGAAGGAAGAGCTGCTGACCGCACAGCAAATTTTACGTGACGCGGATATAGAAAACAGCACAACACATCTTACCGGGCAATCAGTCGGGGACGCGCTTATTCGTTACGCCGAGGAAAATGCTGTCGATCTGATAGTGATGGGGGCCTACGGTCATTCCAGGTTGCGGCAGTTCTTTATCGGTAGTCATACCTCCGAAATGCTGCAAAAGACGCAACAACCGCTTCTTATCCTCCGTTAGCACTGATTATCTTAAATAAAAAAGGGCGAGTTCTCTCGCCCTTCGTCACAAGAACACGTTTAGTTCAGCCGGTTACCTTTTTCATCAACTACCTTCTCACCGTCCTCTTTCGTGAACGCGCTTTTCTGCGCATCGGGAAGAATATCCAGCACGACTTCAGAAGGGCGACATAGCCGGGTACCCAGCGGCGTTACCACGATAGGGCGATTGATCAGAACAGGGTGCTGCAACATAAAATCGATTAACTGCTCGTCAGTAAAGCGGTCTTCCGCCAGCCCTAACGCTTCAAAAGGTTCGACATTCTTACGCAGCAGCGCTCGTACCGTGATCCCCATATCCGCAATGAGTTTTACCAGCTCAGCTCGTGATGGTGGGGTTTCAAGATAATGAATAACGGTCGGCTCTGTACCGCTGTTGCGGATCATTTCAAGGGTATTGCGTGACGTGCCGCAGGCCGGGTTGTGATAAATGGTAATGTTGCTCATATCAGTATCTCATTACAAAGTGAAAGACAGACGAAGCGCCAGTGCTGCAAGCGTGACAAACAGCACGGGGATTGTCATGACAATGCCCACCCGGAAGTAATATCCCCAGGTAATTTTGATATTTTTCTGCGACAGAACGTGCAGCCACAGTAACGTTGCCAGACTGCCGATAGGGGTAATTTTTGGCCCCAGGTCGCTGCCGATGACGTTGGCGTAAATCATCGCTTCTTTGATAACACCGGTCGCTGTGCTGCCATCAATCGACAGCGCCCCGACCAGCACGGTCGGCATATTGTTCATCACTGATGACAGGAAGGCCGTCAGGAAGCCCGTACCCAGCGTTGCCGCCCACAATCCCTGCTCTGCCAGCTGATTCAGCAAGGAAGAGAGATAGTGGGTCAGACCGGCATTTCGTAAGCCGTAGACCACCAGGTACATCCCCAGCGAGAAGATAACGATTTGCCAGGGCGCACCACGCAGCACCTTACCGGTGTTAATGGCATGCCCTTTTTTCGCAACAGCAAACAGAAGCAATGCACCAGCGGCTGCGACCAAACTGACCGGTACGCCCAGCGGCTCCAGTCCGAAGAATCCCACCAGAAGCAACACCAGAACCAGCCAGCCGGTTTTAAAGGTATTCATATCACGTATAGCGTCTTTCGGTTCTTTCAACAGAGAAACGTCGTAAACGGCGGGAATGTCCTTACGGAAAAACAGATGCAGCATCACCAGCGTAGCCGCAATCGCGGCCAGGTTAACCGGGACCATCACGGCGGCATATTCTGAGAAACCAAGCTTAAAGAAATCCGCCGAGACGATATTCACCAGGTTTGAGACAATCAGTGGCAGGCTTGCCGTGTCAGCGATAAACCCTGCGGCCATGATAAACGCTAAGGTTGCCCCCCGGCTGAATCCCAGCGCCAGCAGCATCGCGATAACGATAGGTGTCAGGATCAGTGCCGCACCGTCGTTGGCAAACAGTGCCGCAACCATCGCACCAAGCAGGACGATCCAGGTGAAGAGCAGCCGCCCCCGGCCATTCCCCCAACGGGCAACGTGCAGCGCGGCCCATTCAAAGAAGCCGGATTCGTCGAGCAGAAGACTGATGATGATCACGGCGATAAAGGTGGCGGTCGCATTCCACACTATCTGCCAGACCACCGGAATATCCCCCAGATGAACGACGCCAGTCAGCAATGCCAGAATTGCGCCCAGTGAGGCACTCCAGCCAATCCCCAGCCCTCTGGGTTGCCAGATAACCAGGACGAGCGTGAATAAAAAGATAGCACCAGCCAGTAACATCAGAAACTCCATTCACATTTGTTTATTCGGATATATATATCGCCATCAGCAGGAGACAGATGCCACGCTACTGAGCTTGTTGCGTATGTTTTCTCGTTCACAGTTCCAGGCTGTATCAATAATACCCGCAGCCCATGCTGGCATGTGTGGCGACAGTCGGTAATGCACCCATTTTCCTTCGCGACGGTCGATGACCAGCTCGGCTTCACGTAAAAGGGCCATATGGCGAGAAATTTTTGGCTGAGACTCTGCGGTTGCCGCACAGATGTCACAGACGCACATTTCACCGGACTCCCTGAGAAGCATCACGATAGTTGAACGGGTCTCGTCGGCGAGCAGTTTAAAAAGCTGAACAGGCTGTAGCATGCTTAACCTCGTAAAAAAATAACAATACATATGGTATTTCATATGTGATAACTTTTAAAGCATAGCTTATGAAATGGAGATTTTTTATGACCGACTTACCAGCAATCGAACCGGCTTATTTTGATGATGCGCTTGCCAGCAAACTTACGGGCAACAACGAAACCATGCCGCGAATTCTCATCCTGTACGGTTCAGTACGAGAGCGGTCCTACAGTCGTTTTGCAGCGGAAGAGGCCGGGCGGTTGCTGGCAAAGATGGGGGCTGAGGTGAAAATATTTAACCCATCCGGTCTGCCGTTACCCGATGATGCGCCCGAAAGTCACCCCAAAGTGCTTGAACTCCGCGAGCTGGTCAGGTGGTGTGACGGAATGGTCTGGAGTTCTCCGGAAAGACATGGCGCCATGAGCTCGGTGATGAAGGCCCAGATTGACTGGATACCCCTGAGTGAAGGTGCTGTTCGTCCTTCCCAGGGTAAAACGCTGGCCGTCATGCAGGTTTGTGGTGGTTCACAGTCGTTTAACACGGTCAATCAGATGCGGATACTTGGCCGCTGGATGCGGATGTTCACCATCCCCAATCAGTCGTCAGTGCCAAAGGCATGGCAGGAATTTGATGATGAAGGGCGCATGAAACCCTCACCCTGGTATGACAGGATTGTCGACGTTACCGAAGAGTTGTTCAAAATGACGTTACTCCTGAAAGGGCACACAGCCTACCTGTCCGACCGCTACAGCGAAAGGAAAGAGAGTCATCAGGAGCTCGCGGCACGGGTCAATCAGGCCAAAATCTGACAGCCAGGCATGCCCGGATGGATTACCGGGCTTTAAATCGGTTTCTTTCCAAATATCTCTTCAGAGCGTGACTGAAGTTTCACCAGGGCATTGAACATATCGTCCTGATCAAGGGAGCGCTGAGATTTCTTCGTTGTGGGGGCTTTACGCCTGCGTGAAGGACCGTCGCCGGATGGAACGGACTGCGACCGGTTATTATCCCGCTCGGCCTGGACCAGCTGCGCCATTTCCAGGGCCCGCCCCAGACGTTTGTTGTCCACAATGGCCCCCTGATCGATTTCAGAAAGCTTGTCATAGGTGGAGTAGGGAAGTGACACGCCATTAAGCCGGAGCTCTTTATGTCCATCCGGGTAATGCCAGACATCGATGTATTTACCAATCGCCCGACGACTGAATTCGCTGTCTTCAATCAGATAAAGGACTTTGTCGTACTGCACTGTGAGTGATTTCGACACTTTACGAGCTTCACGCCAGTTAAATACCATATCAAGATCATCATCGACATCCAGTTCCCGATGAACATCAAACGCCTGGCGAGGCGCTTTTGCGAAACGACGGTTGTAATCGTTCATGAACTCTTCGGCAAATGCGTTCGCAGCTTCCATGGAACTGATACCCTGGAGCCTGAGCTCCTTGACCAGGCGGTCCTGAAGCGTTAGGTGCGCCCGTTCAACGCGGCCTTTGGCAGCACTGGTTTCTGCACAAATGGTCTGAATGTTCAGTTCATGCATCGCACGGCCAAACTGGGTATCGCCGTCGCCGCCGGTTGCGTTTTTATTGTTGATCCTGAATACACTGGCTTTGTCGCTGTACAGTGCCAGCGGCTTGCCATGTTTTTCAATATAGCCCCGGGTCGCTTCAAAATAGGTGAAAGTAGACTCAGATTTCACGAAAAGAAGCTGCATTAAACGACTGGTTGCGTCATCAACGTAAACCAGCGCCGTACACTTAGGTCCCCGGTTTTCAAACCAGTGGTGGTCGCAGCCGTCGATTTGTATGAGTTCACCGGCACAGGCACGGCGGAAACGCGGCTGCTGAATTTTTGGCGCACGTTGCTTACGTGGGACCCAAAGACTGGCCTGAGTCATCAGTTTACGGACGGTTTCTTTAGAAAGATGAACACCGTGAACCTCAGACAGCTTTTCACAGGCCAGTGTCGGACCGAAATCGTTGTAGCGCTCGCGAATAATATTCAGCGCGTATGCGGCCAGTCCCAGAGGCAGCTGATTGTTGCTGGATTTACCACGACGGCGGCTGGTCATGCCAAGCGGACCATCTTCACGATAACGCGCAAGCAGACGGCGGCACTGACGGTCGGAGATACCAAGCTGCTGAGCTGCCATCTGTGTTGTCAGACGCCGGTCGATGACGTCCTGAATGATCTTGAGTCTGTTAACTTCATCCAAAGTGAAAAACTCCGCTGCGAGAGCCGTCATGGTAATCCTTACTTGATTATACACGCCGGACATCTTAACTTAGCCATTATCGGACATTACAACTTTGCTACTACACATGTTTGTCAAGGCTCAATTGAAATGTCCGTTATCCAGCTCAATTAAAATGACCACTTTGATCTCTCATTCTCTTTACTGATAGACTTTCCTCCGACTGAAACAACAGGATGATTGAGCCCATGCTTCGATACGAGTTAACGCCGAACAATGCAGGTTTTATACTGTGGGGAGATTCAGAAGCCCTGAATGAATTACATGAACTCATTCATTACATCGTGGATGAAAGCCCACTGATTAAAGTTAAAGACGGATTTATGTTATCCCTTGCCTATGATATTCGTAAAGCACGGGAAGGTAATCGTCGTGTTGAGCAACATCAGTATGATCAACATGATACATATAAGCTTTATGGTGTTGAGCTTTTATGGCCTCTGGTCCTGGTACAGTCCTCAATACTCAGAAACTCAATGGGTTATATTCAGACAGACAAAAACCAGCTGTCTGTCATGTATGCCTTTGAATACCTGATAGAATCAGCATTAACAGAGTCTGAGAGAACAACGTCGAATGATATTATGCTAACAGTAAAATATGCATCAGACTCTGATTTTAATTTCATTGAGGATAATATTGACAGCAGGTGCTGCTATTTTATCAGCCTATCTCCGGAGCAAAGAAAAAAGCAGTTAATCAGTATTGTTCGTTCTTTTCATTCATTATGGGGTAAGTATGCCCGTGAAAAGCAGGACATAAAGATGCTGAACGAAATGAATAATACATCATGGGTCTGGCCGGACAATATCAACTGGTGAGCAACCACTGTCCGGCCAGTGAGTACCATCAGCGGGCTCTTTTACCAAAAATGTCCTCTGAACGTGACTGAAGCTGTTTGAGTGCTTCGAGCATGTCATCATTATCCAGTGAGCGCTGGGATTTCTTCCCTTCCTGCTTTGGCCGTCGTCGGGAAGGGCCATCTCCAGCGGGAATTGACTGAGAGCGCGTGTTATCCCGCTTGCTCTGCACCAGACTGATAAACTCCAGGGTTCGGCCAAGACGCTTGTTATCGACAATCGCGCCCTGGTCGATTTCTGACAGTCGGTCGTAGGTAGAGTAGGGAAGTAGCGTACCGTTCAGGCGCAGCTCTTTTCTGCCATCAGGATAGTGATACACATCGATATATTTACCTATTGCACGGCGACTCAGTTCGCTGTCTTCAATCAGGTACAACATTTTATCATATTGTATCGTCAACGATTTTGAGACTTTACGTTTTTCACGAACAGTGAAAATAAGCCCCAGGTCCTCATCATGTTCTACAGCACGGTGTACGTCAAAATCATGTCGCGGTACTTTGCCAAAACGGCGGTTATAGTCAGCCATATAGGCCTCAGCGAAGTCATTTGCAGCCTCCATTGAACAAATGCCCTGTAACCGCAGCTCTTTGACCAGACGATCCTGTAAAGTGAGGTGAGCTCGTTCTACACGCCCTTTGGCGGGACTGGTTTCTGCACAGATAGTCTGGATGTTCAGTTCATGCATGGCTCGCCCAAACTGAGTATGCCCGTCTCCGCCTGTGGCGTGTTTATTGTTAACACGAAAAACACCGGCTTTATCGCTGTACAGTGCCAGCGGTTTACCATGCTTATCGATATAGCGCCGCGTGGCTTCGAAGTAAGAAAACGTGGACTCCGATTTAACAAACAACAGTTCCATCAGTTTGCTGGTTGCATCATCAACATAGACCAGCGCGGTGCAGGCCGGGCCACGGCCTTCAAACCAGTCGTGATCACAGCCATCTATTTGTATCAGCTCACCAGTACACGGACGCCGGTACCGTGGTTGAGGGATCCTTGCGGCACGTTGTTTACGGGGAACCCATAAGCCAGCCCGCACCATGATGCGCCGGACAGTTTCTTTGCCAAGAAACAGTCCGTGGAGTTCTTCGAGCTTTTCACGCGCCAGAGTCGGACCGAAATCAGCATAACGCGTCTTGATCAGTTCCAGAGCCTGATCTGCGAGCCCGGGTGGCAACTGGCGGTTACCACGCATGCCACATCGTCTGCTGGCCATACCAAGCGGTCCGCCTTCACGGTAACGGGCAAGAAGTCTGCGGCATTGCCTGTCGCTGATACCGAGGTGCTCGGCCGCACGGCGCGTTGTGATGCGACGTTCAATGACGTCCTGTATAATCTTGATCCGGTTGATCTCTTTCAAAGTAAACACTCCTGAGCTTTCTGCGCTCATGATATGCCTCCCGGTAGTTTAAACGGACCAGTGAAGCTTACCATAGCGCGGACATCTGAATTGAGCCACAGGCGGACATTACTATTGAGCCATTACACATGTTAGTGCGCATAATCATGATTATGTAAGATCAGCGTTAAGTAGTCGATTTATTTGAAAGTGACGTCGTCTTTAAGTTAAAATCACCTATAATCAATACCTACTGGAGCAGCTCATGGCTGACACCTACCTCCCCCCGGGCTTTAAAAAATGCAAATCATGTCAGCAAGTTAAACCCTTTGAACAGTTTGGAAAAGAGCTCAAGGGCAAGTTTGGCCTCAAGAGTAAATGCCGAGCGTGTATTAGCGAGAAAAACAAAACGTACGCAGCAGGCCCAGGGGCCGAAGTAAAGACGCAAAATAATAGGACCTACCAGGCAGAAAACAAGACTGAGCTCGCGGAGAAAATGCGCGTTAAGCGTGCGAAAGAAAAATTTGGTGATCGCTATAATTCCTACCTCGCTTCTTTAGAGTCCATGAAAAAACTCAAATAATGTAATCGCCAACGGAGGAATAATGAATGTACATCTGAAATATGATACGATAAAGCACTATCACTTTGATTGGCTAACGCCTGCTGGCGACTATCCTAATTCAGCGGTTATGCTCGTAGGTTTCCGTGATGGGCGCTGGATTATTGTTCAAGAGTTCGGAAATGATTATAGCTGCTTCGAGGGCGTTCTGAAGAATGGTGATGATCTTAATACGGAGCCTAAATTCTATTCCGACTTAGAAAGCGTAGCGGTTGCTGCTTTTGGCATGATGAAGCAGATATATCCCCAGTACCAAGATAGCACGTTAGAAGAATTCCTCGCTGGATAAAATATTCTAGAAACCAAACTCGCCTTATTCGAAGGAAACTGACTATGTATAGAAAGGTTTTAGCTCTTTCAGCCTTACTGATTTCTGCTTGTTCCACCGATAATCCTCATAAACAAAGTATGCACCACAATGATTTTGAGCTTTCGGACTCAGCTGTAAAAATTCAAATCAAGTCTGGAAATAAGACAATCTCCGGCTCAGGTACTTGGATCGATGAACAACATATTCTTACAGCTTCACATTTATGGCTTGATGCAAGCAAGGATTATAGTCTAAGTATAATAACAAGGAATGGGAGCCAACCAGCAACAGTTATCAATATTGATGATCCTAAGAACCGGGACCTCGCTCTTTTAAAAGTAGAAAAAAATACTATTGTCAAAGCCCCACCTAATTGGAAGCTTCCAGTATGTGATAATGTTCTAGCTCCAGGTGAGTCTGTTTGGGTTCTATCGGGAATGTATAATACGCTTTCAAATACGTATGCTTCCCCCGACTCAACCTACTATTATAAAGGAATAGTTGGTTCTGATGGTTTGACTGCTTTTTATCAAAATGGAGGCTTTGTTGAATAAATCGAACTTTTGCTGAGTTGAAGGATCAGATCACGTATCTTCCCGACAACGCAGACCGTTCCGTGGCAAAGCAAAAGTTCAAAATCACCAACTGGCCCACCTACAATAAAGCCCTCATCAACCGTGGCTCCATAACTTTCTGGCTGGATGATGAAGCTATTCAGGCCTGGTATGAGTCAGCAACACCTTCTTCACGAGGCAGACCTCAGCGCTATTCTGACCTTGCCATCACGACTGTGCTGGTCATTAAACGCGTATTCAGGCTGACCCTGCGCGCTGCGCAGGGCTTTATTGATTCCATTTTTTCTCTGATGAACGTTCCGCTACGCTGCCCGGATTACAGCTGTGTCAGCAGGCGGGCAAAGTCGGTTAACGTCAGTTTCAAAACGCCCACCCGGGGTGAAATCGCACACCTGGTAATTGATTCCACCGGGCTGAAGGTCTTCGGTGAAGGCGAGTGGAAAGTCAAAAAGCATGGCCAGGAACGCCGCCGTATCTGGCGTAAGCTGCATCTCGCCGTTGACAGTAAAACACATGAAATCATCTGCGCTGACCTGTCGCTGAACAATGTGACGGACTCAGAAGCCTTCCCGGGTCTTATCCGGCAGACTCACAGAAAAATCAGGGCAGCATCGGCAGACGGCGCTTACGACACCCGGCTCTGTCACGATGAACTGCGGCGTAAGAAAATCAGCGCGCTTATCCCTCCCCGAAAAGGTGCGGGTTACTGGCCCGGTGAATATGCAGACCGTAACCGTGCAGTGGCTAATCAGCGAATGACCGGGAGTAATGCGCGGTGGAAATGGACAACAGATTACAACCGTCGCTCGATAGCGGAAACGGCGATGTACCGGGTAAAACAGCTGTTCGGGGGTTCACTGACGCTGCGTGACTACGATGGTCAGGTTGCGGAGGCTATGGCCCTGGTACGAGCGCTGAACAAAATGACGAAAGCAGGTATGCCTGAAAGCGTGCGTATTGCCTGAAAACACAACCCGCTACGGGGGAGACTTACCCGAAATCTGATTTATTCAACAAAGCCCATTTCTTCCCAAGCTGACTCGCTGATTAAAATTTCGCGGATCTGGGCCGATTTTTTTCCCGCAAACACATCGAATCAGCCTATTTAGGCTATTTTTTCCACCATTTCTGGCGTTATTTCCGGTTTTTACTGAGATCTCTCCCACTGACGTATCATTTGGTCCACCCGAAACAGGTTGGCCAGGGTGAATAACATCGCCAGTTGGTTATCGTTTTTCAGCAGCCCCTTGTATCTGGCTTTCACGAAGCCGAACTGCCGCTTGATGATGCGAAACGGGTGCTCCACCCTGGCACGGATGCTGGCTTTCATGTATTCGATGTTGATGGCCGTTTTGTTCTTGCGCGGATGCTGCTTCAAGGTTTTTACCTTGCCGGGACGCTCGGCGATCAGCCAGTCCACATCCACCTCGGCCAGCTCCTCGCGCTGTGGCGCTCCTTGGTAGCCGGCATCGGCTGAGACAAATTGCTCCTCTCCATGAAGCAGATTACCCAGCTGATTGAGGTCATGCTCGTTGGCCGCGGTGGTGACCAGGCTGTGGGTCAGGCCACTCTTGGCATCGACACCAATGTGGGCCTTCATGCCAAAGTGCCACTGATTGCCTTTCTTGGTCTGATGCATCTCCGGATCGCGTTGCTGCTCTTTGTTCTTGGTAGAGCTGGGTGCCTCAATGATGGTGGCATCCACCAAAGTGCCTTGGGTCATCATGACGCCTGCTTCGGCCAGCCAGCAATTGATGGTCTTGAACAATTGACGGGCCAGTTGATGCTGCTCGAGCAGGTGGCGGAAATTCATGATGGTGGTGCGATCCGGCAGGGCGCTATCCAGGGATAATCGGGCAAACAGGCGCATGGAGGCGATTTCGTACAGGGCATCTTCCATGGCACCGTCGCTCAGGTTGTACCAATGCTGCATGCAGTGAATACGCAGCATGGTCTCCAGCGGATAGGGCCGTCGGCCATTGCCCGCCTTGGGATAAAACGGCTCGATGACAGCGGTCATATTCTGCCATGGCAGAATCTGCTCCATGCGGGAGAGGAAAATCTCTTTTCGGGTCTGACGGCGCTTAGTGCTGAATTCACTATCGGCGAAGGTGAGTTGATGGCTCATGATGTCCCTCTGGGATGCGCTCCGGATGAATATGATGATCTCATATCAGGAACTTGTTCGCACCTTCCCTAGACTTAACGATGTTAAAATTTTGGTTGTATTAAAATCCTCCTGCGAAAGTGAAATCATCCATGTATTATCTTTATGATAGTCGGTGATATAAATAAAATGAGATGTAAAAGGCGTTGAGTGATTGAACTCTCCTAAGTTCCATCCATACTGTCTCACTGTATTTGAGCTAAGTTCTTTGTCGGTAATGTTCATAATTCATACCTTTCGATAAAGTCTGTAATGATAATTAGCTATCTCAAAGGCCCAGAACAACTCTTGAAATAACCTCACTCGAAGAATTTATCATATTGAACACCCCTACCTAATAACCTTGCCGACTTAATAAATCACAATAGCCCTCCCCTGTCATTTTAAAACGCTACTTGAATTTTTGATAGCTTATAGTTGTTTTACGTTCTTTGTGATACTCATATGTCATCTTCTCTTTCCAGTACCAATCTTGTAAATCCTGCAAGTCTAGCCCATTTTTCTCACGTATGCTTTCGTGTAATTCGCTAAGCGCGAGTTTATCATTAGGTTTATAAATGGCTAATTTTTCTTCAAATAAATCCAGCCAACGTTTCCCCATCTTTCGACGCAAAACAAACACCATCGTGATAATTGTACTGAAATGCACAGCAATTAGTTCCAACTTATGCGATTGCTGACCAGATAAAATTACTATTGTAACAACAGGGATGGCCGTATATAAAGCAATCAAAGCGACCATAAGTTGATATGGTTTTTCCCGTATTACCATGTCCATGGGTAAACCAGAGGACGCTACTGCTTGCCAAAATCTTAAATACCTTCCGATGGACTTAAACCTTTTCCCGTTTTTATGCATAAACCTGTTTTTATTTACTATCATGTTAGACCTCTATTTTTCTGTAATTCTAGAAGAATGTTACCTTAACCCTTAACAGGGATAACACCGCATGTATTATCTCCATAATCAAAGCGCAGGGCCGGTAATAAAAAGTACCATACCATCGATGTGTAGTTCGTTCAGTGCATCCCTGTCCGTGGATAGCTTTCTAATGTTGTCAGGAGTTGCATCAATCGGGTATAAATCTTGCGTCAGTTTGACGAGATTCTTCTCAGTGCAGGTAAGACCGCCTTCAGCGAGAGTGCGCAGGTAATCACTAAACACGACTTCTTTTTCATCAGAGGTAAGTCGCTCGAAGTACCCCATATGTTCGGACGTGAAATTCTCATCTGCAATACTTCTCACTACTGAGATGATATCCGACCTTATGACCAACTCCCGCACCGCAGCATAAAAAATCCTGCCGTAATGTCCTGACACGTTTTCCTTTGCGAGCCACCAGCGCTCATCCGTGGTAACGGGTACTGTGGTCGGGGATGCCAGTAGCAGAACGGGGCTTAAACCGGATCGCGATAACCCTTCAGCAAAAGCTTCTTCAGGAAGACTGCTAACAGGCTTGCCTTGATAACGTGCTTCTACCATCTATGCTTCTCCTTTCTGATGTAGGCATGACTGCCTTCTATTTAAGCAATCAGTAAACCGGATTGAGCTGAGCAACGTTATCCTTCTCCCATCATTGCTTGCCACTTTTACCATAAGCGCCAAACAATTAGCCCCATTATTCCGGTTGTAAACTGAACCTTAACACTAACCAGTATGAATCGGTCATCTGGGGCAAAGTGTCCACCGGGTTGAAGTAGCCAGGTTGTTAGCGGCGGATGGAAAGCCAGTACGAATCCGTAAACTATAAAAGCCAAGCTCAGTAAAAGAAGGAGCATGCGCCCAATACGTTTGAGTTGATAAGATAAACTCGCGCTAGTTTTTCGTGGGGGTACGATATGGTCTTTCAACACTGTCTCCTTGCCAGCAAATGCCGAAGCGCTGGCATAAAGATTAAACAATTTTTATGCCAGTTACTCCGGCGAGATGGGTGATAATCCTCGTTGCCATCATAAAGCCTTATCTCTTTCAAATTTGAGCGATAAGGGGTCTTTGAGCCTGTAATGGCTTTTTGTTTGATGTTTTGATGGCACCTGCCCCCGCGTTTTACCATGACCGAAGTACATAGCGGCTCACACCTTCTGCTGGCTGTTGCCACTCGCTATTCTCCGTTGACGGTCTGAGGCGCGTCGAGCCCCGGGAGATGTTTTTCATCGCCTGCTCAAGAGTGTCCATCCTGTAGGTTTTGATGTTCACCCCTTCTTCAGAAATAGGCCCCAGCAGTTCCGTAACCTCACGCTCACCCTGATAAATATCGACCCACTGTGTAATATTCACCTTATCACCATTCGCATCAATGCCACGTCGGTTAAAGTGGTCAATTTCAAACTCACACACGGTTACCGGTACCAGCCCCTCCGGGCGCGGATACCCGAGTATTTCATCAAAACCAGGTTCCCCTTCATCAGTGACCAGATCAGGCGTCAAATAGAGTTTTCCGTTACGGGAAAAATGCGCAACATGGCAGGACCACTGGTCATTTAACATCGTTGGCATGCTTGTGAACATTCCTGAATACCACCGTCTGGCATTATCAACTGATTTGGTGACGAGGATTTCATCTGGTACTTCCCCGTTGTCCATGGTGTAAAAACTGAGAGACAGAGCGGTATTTCTGCGTGAAAGTAGCTTTTCTTTATTGACCTCTTTATTTTCAAATTTGGACAGGTATTCCTCAAGGAACAGCGCCTGCAACTCGGGTGTCGGCGCTTTCTGATAAAACCAGTCGGCCAGGTCTTTAGTGCCAATATAGATGAGGCTGGCTTTACCTTTTTCGCTCTTGACCGCAACAGGAGCCATTAGGCTTACTTGCTGTACGTACTCACTGGTTTCATTGATACTTTCATAGGCCTCAATCCACTGGCCAAGCAGATTGGTGTAAATCACCGGATCGTTCAGCTTTAAAAACTGCTTAAGAGCCTGAGCGCCACGGGAGCATGTATCAAAATAACGCTGCTTCTCTTCGAAGCTTTTGAAAGCAGTCTTTTTGCCCGACCATGTGGCCACCAGCTGTTCATCTTCGAACAGGGTGTTTTCAGCTGGTAAGAAGTGTTTCATTTTCGCAAAACGTTGATGAGTGACGTTTAAGACATTTCGGGATGTAGCAAGTACCATTCGATGAACCCAGGCATGCCCTTCCATCCGGTTGTCGCATTCAAAATTTGCTGGTGCGGCATATGCAACAAGTTTCCCTGAAGCATTTACCGATAACCTGACCAGCTCATAGCCTTTGCTGCTAATAAAATTACGAACCCCGGGAAGATGTTTGAGCCCCACATCAGCGAGCATATAGAGCTGGTTCAGGAGCTCTTTGGAGCCCTTCTCTGTACTCATGGCAGCTTCCAGCGTCGCCCCCCTGTTATCAGCTCGCCAGGCTACAATGCATCGATCTATCAACTCTGATCTCAGATTAGGCTGGCCAATATTTCCATCGGCCAGAGCCTGGCTCAGCATCTGCCGGTAAGGTTCTTCTGCCTCACGCTCGGCACGAATATAATTTAAAGCCATCTTGAAGAAGCGAATGTAAAACAGGTGATTAGACCTGAATTTACGTCTGTGAATGTACCATTCGAGCTCCTCCGCTTTAATGGTATCCATGCACAGGAAACCCAGTTCAGCATCATTCCTGCTGGACTCCTTAAATAAAGACAAATTCACCTTACAATTGAAATCTCGATCCGTTGAGTATCTGTTTACTGTTGCGTTGACACAGATATCGTCTCCCTGACGGAATGCAATAACCGGCTCATAGTTTTTATGGGTTCTCCCAAGCCATTTATAGCCAGAGTAGCTGTTGTCTTCCTGAACTGCTCCTGGTGCTGTCACTGGGTTCATCAACGAATCCCAGTTGCACATTACCCGGGATCCGGACTGAAGGCATGAGTTTGCCTGTTCAAGATAACTTTGCAGAGACGGCCGTGTCTCAGCCATACCCAAAAGGCCAGAACCGTCTTTGTCGTGCAGAAATTGGAAGTACCGTTCCTGGAACTCAAGGCTCAGAAAACTGTAAGGGGTATTGGTATCATAGAAATCACCAAATAGTTTGAGCCGGTGATCGAGGCCGCAGATAAGGATCAGGAAACGACGGTAGTGAAGTGCCATAAGATCATGCTGCTTCAGTCGGTCGGTATAACTGACGTCCTCAAACTTTATGGTGCTGCCATCAATCCCCTGGAAATGTGCTTCCTGTTCGCTGGCGGAAGGGAATAGCTGCGAAGCCCCAAGATGGCTTTCTACCGAAGAGTAAACCTGATGAATATTTTGACCGTCCCGGACCAGAAGGAATACAACCCGGTTCCTGTCATTGCGGACATGATTTTCCCAGGGATCGCGGTAATCGATATAACGTCGTGTTGTGGCCATACATACGATGGAACGTTCGGACGGAAAAATCTGCTCCACCAGCCCGGGGCTGGTTCGTAAAGTTTCATGAAATTTTTCCATATCAGAGAAGTCGAACCAGCTATCGAGATCGCACCATACGGCCAGCTCTTCATCCACCATCAGCTTTGCCTGAACGACCTGGAGCGGGAGGTGTGATGGAGCGGATTCACCCTTCACGATATTCACTACCTCAACGTCTTTGCCGGTATACAGTTCCAGACTGCCAACGCCATCGTGGATTTTCTTCACATATTCCATGGCTTCTTCTGTAGTGGCCAGACTTGCCGCTGCAACTTCCTCGAAATAGGGCAGCATTCTTTTGCTGGCATTAGCGATTGCCTGCGTTCGTTGTGTGATGATTTTGCTGATGGCTGTGCTGATCTGCCCTTCTTTTAAGGCCGCTTCTCTGATTTGTTCAATGCGGGTATCTGAAATACCAGAGGACAGAGCATTTTGAACTGATCCAATCGCCAGTGAGGTTACCGCCTGCTGCTCTTGTGGGGGCACTAACGCAACGCTAAGGCCCGTCACAGGGTTTTCACGGTCATCTGTACCTAATTGCTCAATCGCAAGGTCACGGAGCCCCTGAGCATCGCTCACGAGGGCTGTAAGCGATGCCTGTAGGCTATTCACTTCTTCCTGAGCTTGTCTGAGTTCAGCATCCCGGATTACCTTATGGTCGGGTTCAAATACAAAACTGGACAGAAAATCCTTAACCAGGAAGCGATGCTCTCGCATTTCTTTGCCACGTTCCCTACGGTTGCCGCTGCTGTCTTCAGTGACAATAGCTACAGTCTGACCGTAAACGCGGGGATGGGCGCGTAGAATCACTGTGTGCAGCTTATCTTCAACGTAACGCAAAGACGTAATGAGCAGCGTATCCCCTGCCACAATACCCTCTTCAGGGATGCTGTCAGTGGACGTCCAGTACTGACCCGCCAGCAAAGAATGAAATCGCTCTAAACGGTCAATGTTATTTTTGCTGACCAGGTCACCCATATACCTTTCCTTCCAGATTCGTATGTTAGGTGAATCATACCAGATTGCACTTACCGTCTAATAACTCAAAAAACACCAACTTCGGCATTCACTAGAAATGAATCCGTCCACTATTATTCATTAATTAAATAGATTCTTAGATATGAATAGCGCATTGCTTTTAAAGCAGGTTTCGCAAAGGGTTAAAAAAGGCTTCTTAAGTGAAGCCTTTAATAATAAATGCTACTTATCTTCAGAGGGATACATTTCCCAGTATTTATTACGTACATTAACAAGGCAATGGTCTGCTGTTTCTGAAGCGCCTTTGTCGCGGTTTACAAAGGCTTCTGCAACTTCATCCAACTTATCCGGTACCGTATTTAATGGTAATGCCTGCTTCAGGTTGGTGGTTACCAGTTCCTTTGCTTTATCATGATTAAGTTCAGTTCGGATGCTTGCATCTTTACAAATATCATCAACCTTACCATCAAGAATAATGTTTGGGATAGGTTCGTTTTCAACTTTATGTGTAGTATTAGCAGAGGAGCCAAAAGCGACTGACATCATCGCACACAGCAGAATATTTTTTAATTTCATAGTTCACTCCATTATGACTATTGATATCTACTTATGAAGTATTAGTTATATCATGTTTGCCGTCAAAACATAGAACCCACTGTTTTGACTTTAAACATATCATGCTACAACGTTTTTTTGCACGTGACTTTAGTAGGCATGATTTATGAGGTTTCAGCAGGACGTCAGATTGTTGTCGATCCAGTATTGATGCAAGCCTACCGTCCATTTCTTCGATAAGGCCGAAAGTAAAAGCGCTAAACCACAGCAGTTACCAGGAGTAAAAATTCGTATGGGATCTGGAGAACCGACTTTAACACTCATAATGAACTCCAGAATGTTGCCATGGCATAGACTATTTCTAAGCCTGACGATATCTGCTTCAGGTTTTTTACCAGCGTCTATCTTTGCCAACATATTCTTCTCGGCTGGAAATGACAGTAATTCTATCGGCATCCCTTCCTGCTTAGCCTTTCGCATTAAAGCGTTACTCATTACTGACGTACCATCTAAGTCCACCAGTACAGGAACTGACTGCTGAACGTTAACAGTTGATTTCAACTTCAGCGTAACCCTGAGTGATGTTTCGATCCCATTCAGAAAGCTCGTACAGGCCGGTAACCATAGACCATGATGCAGCGCCTCGGTTGCTTGTTTAAAAAACCAGTCAATCACGGGGACAGTGCAATGCTCATAATAGTGATTTACCTCGCTGAACCTTGCCATATAAGCATCGTACTCAGCCTGGTCTTCAGGAGATAAAAAATTTGGTGGGAGGAGCATCAGAATCCTTTCATCCTAGCTTGTATACCTTCTTCGTAGGCCAGCTCGCCATTATCGGTAAAAGATGGTTTTTGATGTTTATGATAAAGCTTAATTTTTCGTCAGGCTTGATAGCGTTACCGGAGAGATTTGATCTTTTCTCTTCAACTCGCAATACTGTTTATACATACAGTACAGGAATTCGAGTGTAGCTATGTCTGTTATCCTTGAGCACATTAGCAACAAGCCTTACGAAATGGCACCTTTTTTCAGTGATTTACTAAGCTGTGGAGTGATGAGTCCGTGCGCCGGGCATGAAGATAATGAATTAAATTTGCATGAATATGTAGTCCGCAACCGCCCCTCAACCTTCTTTGTCAGGGCGGCGGGCCTCAGTATGATCAATGCCGGTATCAATGATGGAGCAATACTGGTTGTGGATCGGTCTTTAACAGCACGACACGGCTCTATCGTCGTTGCGCTGGTGGATGGAGAGTTTACGGTAAAGATCTTACACACGTATCCTGAGCTGCTTTTGATGCCTTCTAATCCAGCCTATAAGCCGATACGTGTAAATCCTGAATCCCTTGAGATATGGGGCGTCGTCACCTTTGCACTGAATCAGTTCAGCCATGTACATGCACGTTGATATTAACGGAGCCTATGCGGCATTTGAGTGTGCGATGGATCCCAAGCTGTCAAAAAAGCCGCTCATCATAGCCAGCAATAACGATTCGTCCGTCATTGCAATGAATAAACTGGCTAAAAGCGTTGGTATTAAGCGTGGGACCCCAATTTTTAAGTGCAGGGATTTGATTCAGCAACACCGGATCGAAGTCCGGAGCTCTAACTTTACTTTGTATGAAGACTACTCAAATCGCTTCCATGAAACGCTGGAAAGCTTCGCGCCTCAATCGAGTCGATATAGCATAGATGAAAATTTCATGTTATTGAAAAACATGAACAAGATAATAGATTATGAAGATTACGGCCGGTTGATCAGAAGTACACTTCTTCATAATCTGTCCCTTACCTGTGGTGTGGGTTGTTCAAGCACCAAAACCCTCGCTAAATTATGCACCTATGCGAGCAAACGATGGGCAGCTACAGGCGGGGTTGTAGTTTTGACTGATCAGGCCAGGATCAGGAAGCTCCTGAGCCTGATCAGTACCAGAGAAATATGGGGTATTGGTCGAAAGATTAGTGAACGCCTGTCGGCTTTCGGGATCATCACTGCCGGTGATTTTTATAATAGCGACGTTCGCTTTTTACGTAAAAGCTTTGGCGTTGAAATCGAGCGTACCTGGCGGGAACTGCATGGCGAACCATGTTTCCGGCTGCACGAGTCTCCTCCTGTCAGGCAACAGATTATCGTTTCCAGAAGTTTTGGTCAGCGCCTTAATGAGATAGGCAAGCTACATGAGGCAGTTTCATTTTTTACCGCCCGGGCGGCAGAGCAGCTGCGCAAGGATGGCTCGTGGACCCGTCAAATCACAGTCTTCATTCAGAGTAGCAATTATGCGCAAGGTGAAAACCGCTACAGCAATTGTGGTATCGAGCCGCTTACCGCTACACAGGACACCCGCGATCTGGTTGATGCAGCCATGACCATCCTGAACCGCATTTACAGACCCGGGATAGCGTATGCGAAAGCAGGGGTAATGCTCTCCGCTATGACTGACGGCACAGAGCAACTCAGCCTGTTTGATACTCGCCCGGCCAGGCCTGGCAGTCAGGCACTGATGAAAGTTATGGACCGGTTCAATAAAGAAAAGCGCGGAGCTCTGTTTTTACTGGGGGAAGGCATTCAACAGGATTTTCGTATGAAGCAGGCCATGCTATCACCGAGATATACGACCCGCTGGGATGAATTACTCGTTGTAAAAGCGTAGCGGCCATGACCGGCATGGCCGTACTCATCAAATGTGAAAGTAACTTTAGGCCCCGCGAGCTTTTTCGATTGCGCCCTGCAAAGTTGCTGCGTCCATAGCCCCGGGGATAAATGTGGTAGTCGCCGCATTCGGCTTTTTCATATTCATAATGATGAAACCGGGTGTGCCGGTGATCCCGAGCGCTTCGCCCAGCTGCATATTGCCGGAGATCACGTTTTCATACCGGTTTTTTTCCCTGTCAGAAAACGTGCTGTTAAACCCTGACTTTTCCACCACAGTATTAAAGTCAGTGAGTTCGAATTTGCGTTGAGAGGTCATGAAGGTATGAGCCACAGCCATCAGGTTGTTGTGGTACTTACGATAGGCTTCAGCACCGAAATTCTGATAGACGTGCAGACCCGTAGCGGCCCCCATGGCAGATACAGGTTTTGAACCGGCAAAAATCGGGAATTCTTTAAAGAAGAATTTTACATCTTTGCTCTGATTCATTACCGATTCAACAACAGGTGTAACCCGCATGCAGTAAATACACTGATAGTCGAAGAACTCGATTACCGCGACGTCGGCGTCATCAGGGCCGATGTTTGGCGTCTCCTTGGTATCCAGCAGAGCTGGCGCATATGGAATTATTCGTTCCACTGAGGCACTCACGTTCTGATTTTCCAGCGCCTTACCTGCTTCCACTAAATAATGGGGATTTTTTACCAGGTAAGTAGCGGCAATTTTGCCAATTTCTTCCTCACTGAGCACCTTCGGTTTAAAATAAGTTGCCGTGATTAACGCCGAGGCAGCGGTAGCAATAACCGCAGAAATTAAAATCGTGGCCATCGGTTTTAAATAAAATTCTTTAGACATAGCTACCTTTATGCTTTTCAGCCTGTTAGTTATTAACCTGCGATGGATTATACTGGCCCGGTAAATCGGAATTATTCGTGAAACAATGCTTTTTGGAGATTAAAGGATGATTAGGCAGGGCTTTATACTCACAACCGCAATGCTTTTGAGTGGATGCGGATATCATTTCGCAAACCAGGTAGATGCGTACGATCTAATGCCTCGTCCTGTTACAAATAAAAGGTTTCAGATAGTCCCTCCGGACGAAAGTATTCAGTCCAGAATGTTTTCAGGCCGTTTTGCTGATGGATTAGCAAAAAAAGGAGTCATTATTTCCACTCACCAGCCAGATTATGTGCTCAGGTTCCGAATCAGCAGCTCACAGGAGAACATGCAGTATAGCGAGCAGCTTCTTACTGGGGTGACAGGCTACGTTGTAGATAAAAAGACAACGAGAACTGACAAGCATGGCGAATTGCATACTGACTATGACTACAAGCCAGTCGATGGGGTAATAGGCACTGAGACGATGTCGCAGATGCACTATATGCGACAGCTGGATGTCGAGGTATACCCGTCAGCGAAAGGAGCAAAGCAGGTTCTGAAAGTGAGTATGCAAAGCAATGCACCTGTGCCGTCAGACAGCATTGCTTATTCAGCAATGATCGACGCCTTTACTGATAAATTTGATGCGCCGCTGCGTTCCGGAAATTATGTTGCAGTGATCCCCTGGAACTGAAAGCAGACGGCGGGAAGAGAATGTTCAAAAGTGACTTTTGGACACGCACATTAACGTGGCTATCGCCCTCCCCCATTAAAATCATAAAGTCGGTAAAGATCGCCCATCGTGATGGAATTGGGCTTATTAATGAACAGATACTGTAACTGTTCTTTATGTTGAGTACTGGCAGCTGCATTCATAAGCACTTCCAGGTAGAACTTGTAGCCTATGCTTCGCTCTGAATACATATACTGGAACTGCATCAGTAAAATGCCTGACATAACATACAACAGCAGCAGACTGAGTAATACAGTGCTATCAGGCTGTTCCAGTGCCATACTGACATACCCTGAACCCAGAATGCACAGAAGCCACCCCGTCATTAGAGCAGGCACCCTACGACTCAGACGTTTATAACAACGTTTTATTACGGGATCCCGGAGATACTTTTTGTCAGGTATCCCCGTTGCTCTGATGACGAAGCTACTGAGTATCGACATCTTTTTTCCTTCTGGACGCTCTCAGTCAATAAATCAGGCCAGGCGCTCATTGAAAGCTACCACGAGCTGCGAATCGGGATTTTTTACCAGTTCGGGCCGGATAACTTTTAGTTGCCTCGTTGGGGCGAGCTCATCTGTAGGCCTGATGGTGGTATTACCCGGCCCCTTGCGGGTACTGTCGGTGTTTACCTTGAGCTTTTTATTTCCCAGGTAGCTTTCCATCTTTTTAGAGATGGTGTCACCTGTGGTCGCAACACCAGAGAGTTCCTTTAGATGTTCACCTTTATCCATTTGTACCGATGACATCAGAAATCCGATTCCGGGATCGTTTTCCGTTCCACAGGCTCCGTACTGACATTGTGCAGCGAAAACGGGCTGTACACCTACAGCAACCAGCATTAACGTACTCAGTAAAGTAGATTTCATACACACCTCTTACAGTCGGAAAAGTTACTTTTGCGCAGCGCCCATTTGGGTCACCAGGTTTTCCGGGCTCAGCCACCCCGTAAATAACTGCGGTTTGCCGCTTAGTGTCACCATGGTAGGAGTACCTTGCAGCGGGATTGTTGAGGCCACCTGGAAATGCGATTTGATAATGTTTAAGCAAGCCTCATCAGGACGTCCTTCCGGGATAGTTGAAACCGGATTCATCGCTGCATCCAGAGCTTCGTTTGGCTTTGCTGAACACCAGATTTTGGCCATGTTCCCGGCTACTACCGAGTTCAGTCCTGCACGTGGGAATGCAAGAAACTTAATCGAAATACCGGCATCAAGATAAGACTTCAGATCATGATGCAGTTTTTGGCAGTATCCACAGGTTATATCGGTAAAGATAGCAAGCCGGTATTTTTCGTTTGGTGATTTGTAGTCGATGGATTTTGTTTTGGATGCGAATTCCCGGACGCCCATTAAAATGGCCTGCTCAGTGGTGTTTATCACATCTTTACCTTTCACGTGGAATAAGCTTCCGGTAAAAATGTAATCTCCGTCTTTGCTCACGTAACTTACCCCCTCCCTGGAAATCACCGTAAAAATATCTTTTACTGGCGAGGGTTCGACGTGCTCGATTGAAAGCCCAATGGCTTTGAGCTTATCCCGGGCTGCATCTGGCAGTACCATTGTATTAACCGGCTCGGCATTCATCGTGAAGGCGGTACTTAATGAAAGAAGTAATACCGATGCCTTAATAATTTTTTTCATTTCCGCTCCTTAAATCGAGCACTAATATTATCACGCCCCAAAATTCCAGAATTTTGCTTAAACGCTTAAATCAACGGGTAAAGCCGAAAGAAAGTCGATAGATATATGGGAGAATAGATAAAACGTAGATTCAGTGGAGAAATCGTTGTGTTTACACCACCAGCAGATGATGTGAAACCTATTCCCGTTCCTGATGAGATTTACACTCAGTGCATTACGGATGCCGCCCGCTACTTCGGAATTGATGCTGAACTGGTTTTTACGTTGTTTGACAATGAAGGCGGTAAGGTTGGTACTTTCAGCAGGAATACTAACGGCACTTATGATATTGGCCCAATGCAGATCAACTCATCCAATCTACCTGAAATAAAAAAGCATTTCCCGACGGTAACGTGGCGGGTTCTGGCTTACGATGCTTGCGCAAGTTTCTGGGTTGGAACATGGTGGCTCTATAGAAAAATTGTTGATCGCAAGGGCAATGTGTTTGAAGGGATTGCAGATTACAACAGCAAAACCCCAAAGGTACGTGCAAAGTACATATTTAACTTCATGGTAAAGTACAATCGCCGGATCCAGCAGCGTAACGGGATGGGTGAGCTTTATCAATGGACCCAGCAACCTCCTCGATACAATGGCCATATAGCTAAAAATGTCCCGGAGCAAAACCCGACTCCTGTTGTTAAATAAATACAACCCGATATTACAGAAGATCATCGAGTGGCTTGGGTAAACCACCACAAATATTTCACACTGACTCAGGAGTAATATATTGTCTTCTTCTGCAAGAAATTTATTTAAGATTCTCTCTTCTTTCTTGATCCAGAAAAACCCTCATCATGAAGAAGTATGTGTTCATGAAGAAACAACAGCTGGTTTATGGGCCCCTCTCCCTGATTCGCATGTCGTGCTTTTCTTAGATTTCGATGGGGTTTGCCACAGGTGTAAAAATGAAACCTTTGAGCGAATGCCACTGTTAGAGAAATTGCTGGATAACTGCCCTGCCATGGTGATTGTTATCTCCAGCTCATGGCGTGAGTGCGCTAATACAAGTTATCTGAAATCTCTGTTCCGGGTGCCTTATAGAGACAAAATCATAGGTGCAACCGGTTCGGTATATTTAAAACACGGACAGACTGGTGTGCGGGCTGCCGAGTGTGAGGACTTTGTCTTTTCACATCGAGTTAAAGCATTTATCTGCCTTGATGACGACGAATCATTATTTCCGGCCGGTTATCCGCATTTGCACAAAACCGATTATTACACGGGCCTCACCGAATCTGACCTTGCAGCTCTTAACGCAAGGTACCATCAGCTCATGGGACGCTGATGAACAAAGTAACTTTCCTTTTACCCTGTCACTGCTGATCTCGTACGCCCATCCACTTTAGGATTGATTGTTTTATACCATACGCAATAATGTCTCATATGAATTCGACAAGAAAGGGACATTATGCTGCATCACTGTCAGGCTAAGTCACTGGATGACATATACCTTGAGGATATTCCCCACATCATACATCCGGCCACGGCGGTACATGACCTCGAAGATACCGCCCTGCCAAACCGGATTATTCAGGAATGGAATTTACCGCAGGGATATACACAGTTTGTCAGCCGGTATCACCAGTTCCACCATCAACGCCCCTGGCTCGCTTACCGCGATACGCTTGACGACATCAGATACGGTAAGATCGTTCTGCTTAGAAAAGACATAACCGGCAATGCCGGGCCGGGGGTTATATCAAATGGCAACCTACGCAATGACCTGCCCCTGTCCCTCTTTACCCGTCTGCGCGATATCATCTCTCGTCAGTTGAAACGCCCGGGGTATTACGTTCGATCAACGACACCAGCACAGCACGCCCAATCAACAAAAACCATTAATTCCAAAGCGGCTGGTCGTCTTCTCGCAGCTGGCGGGCTTTATAATGGAAATGTGGAGGGATTTCGACATACGGCTGAACAACTTGGCGGCGAAGCTGTTGAAGGCTATGACCAGGTATTGAACGAAACAACTTCAGGTATGCTGGTTGCAGCGGCTTCACTTCTGGTTATCCGAAATCCAAGGTCTGCGGATGAATTGACAAGTTATCTCGGCAAGTACAAAAAAGCACACGTTTTGCTCGATGATATGAATGTTAGCGAATTGAACTACATGCGCCGAGACAGAGCTGAATATTTAGCTCTCCGTGGACAATTCAACAATACTGTACGCCCTAACTTCCTTAAATCACTTTCAGACCACCCAGATGCCCTGGCTACGTTTGAACCTAACGATTTGATGAAACTTGCAACAGGCAAGGTCCCCTCTGGGTGGCAGGTTCACCACAAGATCCCTCTTGATGATGGTGGCACAAACGCTATAGACAACCTGGTACTTATTCAGAATTCACCATACCATTCAGCACTGTCGAAAGCACAATCCATCATTACGAAGGATCTACCGTATAATTCAAGCACCAAAGTTCTATGGCCATCGCCGAACGGTGTTATCTACCCGGTAGGAAAGTAAGAGGCGCTCATGAAAGATTTAACTCAACTACTCAGCAGCTTAAAGAGGTTGATGGTTGCAGATCACTACCCTTTAGCCAGCCCGGTAGCCCCGGAAGTCTTGAAAGACTTAATCTGCAATCCGCCTCCAGTGGAGTGGGCAGATCACAAAAAGAGCGCCTATATAGATATACAGAAACTCATTAAAACCAGGCTTGATTATGCCCAAGTGTTTAATGCTATGGATGGTTTTGAGTACAACGGACTTACGTTTTATAACCTTGTTCAGGCAGAGAACGAAAATCTATTGTGGTCAAATATTTACATACGCAACTTTGAAGCACGAGACAATGAAATCTACGTTGACCCAAATCTCACTGATAAGGTGTTAATCGGAGAAGATGGCATGTCACTTTTCGCTTATAGTTTTGCAGACGACTGCTTTCAGATAAGAGACAAAGCATCTACTGATTATGTTATTGAATCTCATACAGAGTTTGATAGATTTTTGTCTTCACTGATTCAAACCGTCAGTTGAATGTTCCGCAAGAGCGGTACTTCTGAAAAAAAGGCCGCAAACACATACTTTGCGGCCTTAATTGTTTAGCAGTAATTTACAATCTATTGATAGTCATTTCAGGAGGTTATATTCAACCTCCCTTATTTTTTATTTTCATTAAGCCACTGATCCGCTTTATCGACACGTGACTGGTAAGGCTCATTTGTGTTGCTCAGCTCTGACTTCATGTACTGAATGAATTCATCTGCTTTCTGAGGCCCAAAGCGTGGGTCATCCGTCAATTGCTGCCGGATAGCCCTTTCAGAGTTCTGCGCTGCATTCGCATAAGTCGAAACGCCGTCGCTGCTAATACTCTGATACCGGTCACTTACAGCTGCGACGCCATCAGACATCTGCATGTGATTAAGGACTTTACCCTGGAGAGAATCAGGCATATTTGCAGGGTTAGAGGCATCATTTGCTATCGATGTCTGGGTTTGAAGGATGCCCGCTCCCGTAAGCATCTCATTTACCGGTTTCGCCCCAACGCTGGTTAGCGTATCCGAAACAAATTGCTGGCCCCCGAGTAGCGCACCAGAAATCGCGCCCCGCTCAGTGTTGGCCTCTATCTTTTCCCCAACCAAGCGATCTGTGACGGTCTGAGTGCGGTTACCAACGAGACCACCGCCCGACCCACCTTCTCCCAGGTTTGCCCGTACGACTGACTCAAGTGAACCATCAGCTCTGTTATGAGTGTTGAAACTGCTATGGATGCTCTTAACGTCATTCATACTCCAGTTAACGTTATAGTTACCCAGTTCATTAAGGATCTTCTGGGTATCCGCTTTGAGCTGCTCTCTTTCGGCACCGGTAGCCATGGTGCTGGCACCATAGGTAAAGACAGCTTGCTGTGCCAATTCAGCTCGCTTATCGTCCCGGCTTAAGTTCGGGTTGTTGGCAACACGACTAAAGTAGTTATCAGTGTTATTAGATAAGCCACGAACTTGCCCGCTCTGATACATACTGTTCAAAGCAGTGGCTCGTTGATCCATTCCATCACCAACCACCCGACCTCCAACCTTTTCCAGATCGTTAAATGTGCCTTCTGCATTTCTGACATCCTGACCCGAATTGACGACTTTCTCTACACCCTGATTATTCAGTACAGGTCCATTCTTTTCGAGAGAATTAAGCACATTCCTTTCTTCATCAGAATAAGTGCGGCCCACGTTGTTGTTATGTATTCCCTGAATATCGCCTTTGCCCGCGTTATCAAGGTTATACGGAGTAAAGCCAGCTTCACTTTTTCCAGGGACATGCTGTGTCGCGTCCTGAGCGTTGGAGGAAAGACCGAGTTTAGCCTGCGAATCTACACTTCCACCCAGTTCCCCTACGCGTGACGCACTCATCACGCCAGACGTATTTACGCTGTCAGGAGTTCTATCCTGTGCCTGAGTGATAGTATTAATTCCTGACCCGTCACCTGAAATTCTGTCGAGCTGATTGGTGATAGGTAGCAGCTGCTGTGCATTACCACCGAAGTCGGAAACCAGACTTTTAAGCAGGCTGGAGGTTTCACGGAGATCCTGTTTATTACTTTCGGCCGTCTCTCCCCGGGCGGTATCAATCGCAATTTTTTGCTCACTGAAATCTCGGGTTGCAGCCACAAGCGCGTCAGTACGTTGAAGCTGCGATCCAAGCTGATTACTGGCCTTGAAGGTATCGTTATAGGAGTTGAATTTCTCCATAAACGCATTCTCATCCAGCCCATTCTTACGAGCAAAATTCCTTACATCATCATCACTGAAGTTTTTGTTGCGAATAGAATCGGAGAACCTGTCCAGGTTAATGCTTTGTTTAGAATCAAGGCTCATTCCACTATTGGAGCTTGCGTTAGTCGAAACCGATGTAGAAATATTTTGCGCCATCGTCTGTGTCGCCTGGTTCATTTTCGACGATGCTTCTTTAAACGCATTAGTATTGGATATCTGATCGCTGCTTACCTGAGACGCCGCTTTACTGAACTGGTCAGTTAACGCAGAATCCTGGCTAAGCTGATTCGTGATTGCTTTTGAAAGGTCATTTGAAAGCGAGTCACTGCCTGTATTGGTCTTAGATGCACCGCTACTCAATTGCCCTGCTACAGCCGCTTTCAGCCCGGCTCCATTGCCAGTTCCAACACCTCCATTAAGCCCAGCGTTGAGAATAACATTTGAAGCAATGCTGGCCATCTGAGACGCACTCACCCCATGTTTCGTTGCAATACCTTCTGCTACAGAGGCACCAATCTTATCCGAGATCTGCTTCATTGTTTGCAGGTTGGTTGAGAACTGCTGGCTCGACTGTCCTGACCTTCCAATTTCGCTCATCTGACTGTAACCAGCCTGGAATGAATTACTTGCCGCACTCATAACTGATGAGGTTACAGCTGATCCTTGTCCCTGGCTGTTAGCGATACTTGAACCAGCATTCCACATTCCAAGACGGAAATTACTTGAATCAACTGCGCCGCCATCGCTGTATCCCTGACCGGTACTGGTTAAGGCGGTTCGTGTCACGTCACCAAATGAAGATTTACCGCTGTTAGGGCCATCCCATACTTTGGGCGTTACATGACCAGTATCCACCGGCGCATCGGGGGTCACTCCCTTAACCGCATTCATCATCGGGTGAATCGACTGTGTCATCAGGAATAATGTGAGTACCGGAATCAGAGCATAGAGGGCGGAAGCAACAGACAGGTATGAACTGTATGTTTCCGCAAGCCCTGGGAGTCCCATCCACGTGACGGCATTATTCTGGCTGTTGAGGGTGCTCCAGGTATCCAAGTCGGCCGTCGCGACTTTCTTCACATACGCGTTGACCATTACTGCCGTAAGCGGCCACATATTCACGAAGAGGATAAGTTGCAAATATTTCGCCGCAGCGGCAACACCATTACCACCTAACGCCAGCAGCATAAGCAAAGCAAATGGAGCAACCATATAAGCAAACATTTCAAGGAATGCGATTGCTGCTCCCGACAGTTGTAACCACAACTGGCCCTGTGAAGCCATTGTGTTGGTTCGCTTCAGAGAAGCCTCAAACAACTGCATATCGGAAGCCAGACCGAGTGGGGTCTTATATTTGCTTGCGCCATTTCTGAGCTCATTCATAATGAACAGGTTCAGGGTGGCGTCATACGAACCAATAGCCTTACCGTACATACCATTTGCTGACGCCATAACATCAGTAAAGCTTGCGCCGGTAGGTGCACCATTTGCTTCGTCTGGAGTAAGGATGCCGTTTGTCTGTCCTATAAGGGAAATAGTCTGGCGAGCTTCAGCTGTACTGGTAACCTGTTTCACAGTTGACCAGACCTCATCACACGTACCAGATTTTGAACCGTTAGCGCCAACAATACTGGCAGAGGCATTCTTCAGTGCGCCTTTCATCGCCTGATTAATCCGGTCCATGCTATCTGCCAGATTAGCTGAGAAAATATCGTTAAAAATAGTTTCTTTACCGGCAATATTTGCGCTTGAGTTTTGGGTAGCCTTCAGGCAGTTGTATGCAAGAGACTGAACGGTAGCACATACGTTCATTGGCCCTAGCCCGCTGGCCGGTTCAGGAAATGCGGAACAGTAGCCCTGGCTATCGCCGCCCCATTGCAAAAACTTCACGAATCGGATCATCGGACCGAGGGTGATGTCATCGTCCAGAGTTGTTGCAGACAGGTCCACCGGAGAAAGCGGATCAAACGCTGTTTTATAATCCTTCAGCAAACCCTGGCTTAAGTTAGTGGTGACGGTTGCCATCGCAGCAATAAAAATTGGAATTCCGTCGACGTTTCTGACCTCTCCCGACTTTACAGATTCAATAGTTACATCCACTCGAACCATTGCCATCATGAAAAGGATCAACCCCAAAAACCAGGAGAAAAACGGTAATTCATTTTTGGTCGGAGCCTGAAGCCATAGCCACGTTTTATAGAATAGGCTCACACCTGCTACAACGGCGGCCGTGGTCAGGAACTCTTTTACACCAGTATATTGAGAAAAGATCAGGGCAATACCGGTAAAAGCCGACCAGACAAAATCAATATCACCCAGGGTATATATGTTGTAATCCATGTCAGACCTCAGTTACGTGTGCCACGAATACTTTCAGTGAAAGCCTTCCGTTGCAGGCGACGGTTATCCCAGGTTGAAATGACGTCCGAGCTGGTACCGACCTGGCTGTGCGATAGCTCATAGGCGGCTTTAACCTGTTTTGAGAGATTGTCTGTTAATCGGTTGAGATCATCCCTTTTACCCGACAGCGACTCACTCGGTATGCTCATGGTTGAAATTTTGGCCTCAACCTGGCGCAACATGTTTATTACGAGGCTCGTCGCAGCAATAGTGCTGATGTCCTGAATGTATGCGTACCCTTCCGGTGCTTCGAATGTTTGCAAAGAGTCGATAATGGTCGGGATGCCGATATAGGAGATAATGCGTAATTCATCATCTGAAACACGAACGTCGTTGATGATTTTTTTCTGTACGTTTAAAAGAAGATCAGAAATGGTATCCTTCAATCCCTTAAAACCACCGTCATTAACTTCTGACATGACAAGGCACTGAGCCTTTCGTGGGGATGATGGATCTGGTGCCGGAGAACACTTGAGCATTTTAATTGATCCGCCAGCTGGTGGCCCCATGATGTAATCCGTGACAGTCATGGTAGACGGGCGGACTTCCATTCCCGCTTTTTCGCCTTTGCTATCCCAGTTGATAATGACAGTACCTACGAGAGACATAAGTTGTTCTGCCAGTTTATAACCGGATAACTCCGTTACCCCTCCGATGTTCATCGTTCCCTTATCAATATCCATGAACGACATATAGAAGAGGTTACCACTGAATTTTTCAGCGAACTCTTCGGGATCCTTTGCTTTAACCTGAGAAGTGACAGCTTCAGGTGACTTTGTCATCGATGAGCCAAAATCAGGAATAAGACCATTAATCGATCCCAGAATTGAGGCTGGTCCAGAGCTAACTGAGTTAGCGAACTGGCTTGGCGTACCCACGTTTTCAGAAAGGAAAGAGTAAGTTGCATTGCATGAATCTTTCGCAAATTTATTTAGCGCTTGCAGTTTGTTTTGGATGTCATTAATCGTTGCAGCACAGTCAGCACAAATAGCTGAAACAGCAACGTTAAAAGCATAGATAGCCGCACCCTGGGCAATACCACGGGCCACCTGCACAAGCTGGTCCCCGTTGATCATGCTGAAGGACCCAAGAAAAACGTCAATACCGTTACAACCGACAGAAGCTTTTGGAAACGACATGGAAACAAGGTTGGTATTAACGTTTGTTGTTCGGTAAGACATTGACCCGCCAACTATGCCTGTACGGGTTGCTGTGGAAAAGGTGGCCGGGCTGGTAGACGTCATCATGCCATTGAAAATGTTACGCATTGCGTTGTCTGCATTTGCAGTCGGGGCTAAAATTGCAGCACAAACAGAAAGAGACAAAAGTAACTTTTTGAAGTTGAAAACGGCATTACTGCGCATAAGTGCCTCCAAAACTGCCGCCAGCATTGAGATAATTGACCGGATCGGCCGTAGGCATGTCATAGCCTTCGAGTTTTTGGTCCATTATTTTTTGAAGTAGGAATGGGTCTGATTCCATTTCGGATTTATTAACGGTAATAACGCCATCATCGCCGATGGTATATTGCCTTTTAATATCTAGAGTTGACTGGAACGAAGCGTCATCGATCAGATTCATGCCCTTCGCGGCAAGTATAATAGTGTTCTTTAATTCATCAGCGGAGATCATGCCTTCACTAATGCGCTGAGCTGATGTCCCATCCTTTGAAACCAGGAAAATTGTAGGTACCTCTCGAATTTTAAATTGATCAATAATTTGTGCGTTGGGGATGTTAAAATCCTGAAAAAGGCCATTATGCAATGGCCTTCCATCCATACTGATTGGAAGAATATCTACCGAATAATAGTTCTGCATAAATTGAAGTATTTGGCTTTCTTCGTGGCAAAACTGGCAAGTACTCTGGAAAAAGAAAAATAAACCTGACTTAGTAAAGATATCTTTCATTACCGTTTGCTGATTTTTTTCAACAACAGTGCGGTGAGCATCCAGTGCCACCTTTTCCACTGGTTGCCTGCGTTTTTCAGACATCATCGGGTTTTTAAGAAAATAATCTTTTGATTTGTCAGAAAAACGCGTACTGATATCCAGCATTAACCTTTGCGCCGTGTAATAACGTGATAGATTTTCTGCGGTAGGGTTATCCATTGCCTGCGTTAACAGTCGAGGCATATTCTCTTTTAGCCATTTTGAATTTAAATCTACCATTTCCTCTTTTGAAGGCGAGCTAGCAGCACCGGTTGGTGGCAAAACCTCTTCTTGTTCAGCTTCGCTTTTTTTAGCAGGATCGTCATACCAGAAGAAACCCTTCTTATAAGCCTGGCCAGATACAAAGGGCGTATCTTTTATTAGGGGTTGCTCAGGGCTGGCGTGGGCACCAGTAATTACCAAAGACATAAGCAAAACCATCTTTGAAGGCGCTAATGCAATACGAGTCATAGACCGTTCTCCTTTTCTGATGCGGTTATGATGGCATACAAAAAAAAGGTTAGAGCTCGTATAGCATGGTCGTTTTTATGTTGAAAAGGACGGAAAAGGAGTGCTGACTAAGAAGATAGTCTCGGTGATGGAAAGATCATCCATCTTGCACGTTGTCAAAAATCCGGTGTAACAAAAACATGGTTTTATCGAATATCTAAAAGCAAATATTGCTTTGAAAACAGGTGTATTTAGAGCTGAAAAAAATCATCACAAGTAATGCTGTTTCTATATTTCAAAAAAGGAATAGCTAAGGATCAAAGAAGCGAACTTAGACAAGAATATAAAATATATTAATTGAAAGCGATTAAGAAGTCGTCATGCATAGAAGGTTTTGAGAACCTAAGTAGTTTTACGTTTTCAACAGAAAAAAAGGTGCACATTTTTGGAACGAAGAAAAACTGAATAAAGAAAAATCAAATTATATCTTTACTTGTCAAGAGTTGATATTTAAGTTGTAACTAATATTTGATTGTAAAGCAAACAACAGAATTTGACTTAAGTCAATATTTAGATTCAGACAAGGCAAGTTTCGCGATATCTTTTTTAAATTTAATCTAATTCTTCTTGAGAATACCTCTCTATGGCTGAAGCAGTTGAAGATAATCTGCAACGTGGACAATGAGCATCATTTGTCACTGGCACAATGTATGGGCGTTTACATTTTTCGCAGGCACCTAGTTCTTCAATTTCTTTCATAGAAGTAAGGATTTCTATTATTTTATTAACTTCCGGTGCGCATACAAAGTATCCCAGATTATGAAGGACACTCATTATTCGGTTGAAGTCAATTTGCCGAAAACTCGCTTCCGGATTTATTGGATCAAAACCAAAATAGTTAACTGCGACATCAATAACAGCAGAAAAGGCTCGGCGGTTATCTGTGCGTTTGCTCCAGCCCCGGATACCTTTTTTGAGTTTTGTTTTTGCACCAGGCTCAAAATCGATATTTTCAGCAACATGATTACCGTACAAAATTCGTATTGTATTTTTATTTGCCCCAAGCGACATAGTTCTTGCTGCTCGCAATAGAGCATTAGCTTTTGTTTGATCGACCTTTGCCATATCAATAATCCTTTAACATAACTTTATTTGTTAAAGTGTTGAACACATCCTGACGGTGACTGGTGAACATAGTGTCATAACGTAATAGTTCCATCAAATCATCACTAACTTTTCCTAACCGGATGTCAGCAGACAATTCATAAGCCCAGGCAAAAACTTTCGTTTTAAGTGAAACACTCTCTTCAATATGCCCTTGTGAGAAAGCAATTGTACGTGGGAAAAGAACGACATCGTTAATTGTTTTTAACGATGAATAACCAATGTCTTTAATAGCATCAGCTGTAGTTGGTTTTAAACCAAAGAAAATACTTACAAACTCTGGTGCGAGCATTGAGATAAAGAACACCTGCATAAAGTAGTCATTCTGTATATCAACACATTTAGAACGCAACTCATGAATCTTCTTGGGATTATAGATATCCACTGTACCATTCAGAAAAGTCACTTTTTCACCGGCATCGTAAATACCATAGTCAATATCATTTGTATCATATTCACGAATTACATTGGAATCACCGTCCAAGACCGCAGAAAAAAACCTCTCCCATGTAATTTCCTTTCCGAGTGTACGCGGAACCAAAAAACTACCTGGACGTGTTTCCACTTCAAAAGCTAAATCAGCGGCTGTACTAAATCCTTTCCCAAATAGGCGACGCTGGAGAAGAGGAGTCCCAGTTTGATATGCAGAAGATCCATGCACAGGCAATAACATTAAAAATGCACGGTAACTACGAATAAGCGAAATCTCAGTGCGGAAAAGTTTACCGAGTAAGCTACGAGTTAAATTATCAGATTCTGACATGTGCTGATTGTCCTTGCGCCATTACAATTGTTCAAATCTTCAACATGGATTTTTTGTTAGGTGTTCGGTAGGGTGAAAAGTAACTTTTAGTATTTTCTTAAGGCTTGAATAAGCCTTAAATCTATCCCTTCAACCACACCGCTTACTTGTAACACTTTTTAACCAAACTAACCAGAATTTTATCAAAAATTCCTGCGCATGCTAACGAAATGTGAAGCGATTAAAAAAAAACCTAAATCCAGCCCCTCCCAACGTTGGATTAGAATAACGACGTCTTTCACTGACCGTCATAAACTGACATTTTTACTTTTCATCAACCTCATGCTTACATAGGATCACTAAACAAAGAAAAGTGACCCTATGAATGCCTCACATAGGGTCACTTATGTTTGAAAAGTGACCCTATGTAATGTCGTCATAGGGTCACTTTTTATAAAAGTGTCACTATGGACAAAGTTCCATAGGGTCATTTTTTTTGGAAAAGTGGCACTAGATATATGTATAACTTTAATAGAGCAATGCACATTATCAAAAGCAATAATCCACAATGGTCATTCTGTCAAAAGTAACTTTAGGGGGTAGCGATGGAAGTGAGGCTAAACTCGCTGTTACTGTTTCTGAAGGCCCCTCCCGAATGGGGGAAACAGCGAGTGCATTACATCTGTTCAATTCCCTCATCAAAGAGCATTCAAAAATCTTCTGTTCGTGAAAAAAAACGGAAATTTCCTCCGGTATAGTAATTTCACATCAGGAGGCGTCATGAGTAATTCAAATCTTATAAGTTCTATAGAGCTAACACGTAAAAATTTACGTGCTCAGATTGAAGGTTTGCGTGTTGAGGCTGAAGATCTCATTACAAAATACTGGATCAAGTGGAAGGAACGAAACCACCAAGAGATTAACCTTACCCGACATAGCAAAGTTCCAAAGAGGGAGTACCTGGGTTCTTACGCACCAAAAGTTGAGCTAATTGGTAATGCCAGAAAAGTAACGATCACTTGGCATCAGTTCAGCCCTTATAAAACAAGAGCGCCTAGCCACATGTCAAAACGGGTGCAACCAATGAAAAGTGGAAAATATTCTAAGAACTGTTTTGTAAACCATGCCAGCTGGGAATACGAAATGATTTCTGAAACGGAAGCATTGCTGGAGCCTTACAGAGAAATGCTTGAGCTCTATCATTCAGCATATATCGAACTTGGACGAAAAATCCGTCAATACTCAAAAACTAAGGTGGCACAATGAACGACGCAATTATCACGGACAATGAGCGTATTAACATTGAACCAAAAGATGTAATGGTAAAAGGTTCAAATAAAAAGCAAGGCGTAAACGCTCAAACTTCTACTCAACGTAGACCAGAGCACCAGGGTATGGCCAAAGTTATTATTAACCCCGGCACCCCAGACTTTAACCGGTTTTTAACTGCCAGAAATGGAGCAGTCATCAGAGGTTTTGATGATGTGAGTATCGCTATTTCCTCTCTCTTTAAAACGGTTGATGCAGTTAAACATCCTGACCTTGTTCAGGCTATTCAGGATTGGTTCAACGAGCTGCATGAAGAAAACAATAAGATGAAAGAAAATCTTGTTGCTTATATTAAGTCAATTGAGTTCGACAAGAATGACTCATTCATGTCATCAACTCAGTTTGTACCTTTCAGTTTTGAACCAGTACAACTCAACTTCAATAACCACAACACCATGAGGTTTTACAAGTACATCTTCGAGATGAACCAGCTCATGAACACAATGTATGAGTACAACTCATTGGGTTTACTGGCTGTAAGCGACTATCCGGTTATGTCTCACAACATTATAAAGAGTATTAATTTATATGTTGAGAATGTGAAAAAGACTCTGAATGTTTCTCGCCGTAAGGATGGGCCATACAGTCCAGCAGAGTTCATCACCAAAGTAATGCAATATAAAAGTGTGCAGGCATACATTGCAGCCGAACTGTCAGGCAAACGTCGATAAGGTATGATGATGAATTTCAGGGCGCTGTATTTATGTATTAAACGGATTTTGGGGATATTCTCATCTCAGGAGAATGATGCAACCTCTGTAATGATTGAGGATATATCAAGCCTCTCTCCTTTTGCGCAGATTCTAGGAGATCAGAAGTACACTGTTCCTGATCATCCAAATCCAGAAGTCCTGAAATTCATCGAGTATCCAACTCGTCCGACGGGCATACAGACATTTAATGAACAGTCAATCCTGTCTCTGTATCGGGAAAAGCTGCACTCAATTTCAATGATGTTAGCTATCAGCGATAGCGACATCAGGGACGATGCATATACATTTACTAATTTAGTTTTAAAGCCCTTGGTTGAATATGTTCGCTGGATACATCTTTTGCCAGCTTCCGAAAATCATCATCATAATGGTATTGGTGGGTTACTTTCTCACAGCCTGGAAGTGGCCATACTCTCTTTAAAAAATGCGCATCACTCAGAACTGAGACCAATCGGATATCAAGATGAAGAAGTAGTCCGTAGAAAAGTATATCTCTATGCTGCGTTTATCTGTGGTTTAGTCCATGATGCCGGAAAGGTTTACGATCTCGACATTGTAAGCCTGAATTTAGCTAGTCCGATCATTTGGACGCCAAGCTCACAAAGTCTTCTTGACTGGGCACGTGAAAATGACGTGGTTGAATACGAAATCCACTGGCGAAAGCGTATTCATAATCAACATAATATCTGGTCCAGCGTTTTCCTTGAGCGAATCCTAAACCCGGTATGTCTTGCATTTTTGGATCGGGTAAATAAAGAACGTGTTTATTCAAAAATGATCACCGCCCTAAACGTTTATACTGATGGGAATGACTTTTTGTCTAAATGCGTGAGGACCGCTGATTTCTATTCTACTGGTACAGACCTTAATGTTTTACGTGACCCTATCATGGGTCTGCGTTCTAATGATGCAGCAGCAAGGGCCATTAGTACCATCAAGCACAACTTTACCAGTATCAATATCAACAATTACAATGCTAAGCCTATGCACATCATTATCGTAAATGGTGAGGTATACCTTAACGAGAACGCATTCCTTGATTTTGTTCTCAATGATTTCGAATTACATAAATATAACTTCCCTCAGGGAGAGGCTGGTAAGACCGTATTGGTAGAATCCCTAGTTCAACGTGGTTACGTCGAGCCCTATGATGATGAGCGTGTCGTTCACTACTTCATTCCGGGTATCTATTCGGAAAACGAAATATCAAACATCTTTAGAAATGGGATAGGGAAACTAGAATTCTATAACCTTCTTAAGCTAAGGTGGATTGGTTTAATCTTTGATTCCTATAAAATCCCTGACTCAGTGCCGGGTCTTTTTAGCGTTAATGCCAATAAAGACTTTATTTACATTGACGAGCAAAAAACAGTTACTGAATACAGAAGACCAGTGCCCGGTCGGGACGTTATAACTAAAATTACTGATACTGTTGAGACGGCTGTTCTTAAGGTTAATGATTTAGGCCGCTCCTCTGCCTCTATTGATGTTGATATACATTCTAAGAAAAATGAAGGCTCATCCGACGATTTTGAGAAGAAAGCCGAAAGTGATAATGAAATTGATAATGACACGCAGATAGTTAAATCTGAGGGTGAGGAAGCAGCTGATCCTGTCATTCCTGATATAGAAGAAAGTGAAGATGAATCGGCAAAGGACACGGAATCCCATGTCCTGGTCAACCAACTTCATGAACTCCTTTTAAGCGCTCCACTTTCCAATGACTATATAGTGTGTGTTGATGCTGTCCCCTACCTCAACATAGATACCACTATGGCATTGCTGCCGGGATTAGATGAAAAAGCATTCAGTGAAGAGCCCTATTTCCAACTGACATTCAGAGAAGGCTCTCTCGATGGAATGTGGATAGTAAGGGACATTGACGATCTGCGTTTAGTCCAGCTCGGCGATAACTGCGCCGGGTTCCAGCTCACCTATCATGAGCCAAGAAGGCCAACAACTTTAAAGTCACTTTTCAATACTTCTATGTATCAGGCATTAGTGATTAATGATGAGTCTTCTGTTGAAAACTCTGCCCCACGTCCAAAGCAAACGCTTGAGCTGCCTCCCCCACGTGTAAATGCAGTCGAAGAACATTCTGGCGACGTGGAATATCATGGAACCGATAGTGCATCCGCGACTGGTCCGCTGAAAACTGAGGCTGTGGAATATGAACATTATCAACATCTTTTTGAGAAAGAAGATGAAGAGCATGAGATCATTGATTATACCGATTTCTCACAGCTTAGTGTTTCTCGGCCAGAAGTCGGTAGTTGTGCAACAAGCTCTTCGGTCCATAATGAAAAGCTTCTCTCCGAGCCGTCAGAATTACCAGAACTTAACCGAGAACAGAACGCTGATCCCCAGGGTACGAATGAACGCTCTATGGATGTTTCTGTAGGACAAGAAAACTCAGAACCAGATACTGAGGGTAACTGCCCACCACCAGCTGAAGTTGTGTATTCCCAGACCGAAGCAGCCGCAACCAGTGTGATGGCAAGTGAAGAGCCCGCCTTACCTCCTGTACTTGAAGAATCAAATGGAGAGCATGCGCCCACAGACGCTAAGGGGCATCATCTTTCGCCAGCACTGGCCAGACTGTTCGCCCCAACAGCACCGGTAGAAAAACAAAATCCCAAGCGCAACCGGAATAAATCATCGGACAAAGCAGAAGTACAAAAACCAGCATCACCTGTTTCTGGTCACAATCTGAACAGTAAAGTCTTTGCATCTACTGAATCAGACCAAAATGGTGAATTCTCGCTTATAAGCGAAGGTGACGTTACAGAGCTTGAATTTGTAGAAATTGCGTTAGTACTGCATCAAATTCTGTCCAAAATGGAGGTGGCGTTTAAAAGAAAGCGCAAAAACAGATTTATGGTAAGTACTCCTAATACTCTCTATCTGACCCAATCTTGCGTGGAAAAATTTGGGTCGCAGTTAGAGGCTCAAGATCTTTTCAATAAGCTTCCTCAGTACCTCGTTAATTCTGGTGCTGTGATCAATACAAAATGCCATGCATTTAACATGCCTACTTTGCTGGCCGCATCAGACCGGGCGAAAGTGGACATTGAACGAATTATCAATAACCTGAAAGAGGCTGGGAACCTATAATGTCAGATTCGAAGAGGACTAACCTCCATGCACAAGAGAATTTTTATCGGCCTATTCTTGAGTATCGTAGTGCCTCAATACTTTTGATTTGTTCGGTTTCTATGCTTTATATGGGACTTTCTTCAGACGGACTGGACATCGCCCCAATAGTTCTGTTCACCTCAATATTGCTTTTTTTGCTGTGCCTTTATCGTTGCAAAACAGCAGCGCCATTTTTGATGGCTCATTGGCGTGTATTCAAGCGACATTTCATGTTCGTTAGTCTTGATTCACTGCGTGTAATTAACAAAAGTAACTTTTTCTCCAATGAGCGAAAGTATCGTCAACTGGTTCAGGATTATCAAAATAAAAATAAGGATATACCCGAGCGAAAGTCCTATTTTTGTGATGGGTTTGAGTGGGGTCCGGAACATGCGGATCGGGCATATCAAATAGCTAACCTCTCCAGTGATAAACGTGAGATCGAGTTGCCATTCGTCTTCAACCCAATTAAGAGACATTTTGACGCAATGGCTCGTAAGATGGGCGGCAGCAATGCAATTTTTGCTGTGGAACGTAGGGAACCCATATTTGTAACTGAAGACAATTGGTTTGGTCATACTCTGATAACCGGAAACGTGGGTACCGGGAAAACGGTGCTACAGCGTTTACTAAGCATTAGCATGCTTCATCTTGGTCATGTTGTTGTTGTCATAGATCCAAAGAACGATGCAGAGTGGCGAGAATCTCTAATGGAAGAGGCTAAGACCCTCGGTCTTCCTTTCTATAAATTTCATCCTGGCCAGCCAGCATCTTCGGTCTGTATTGATGTCTGCAACACCTATACTAATGTTTCTGACCTAACATCTCGTCTTTTGAGCTTGGTGACAGTTCCCGGTGAGGTTAACCCATTCGTTCAGTATGCCAAGGCTCTCGTTTCCAATGTGATTTCCGGGCTTTCTTACATAGAGAAAAAGCCTTCTATTTATCTGATTCACAAGAACATGAAAAGCCACATGTCTATTGTGAATCTTACAGTCAAGGTAATGGAGTCATGTTACGCGAGATATTATGGTTACGATGTCTGGACCGAAAAAGTTAAGTACGTCGCTAACGATACCTTGCCGGTACGTTTCAAGCGTCTCGCTGAATGGTTTACGGCTCATTTCATGAATTACGAGGGGTCCGAACAAATAGACTGGTTAGATACTGTTTCCCAGCTTATTGATTACTCAATGTCCGACCCAGAGCATATGGCTAAAATGACCGCAGGTATTATGCCTGTTTTCGATATGCTCATTGAAAAACCTTTAAATGAGCTTTTATCTCCTAACCCGAACTCAGTATCATCAAGAGAAATTGTAACAAGCGAAGGGATGTTCAGCACTGGCGGGGTGCTATACATTTCGCTTGATGGCCTTTCAAACCCCGATACAGCAGCTGCTATTTCTCAATTAATAATGTCAGATCTGACCTCCTGTGCCGGTAGTCGCTACAACGCTCAAGATGGTGATATGTCAGCTAATTCCAGGATAAGTATTTTTGTTGATGAGGCACACTCAGCCATTAACAACCCTATGATTAACCTTCTGGCGCAGGGTCGTGCAGCGAAAATTGCACTGTTTATTTGCACCCAAACCATCTCCGACTTTATTGCTGCGGCAAGTGTTGAAACTGCCAATCGAATTACGGGGCTCTGCAACAATTATATAAGCTTGCGAGTCAACGATACTCCTACTCAGACGCTTGTTGTAGAGAACTTTGGTAAGAGTGCGATAAGCACAAATATGGTCACTTATACGACCGGTTCAGAAACATCTTTGCCGCATAATAACTTCTCAGGTTCAATCTCAGAAAGAAAGCAGACAACTTTAGAAGAGAGTATTCCAAAGGATCTCTTGGGTCAGGTCCCTATGTTTCACATAGTTGCCAGGCTTCAAGATGGCAGGAAGGTTGTAGGCCAAATCCCTATTGCTGTTGCTGAGAAACAAATGAAGCCAAACACAACTCTGTCGGAAATGCTTTTCAAGAAGGCCGGAAAAGTTACTTTGCGTCAAAATCTCGATATCAAAAATCTTAATAAATTTCTAAGGAAGTTGCATTGATGGATGAAAAAATTGTCCTGACGCGCCAGCAAATTTTAAGCTCTGCACTAAAAGTCAGCAAATGTCGCTCGCTCGTAAAAAGGCGCTTTCAGTCTTTGGGTTTAAAGTACGCAGATTCTCAGGAAGTTCGAGATCGGCTAACTATGATAGAAAAAAACGCGTTTCATCATTTGGGAAAATTTTGTCAGAGCAACGATATCGATTCCCTATTCTCCATGGCAAATACCCTGTCTGAGCTTTTCCTTTTAAAGGGAGAGTTGATCACGACTGATCCCTTTGGGGACCGTGAAACCAGCTACTGGTCGGTACCACAAGGATCATGCCATGAATGGATTCAATCACTGACCACCAGCGAAGGTCCTGAACGTAAATTCGTTAGTTTCCGTATTTCTTTCGATAACAATGACGTACGGTGTGATCTTGTAAAAAAGAATGCCCGTATGCTTGGTTGTTATCTTTTGCCTTATTTCGTCGATTTAACACGCACGGTGGGCGCATTCATTAATTTGCCAGGTAGTGTCTCTTTTAAACAAGTACAGCGCATCAAACCCCAGATTCATCCAGAAACAACACATAGTCATATAGTTACTATTGAGGACTCTCCCTTTCTTTCTCGGTTAAAATTTAAAATCATTACTGCCATAGATCAGCTTCCTGACCCTAATGGCCTTTATACAAACACCTTTAACAGCATTATTGACCGTGCACTGCTGACTCATCTCAAAACCGAACAGGAAAAAATAGATAGTCCAAGAGTCTGCAAAAATGTGATTTCGGCTTTTGCCGACTCAACTCTTTCTCTGCCGGTGTTTAACATCGGCCTAAACGAGCAGTACAGATACTGGACGCCGTGGGGCATCAACTTTATAGAATTTTCCCGCCAGGCCGCAAAAGCAAGGACCGCTGTATTTGTTCCTGATGTGGGACAGATCGAGTGGAAAAGCGCAGAGCATAAAGAACTGGCGGAGTTAAGCCTCATCGACCAAATCATACCTAAACAGTACCACTGGCTCCTGGGTATCCCGACGATGTGGCGTAACAACTATTGCAATCACGATCAGAGGCTAGCTCTTTTTCGTGAATGGAGGGAAAGCAATGGCTGCGGATAATACAAGCAGGGCAGCAGTGCTCAGAACAATGCTTTTTTTTGGCATGGTCATTTATTTTGGTTACAGCTTGGCTTTCCAGAATACTGAGGAGCTCAAATATCAGATTACTCAGGAGGTTAATGCAAGCCGGTCCATCATATCAAATGACCGTTGGAAGTCTGTCATTGCAAATAGTGAAGCGACTTTAAATTGGTTGGTACATGACTATAAGTTAATTGACTATCTGAATACTATTCTGATCCCTGACACCAAAAAACCAGCCAGAGGTATTAACATTGTTGCTGAAAAATTTACCTCTATTAATTACACTATGGCCAAAAACATACCCCTCTTACTTTATCAGTCCATTTTCCGGTGGAACTTAATCCTGGGGTGGCTAATCGTTTTTCTGCCCTATCTATTTGCCATGCTAGCAGATGGAATGTACCAGTGGAAATTGAAGAGGTACGTATTTGGTAAGGTTACAGTTCAGTTTTATCGTATTTGGTTTCGAGCATTTTGGGTGATCAGTGCTTTAACGATGGTCTACCTGGTCATGCCAAATATGTCACTATTTAACAATATCGCTCAACTTTTCCCACCAGTCGCTTTATTGATACTGGGAATTGCATTGAATCGCTTGTGGTCTAACTTTCAAAAACTCATGTAAAGGTGGTCAGATGTTAAGCAGTAAAAAAAGGAAGTCCCCTACAAATATCAAAGAATCGCTCAATGATAACGCTGACCGTTTTTATAAGATGTTTCGCATTCATACCACGGCAAAAGTTGCTATGTCGCTAATTGCCATGACCGCTGTAGGGTTTTCTTTCTACAATCTTTACGAACAATGGCAGGACGCTGAAGGGAAGAAAGACCATATAGCTGTAATACGGATTTCTGGCGAGATGGGTACCGGCTCGGAAACGGGCGATGGAACAGTGATCGCAACAGCTCTTGCCAAAGCTTACAATAATCCCCATGCCAAAGCAGTTATTATCGAGGCAGAGTCAGGTGGTGGTGGTCCCTCTGACGCCATCATTATTTACCGCCAGATAAACGCGCTTAAAAACCACCAGCCACAGATTGAACGCGTATCAGATGCCGGTGGCTCTCTTTCATCTGTAGCCGCTGACAAGAGTAACAAAACCGGGAGCACAGAACGTGGCGATGAAGCACGGTCGAAGCAAAACTCCCTCGAAGTACTCTCCAGCGGTACCGGTCGTTTTTTCTCTGATATCGCAGACTCATATAAACCAATCATCGTTAGTGTGAAAGGCATATGCGCATCCGCATGCTATTACGCGGTATCGCCCGCTGATGCAATTTATGCCGACAGTAATGCCCTGATCGGTTCTATCGGTGTGCGTATGGACCACTGGAATCTGTCAGAGATCATGAGCACAGTAGGCGTCAAGAATGAGCCCCTTACGGCCGGTGAGTTCAAAGATGCTCTTGACCCCTTCCACCCATTGTCCGATTCAACGAGGGAGTTCATGCAGAAGGAGATCCTGAACACGATGCATGAAAAATTTATAACTGATGTTGAACTTGGACGGGGTAAAAAGCTTCTCTCGCGTCATGATGCCGATGCTGTTTCTCTCTATTCAGGCCGTGTATGGCCAACACCTCAGGCAGTTAAGTACGGCCTGGTGGATGGAGATCTTACGTCAGTAGAGATCCGTACACGTCTTTCAAAAATGTACTCCACTGACACGTTCAAAAACTACAATGAGCCTCATCGTAATCTCCGTTCTGCACTCGGCATGCTGATGAGCCTGTCTTCAAATATTGAGAGCCTTACCGGTACCACTACCCGCTTAGTAGAATCTGTTAATGCCACCAGCTACCCCTCTGTGAGGTAACATGGATGCTTTCAATCTGCTGTGGAGCATTACGGGGGTAGCTTTCATTATCCTTATTTTCGTCGTGTTGCTGTGTCTGTTGGGATTTATGACCTCTGCCATAGCGGAACGGCGGACTGCAAAGGCAATTGAATCTGGGCTTCCTGAAGAAGCTCAGGGGCTACTTAGTGATCTCACCTTTCAGTTGTCGGCTCATAGCACTACGCAGGTTGATCACATTCTCGTAGCCCCACATGGTATATACGTCATAGAGCAGAAAAACTACGTAGGCAAGCTCTACGGTACTCTGGAGGAAAGCCACTGGCGGAAATGGACTCAGTCCCGAACCCTCAAGTTGCAGAACCCGTTTAAGCAAAACCAGGGGCACATCAGGGCTATTCAGTCTGCTCTTAAGGCTAGAGAACTGGAATGTATCAATGTCGTCATCATAAACGGACGTTGTAAGTTTGATGGCATCAAGCCGGAATGGTTATGTATGGGGATGGACGATTTTATCCATAAAGTCAAACAACGACGAGGGCTACGGTTGTTCACACCGGAGTCTGTTCAGCACATCTGTTCGGTGTTGAAGTCAACAAGGAAGTCGCCAGGGCTCTATACGGACCTTACTCATATTCATAACATAACGACAAAGTACAAAGCCCCGATGAAATTCGAGCAACGAGTAACATACATTCTGCTCAACTTTATCCATTATCTGTGGGCAAGTCTGTTCACTAAGCAGAAGCCTTAGCGCTCTATCATTGGTAAGGCTGTAAAATGTCTGCAAAAGGCCCCATCGGTAAATTGTTGGGGCTTTTTCTTTGCGTAGTTCTGATACGGTTTATCCTGTGGAGCATTATGGCCACCAGCCAGCTGGTGACTGGCCAACGCTTTGTATGACGTAGCCTACTCAGGGCAGGCTATTTTAGAGGGACCGATTTTTATCCGGGCTAATTTAGAAAGAGATAATTTGAACTTAGGCGGGCTGACCACCAGCAGAGAGGTAAATCACTAGCCGGTGATATTGACAGAAGTCGTCAGGGGTTTAACGCCGGAATATTTTGCCAGGCCTCCTGCAAGGTCTGCAAGACTTCTACAAGTGATAGTGACGGCCACAGGACTGTTTCCGTCATTATCACTCCAGGTGGCTCGCACTCTACTGGTACCAGAATTAAAACAACACGAGTTCCTTTTACCTGGTAGGCAAGGTTTACTGCCGGTTGGCGGTAGGAGGCCAGTACACCCTCACCATATTGAGCAGGGTTACTTGCCCAGTTCCGCACCATTGCATACACCTGAGGCATATACCGACTATCCAGATCCCCTTTGGGCCGTCTGAACGGCACGATTTCTTCTGAGCGGTAGGTGGTCGTTGTTGTATTGGTTGTCATCTTTGTCACCTCCCCTGTTCGTCCATTTAGAGTTTTAAGCTGCTTTACACATCACACTCAACTGATTATTTAAGCTGGTCATCGTCTCTGGCCAGCATAGCCCAACCATTCGCCTGGTTTTCGCGGGAGTAAGGATTCATTTCAAAATAACTATCTACCGCGTCGCTGTCCGCAACAGAACTGTTGTTAGCTCTCTTTGAACCCTGAACCACTACAGCATCAACCTCTGCGGCTTTCCCGTTGCGCTGTACCAGGATTTTAACCGTATTGGGCTTACGTCTTGCGAGCAGTTTGTTGGCGATAAAAAGCACAACAATCCAGGCCAAAAGCACGTATAAAAATGTATTCATAATGCCCTCCTTTGTATGTGATTATTATACCTGCTTCCATTGCAGGCCAAACAGGTTCGGTGCATGAAAAATAGACTTCTCTCCGGCGTATAGCAATCTACTTACTGATCTGTTTTCGTATCAAACTGTATGGCATAACCGAGGGGCGTACGTGGTGAGTCAGAAAGTTACTTTTCCGTAATAGTTAATTTCAGATCCTTCTTCCAGTTACGCTTCAGTATAAAACCGATACCCTCTAATTCAGCATCCTTCACGTTTAATACGCTTCACTTTAAGGCAGGGCTTTTCGGTTGAAATGAATTCTTTTTCCGGTTGCTGGACATAGGTTTCATCCTGATAGTTAAAGTTGCAGGCTATCAGTCACCACCACCACCTCCGTCACCTCCTCCACCGCCACCATCACAACCACCAGCTATGCTATTTTCACCATTACAATCACCTCCGAGGGGGTTCAAATGGCTGCTCCCCTGTAGATGGTGTCCTTGCCAGATCGAACCCGAACCAGCGCCTCCTGAGCGTCTTTGCTTGCCCTGAGGCAATTGTGCAGGCTCACCAGCACCGGCGGTACCAAAAATGTCCCGGGCAATTTTATAAAGAAGGTAAAAAGGTACGCCCAGCATCATAAAAAAGATTACTGAAAATATTACACGTTCCATTGATGATCTCCTGTCTTGTGAGAGACCAGTTATATCAGGGTGATTCAGTATTTCCGTTTAGAAAAGAGTACTAATTTGGCCCTGTTCGCTCTTAATTTGCCATCCGGGAAAAAGTCATAGGGATAGGCCTGCCAGAGTCAATAACTTCCAGTGATCTGGAGGAGACCCCGGCTCTCTGAGCCCTCATGGATGGTACGGCTTTACCCCTTGTAAACAGATTCACGTTCCGCAGGACAAACATCGACTACTGACGTCTCATATTTGCTGACGCTAATCCGACGTCTCATTGCCGTCTGCTTGTTTTCTTTAAAGGGTGTATTAGACGAATATCAAATCGGAATGGTAGGGGATGTGTGGGCACCATGCCCGGCCCTCTTTGAGCATCTGAGAGATTGGAGACCTAGCCGGGTAAGATAGCTACTTTCTTACGGGTTACCCTTCAAATCCAAAGACGAAACGGACGCTGCCGTTCTCCACGTGGAGACGCTTTACTTCTTCGACAAATTCCTGGATCACCTCTCCGGCGTTATCGGGTGGTATGGCTGACAAAATTTCTTCCGAAGTCAGCCATGAGTATGAATGTTCACCGAATAAATCATCATCTTCGGACGGTATATCATCAGGTAATCCGCGTAATGCGTGGATAAAAACTGCTGATGTGCTCGCCCTTTCACGATCTACATCAAATCCGAGCCAGGCAAAGTGGAGATATGATCGGTCCCCTTTATAATTGCTTGATAAATTAATCCATTTACCAGGCTTTTCTTCCCTTTGAAATCGCCAGCAGATATCAACGCCCATTAAGAAACTCCATTACTATCGTTCGTATGAGATAACTATCATTTCAGAATACTATGACTTCTTCCCGTATAGAACTAATCGCTCACGCCATTTAGCTACTTACTTTTTTTACGTACGCTTGCAGCGCAGTACCTTGAGAGAAGTAAGTAAGACTGGGCGAAGCCAACCGGTTCCGCCACCTCGCTCACCGGCTTTTAGGCGTAAGCACTGAAGTCAGCCTCCATGCTAACTGGCGAGCCTGCGAAAGTCAGACTCGTTGTTATAAAGCGGCATATCGTAAGCAGTGTCTGAAATGAACATTCGGATCTGCTCAAGCGTCATGCCACAATGAAAACGGGTTACGCTCACATTGGCCCGGGGGAAGTCAGCACAAAATGCATTCAAAACATTCTCATGGACAATACCAATGTTGATTAACGCAGCTGGCCCGTTGTCACGGAAAGATACGACACGGAATCCCCCATACCAGCCTGACTGGGAGAAAAATGAAAATGCACTCGTTGCCAGACCATTAGACAGGTCATAGCGCAATTTCCCGCTCAGAGACTGGCTGTCTCTGCTGTACACGCGATTAATGAAAATGCCGGGACCAACTTCTACCGGCTGCTTGTTGCTTGCTAAACACGGAAAGCCCACCAGCGAAACCTCCCTTTCTCCTAACCAGTTTACCTGATACCCGGCAGTGAGAAAGTCAGTCAGTTCTACGCCAGAAAGAGCATTAATGGCCGCAATATCGGTATCCAAAATATTTACGTTTTTCATATTCATCTCATCTATATTCTAAAGTGCGTTTTTTGTCTATCAGCCCGAGGATTGAAAATTTGAATATTTAATGTGACAGAAAAATACCTGTCACCTTTTCAAAAACTGCCTGCAATTGAATATCGAGAGAGTCCATTTTAAAATCCACCAGCTCAGCTTTATTATCGCAAACCGAATAAAAATAGGAGTCAAATGCGTCTGTATCTTCATCTTTAAAAATACGGAAGGAATTAATTTTATTATGCCCTTCAAATTCGGCATGAATACCATAGCGAACCGAGCCGTCATCGAACTGAACAACCCGTCGTACAGAATTAATCCGGACGTACTGTTTTAAGGCCCTCGCGAAATCGGCATTTAACGCCAACGCTCGTAAGATTGAATCAGCGGTTTCATTCTGCTTTTTACGATCATATTCAAACATCCCACAGCCGGTGTTACGAAAGACCGGCTGAAGAGCATTAACCAGGTTGAAGGAATCCACGTTTCTGTCGTTTCTGTACATGAGATATCTCCTGCCCCTCCGCTATACGAAGGGGCTTGATAGGGTTACTGCCAGGCTGCGATCACTTCTTCGCACTGGAAATGAGATAAGCACTGCTGGAGTAAAAGGGCCAGCACCGCTGTGTTAGGGACGCGATTGTTACACCACGCGTTGAATAGCAGCTGCCATGGACCGGCATAATACCCGGCCAGTTTCTTTTTTTGTTTATCTGTGCAGCAGCTGGAAATGGCCTGCTGATAAAGGCTTTCATTCTCGGCACCAGAGCGTTGTTGCAGTGCCTGATAAATATAGGAGTAGACAGAATCGGAGCAATTAGATGCATAGGCCAGATTGGTTTTCATAATACCTCCTGTGTTTTTGGGTATTATATAAAACTCCGACCTACTGGCTAATAACCCTCACTGTAATTTCTTTTAAAAACACAATAAATTTTCAAAATTGGACCAGTGTGGATTTAAGCGAGCAGTTTAAATCTTTATGAACTAGCTTTCAAAGAGGTTGGTTTTTCGGGAAGTTTTTTGCCAGACCAGCATGTTGGTTTTTTTTCTGTAGTGCAGATTAGCTGGTACCTGCCCCTTCTTACCTCTTTGAGCAATGACTGTTTGAAATATGGTAAGCCCAGTTCAAAAACCCAGTAACGACCGTCTGCAAAAACGACTGAATTTTCAACGCCATCCGAAGCCACCAAGGATGCATCATTAAGTAGACGTTCTTCATAATGAAATGGTAATGAAAATGTCAGATATAACGCACAAAGTACAAAGATTCCTGTGAGACTAACTGCCAGTGAACCACAATAACCAGAATAAACATTTAAATTTCTTTTGATAAATTTCTCATGCAAGATTACAAGCAGACAGAATACACAAGCTACCAGCCCAAATCCTACATGCAGATAAAACTGTCTTATTTCATCATTCCAGACGATGTTGTCCCATTTCGTGCTTAAGATTGAACCCAACAAGGAGATAATAAAAGCGGCAATTTGAGAACTGATAAAGTAGGAGAAAGCTGACTTTGAAGTTATTTTTTTCATAGAAACAGGAACCTCTTTACCTCGTTCCTGATCAGAGAAAAGACACAAAACGCACCATGCGCAAAAAACTGCAAGTCCAGATGCAATAATCTCGCGTAAAAACATATTAAACGTTTCCGATAATGAATAAGTAATTACCATATCCTCTCCGTAAGTCTACATATAATTCAGACGTGACAAATAATTAAAGGCATTGCTATTCTATCATTATGCATTGCGTTTAAAATCATTTCTAATTCAGCAGAGTAGCGATACAGGCATTTCGCTATCCTAAAATCTGGTAGCTTTCCATTTCCTTGCTGAGATAAATCAAAATAATTCTATTTATTGCCTATTCGGATGCTGCAAAACCTTATAAATCCGGATGTATATCACTTAACAGTGAACCATTCGGTGACTTGCTCTCCGTGAGGTCCACCGGGTTTATCCAGTAGGGAACATTCTGCTTTTACCGTTTACTGCATACGCGAGCAGGAATTCTGTTGCAGTTCTGCATTTGCCTGCTTTTCCAGTGCTGTCATAACCCGGCGGAGCATCGCCAGAGCCTGAACAGGCGAGCTCCCAAACTGCACTTTCACTTCATCCGTATCATGATCCTGAATCAGGTCGAGGATGTTCACTTCGATCCCTGCCCCGTTTTCATCTTTTGCCGTGCACTGAATACTTACCCGGGTCACCGAATCCGTCAGGACTGGCAGTGGGTTAGTCTTGTCTACGTTGATAAAAGCCTTCTTCATTGCCCTGTTTCCCCTTGTCCTGAAAAAGTTACCGACCCGTCCGGATGGAGGGGTCGGTCAGAAAATCATGCCTGTCCCTTATTCATCTTCTCAGCATGCTTACGCAGGTACTCTTTCAGGTCAGCATGAGCATTGATGATATCGTTCATTTCATCATTGGTCAGAACAAGCGTGTAAGTATCAGTGCTGACAGATTCACCTTCTTTAAGCTTGGCTTCTTCAGCAATACGTTCAAAAATCGGGATCGCGGTGTCGGCAATGACGGTCACGGTCTTTTTGTTCAGAACGCTGGACATGGATGGTGCTTTACCTGCCGGGTTCTGTTTAGGAGCGCTGTCCTTTGGAGCCGGAGCTGGTTCCTGTACCGGTGGCGTAACCAGCGTCTCTGTATTGCTTTCATCATTCAGTTGATCCGGTACCGGGGTGTTAACGGTAGCATTACCTGCCGGTTGCTCATCACCGGAGTTTTCCGGAGTCTGCGGATCTGCCATGCGCTCTTCTACCTTGGCAGCTTTGACGAATTTCAGCGTGTTTTTCGTCGCTTTACCATAGATGGAGATCGCCTTGTTGATGTTATCTACCGCATCCTCACCGCTGTACATATACTCGTCCAGCGCAACGTACATGCTCACCTGATCGCTCACAAGCATGGTCTGTAGTTCAGAAGGCAGGTCCAGTACGCGAACCATCTGGCGAAGATGCTGCTCTGATTTACCACGTTTTTTTGCCAGTTCCGCAAAGGTCTTAGGCTCTTCTTTATCTTCAACAAGACGCTTAATTGAAAGCGCTTCAGCTACGACAGACAGCGCCAGGTTGGAGTTGCCGGTCAGGGTGAAGAGTTCTGCTTTTGAAGCGCTACCGCGAAACTCTTCGCAGCGAATACGAGTAATGCGTTCACGCCCTTCTGCTTCCAGCTGGCGGTTTGCAATAGCGATGGAACGGATACGGCAAGCCCCCTGACGCAGTACAGGTACGCCATTAACCATCTGAACAACGATAGGCGTCACGCTGAACGGGTCTTCCATGTAGGCATCGGCCAGGCTGTTCAGGTGTTCCACAACGTGAGGCATTGAATAGTAGAGCTCGCCCATACCGGCCGTGCGGGTGTTAAAGCCTTCCTGCTCTACAACAACCGAAGGGTCAATGATAAGGCCGTTACCTTTACGGGCACCGTTACCAGTGCGTTCCAGGTAACCACGAAGGCTGATTTCGTTGCTGTTGTTTTTTACTTCAGTTTCGATTGCGGACATTTTTGTTCTCTCTTTTGGTTGGTTGTTTAACTGCGCTACAACACAACAATACCAGGTTCGACATTTTTTCTAATAGGTTGCACAGAAGAAAAAGTAACTTTTCTTAAAAAAAATTCCTGAGACAATACTACTCGATCCGTCCGTTTTAAATCTTCACAACAGTGGGCCGTTTTTACGTTTAAGCAAAATAGCTGGTTCAGAAGGTGAGTCGGAGAGAAAAGTTACTTTTCCGGTTGTCTGGGCCAGTGATGAGAGAGTGGCAGGACAGGAATGGCTAAACCGGTGCGGGTCTCTTGTAAGTCGCAGGGGATTGAGGAGATATAGAGGTAAACCGGTACGTTCAGTTTTTGGATTGAGCCGGGCTTTTGGCCCGGGCTTAAGGAAGCGGAAATTTGAACGAACTGGCAGGTAATGATTTATGCCGCCGACAGCTGGCCGTCAGTGCTTTGCTGTTCTGGTTTGACAGTTGGGGGATAACCGGCAGTTAGCCGCTGGCATTCCGCATCACAGAAAGCCCTGAGGTTGCTGAAGACGGACTCCATGAAATCAGCATGAGCATACGAGTCTACAGGACGTGTCTTGTTATCTTTCATCTTGTTCTCCTCAATCATTATTAAAACCAGCGGATTTAGTTCCTGGCGCTCCATCTGCTGACCGGCTTTCCCAGAGAGCAGCGATGTGTCGGGTTCTGTTTCTCATTTTATCGTTTTCATCGGGCCCATCCGGCCGTATAAGAGACCGATTTGGCATGTTTAAGAAACGTACTGGCGACATTAAAAGCTGAGGTTGGCTTTGGAATAAAAGGATACTTTTCCCGTTTGTCAGGTCTTTCGCTACCGCTGCACGATGATTCTGTCAGGCATTCTGCGCCCTCCTTGGCTGTACATCTTGAAACAAGCGGTGGGATGTTCCCTTCCCCCTGCTCACCGCAGAATAATTGGCAAGTCCCGACGGTCGTTCCGTACGAGCCGGGTCCAAATAATGAATAAATACAACGCCACTTCAATTGTATTGACAATAGAAGTTAGGAGGATCATAGTGTCATTCATGGTGCGGCTTTCGCACCACCGCCCCGGCGGTACCGGGCAGAACTGGAGTACCTCATGAAACTTTCCCGTCAGACGACTTCTGATACTTCTGTTGATGGCCGTTCACGCGCATATGCCTGGGGCCGTGTCCATTATTTCATTATCGAACATGCACCAATGGCTGAGCTGGTCGCTATTGACGAGCTGCTGGAAAAAGCTGGCTGGAGCAATGACGGCTGTCCGAACTATGAGAAAGATGACGAGTTTGGTAATGCTGGTTACAGCTGTGGTTACTGGATCGATATTGACAGCGTGGGAAGCTTCAAGGCTGACTACAAACGTCTTAAGGGTGAGATTAGTGCGCATATCGCCTCAAAGGCGGCAGAGGTGGAGATCCGCGTACTGGACTCGATGTCCGACAAAGAATGTAAAGATGTTGCCTCGGTGGCATGTACTGTTCGCCGTGACTTACGTACGCAGTCCGAATCGCTTCATTCACTGCGTACTATCGTAACGGTTGATCATTACAATCCCTATGTGATCACCAGCCGCCCGCTGAGCATTTCCGCCTGGACACTTATCCACGACTGTCTGAAAACCGGCACCATCAATGACGTCTGTTCACGGTTGAGTTCATTAATCCTGCACTCTGAAGCCGCGATTGCCCGTTGTAAGGGAAGCTCCGACTACTCTTCGGAACACGCTCAGCTATCGTTTTTTGCTGGTAACGACTATGTCACCAGACGCACCCTTGTTGATGCAGCTCACGAAGAGGCTCTGCGAATGAACCGCCGCTTTGATGAACGTATTGCAATGAACGCGGATTCTGATGCCAGAAGGCTCCAGTGCGAATTCAACCTGAGCAACCATGTCGTACAGCGTCGGACCGTTGAATCTGCTCATATCCAGGCAATCAACGAAGACGTCACCCGTTCACAGGCGGAACCACGCTGCCCTGGAAAGCTTCTTCTGAAAATGACCAGTCATGAGGAAGTGCGGGACTCACTGAGCACCTGTTAGTCCAGCGACACCCCCTGCGGCTCTACTACCGGGCCGCAGTCTGCTCCGGCCAGATGGTGCCAGTGGCGTAATGAATTTGTTTAATAAGGCTGAGTATGATGAATAAAGAACAACTAATCGACAAACTGGAACGCGTGGTATGTGGTCAGTACTCCTACGAAATGCAGGAGCTTGCGTATTCGGCCCTCTGCTGCATTAAAGGCACCCCGGACGACTGCGCTAAGTTCCCTGTTACGCGTCCGCTGCCTGACACCTTAGTGGACGTATGGGACGAGATCGGGCAATACCTTGGCACAGGCAAAGCCATTGAAACTCGCAGTTGCGGCGTTTCGCTTCTGCTTCATGGACACTGCTACGATTCAAATCATGTGCTGTACTGGCGCAATGCTGGCGCACTTCCAGCAGCTTGCGATACGCCACTGGCTGGTGGGTCTCGCAAACTGTTCACCTGCTCAGCCTGTGGAGTGGACGGTCTGGATGAACCACCTGAAACCAGTTGCCACTGCTGCACAGAGGGGGCCCACTGGATTGAGAGCAGGCTCTTCACCTCCGGGCAGGCAGACCCTGAAGAATTTAGACCCGTGGCGGTCGTGAAAGAGTGTGCAGGCTCAACGCCGGATGATCGGCTCATCTGGAGCGTGATTGAACAGCTCAACGGCGAACTGGCGGAAGGCGATAAACTATTTAAGCGACGCTGACAGATCACGTCAGCATTTATATCAGACGAACTCCAGAATAATTTAAAGCAACCATGAACATGAAAAAGCCCAAAGCTGCATTACAGAATGCCATGAAAGAAGATGTGCCAGCTGTGACACAGATTCAGATGCGATCTACGGTTTCCAGAAAGGTTCGCTATGTAAAACAGGCAAATCGAGAGGGTCTGAAATTATCTGAGTGGATGTCGCGGCATCTCGACGCTGTCTGTGATACCGCAGATGAGATTCATAAAGGCAAACGCTCAACTCCGGTTGCGCCTGGGAAGATTCCCCCTGAGGTATACCAGGTGATATACGATCAGTGCGGCGGGTTCGTGGAGTGTGATGCTAATGCCCAGGTAATCTGGGAAGCCTGCCGTGATGCCATTCTTAACGGAGACAAAGGGTAAACGGCAGGTATCGCCTGTCATTTTTACCCTTGTGAGGAAAATCCTGATGAACCATGAGAGCCGAACTGTATACCTGAACACGGCCATTGAGGCCCTGTTGAAAGCTGAGGCGGCTCTGAACGAGCTGGCATTAGCCTATGTACTCAAACCAGGTGAAAAGGCAAGCGCATGCCATCCCCGAACCGGTACGCTTTCCACAGCTTCCCAGGTAAGAAAACTTCGCCGTGTTCTAGAAAAAAACAAGTTATGACGGCCCTTATACGCTGGCATAATGTACCGTGCTTCGCTCATCCCAGCAGTATGGGTTTTAAACTCTTCCATTTTTAAGAGTACGGGAAGAGCCTTATTATTGTCGCATACCCTACGGATGCATTGCAGTTCAAACCGCTGTTCGGTGCAATTATTGCTGTATCCGGCGGATTTGAAAATGACAGAAATAGTGATGTAAAGCTCCGCCATTAAAGAAATGCCCCGTAGTTTGGCGAATCAACTTTCTGAATTATCTCGATGAACACCATTTAAGGAAATCGAATGTGTGATTTTTGCAGGGCTGACGAAAATTACTTTCATATGGCAGAATGCGTGTATGACCAACTGGTTAAAGAGTATCCCGTAATGTGGCTGCGGGATTCAACCCGGATCGGGGCCTGCTACCTCTGTCGAGAACTGCTGTCGCCGGAGGGGATGGTCCTGGCGATGCAGAGCGCTTTCCCTGCGAAGGGATGGCGGCTGCGTATTTGGTACAATGAAACCATTGACGAAGAGATAGAACCGCAGCGTGGAGACTGTATTGAGCTGTCCTCCAGGGCGGACGCTCTGCTGTCCTTCATGTCGTTCCAGGAAAAGGTTTAGCGCTGCGGCCCCCCTCACAAAAAGGCGCTTTCCGCGACAAATCTGGTACGACCGGACAACGTTGAGTCAATTCTTGCTTCCCCGCAGAAGAATCCCTATGAAGTAAAGTAGAGGTAGGCATTACGCCCACCAGCAAACCTGATAACTGTTCTTTGCGTAACATCCTCAAACTTCTGGTGCCTTCGTAGACTGCGATGCGAATGCCCATGAGCTGAATTCACCGTATCATTTGACCGGATGCAGCGAGAACAGAAATGACAATGTTTGAACGATTTGCCAGACGGCCATAAAACTCTACTGGGTACAGAATAAGGACTGACCGCAATGGCTACGTTCTATGAGCTACCGACCAGTGAGAAGTCCATTGTTTCCGGTACGTGCCCGGACGAGCACCGGTGAAATTTTTCCCGACTGGATTACGCTAAGGCTTTTGAACGGTTTGCGTGAAGTGGGACTCTTTGGGTCTGGTTCTTGATTTATACAAAAGGCTATATGCCACAAGACGGGAGGAAAAAAGGGTTTCCCCGACTGGAGAAACCCTTTCAAAAGGTGCCGATGGCATACTAATCCACACCCCGAAAAGAGGGGGTTGCCCCCCTCTTTGTCAGCTACTTGTCGGGTAGCAGACCTATATTGCTATAAATCCGCCCCCTAAGAACGGTACGTGCGAGTTTCCCCGCATACCGCTCAAGCCTTTAGTAAGTTCTTTGTTTCAGAACCGGCGACAAAACTGTGAATCTGTCGATGGCAATTCGGATGGAGTAATATCAGGTTCGCCAATTCGTTAGATCCTCCCTTGTGTCTAGGATGGATATGATGCAAATGCCATCCTGTTTCCTGCGTGATCAACTCATGGCACGATGGACATCGCATTTTTTGTTTTCTCCAAATGATGTTAAGGCTACGTCTGCCCTTTGCCTGGAGGCTCCAGATCTTTTGAAGTCTCCCTTCAAAGTATTCCTCATCTTCTGGTAAATACGGATTTGCGTTTCCCCTGATTTTTACATGGCGCTTTATTGCAGTATCCGCGGCTCTGACCAATGAGAATGTTTTTCCTTCATGCCCTACGGCGGAGAAGGACCATTCACGCGCACCAATACGCTTGAAGTATTTCTCTTTGATCCAGTACTTGCTTCGTTTGGGATGTCTCCGCTTGCACCAGTACCAGAGCAACTGCCAGATACGATAATCTACGTAACCGTAGGCTACTTTTGCGATGATATGCTGATGATAATTAGCCCATCCCTTAATAACCGGGTTAAGTTTTATAATTAACATCTCTGCTGTCGCCGCTAAGTTGTCTTTAACGATTTCCTTTATCTTTCTTAGGACATTTTTCAGGTTTTTAGCTGATGGTTTTATAAGAAATTTTCCATCATATTTCCTGATGTTCTGTCCGAGAAAGTCAAATCCATTGTCTATATGGGTGATAAGCGTTTTCTTCGGGGATAAGGAAAGCCCGCGTTCCGCCATAAAGGCCTCAATAATCGGTTTTACTTTCTCATTTAGCAGTTCAGATGAAATGCCAGTGACCACGAAGTCATCCGCATATCGCACGACGTTGATTTTGTACTTCTTCCTGTGGTGGTTAGAATATCCCCCAAATGCTTCCCGGAGTCTTCTTTCCAGCCCATCGAGCGCCATATTAGCCAGCACCGGGGATATTGGCGACCCCTGCGGTGTGCCTGAATTCGTTGAGTTAAATAGATTATTTTCTATAAATCCCGCTTTCAGCCATTTCTTGAGCACCTGTTTATCCAACGGAATGTTGGCAAGCAACCAGTCGTGGCTGATGTTATCGAAGCAGCCTTTGATATCGCCTTCGAGCACCCATTTCGCCGAATGCTTTTTCGCCAGGTTAATAAACAAGGCTTCTATCGCATCCGCCGTTGAGCGCATAGGGCGAAAACCGTAGCTATTGTAGTCCGCTACTGACTCGGATGCAGGTTCCAACGCTAACAGGTATAGTGCCTGCATTGCACGATCCTGCATAGTTGGTATCCCCAGAGGGCGACGAGTGCCGTCAGATTTAGGGATGAGTATTCGACGAAGAGGCCTCGGGTTATACCCGCTCCGCTTCATTTTACCCAGAGCATTCCACTTCTTCTCGGGAGTGTTCCAAATATCTCCATCAACGCCGGGAGTACTTTTCCCTGCATTCTCAGTAACCCTTCGTACGGCAATAGTTTTTGCTGAGAAGGATCGAGTCAACATGCGCTGCAAGTATTTCACCTTGCGCCATTGTTGACTCCTTGCAGCCTTCGCGATACGGACCTGTAGCTTCCTCACCTGTTGATGATTGGTTTTCCAGTCTATGGAATGCCAGTGTATCGGGTGGGAGGACGCAGATGCACTGATGTCAGCTGCATTCAACTTGCTTTCCTCCTTAGGGATGCTTTACCTGTTTTCTCGCGATTAAAGACCTGATGGAAGTCTGCCCACTTTCGTGTTGAGGCAAATTTCGAACCCCTATCCACTCCATTACAGAGCGGCCTTCGCTTTCTCCATCTTCCTTTACCCGCACCCCCAACAACTCACTTTGCAGTTCGTTTGCCTCTAGGGCAGGAATACGGGCTTACCAAGTTCCATAAACATCACACGGGCGGGGTAGATCTTGCCTATTCACCGGTGGCCTTATTGTCAGCGATATCTCATCCAGTAAGAGAGTATCCGGCCACGCACCTTTTGGTCTGAGCCTGACAGCAACTTTGGCTCCTTCTACGTCACGATGTTTATCAGCAATTCACATATGTTGATCTTACCGCCCAGCCTAGCGTCTCATCCACCTGTTGCTGGTAGAATCCAGGTTTACCCTCGCGGGGACACCCGATGTCGATGACATGACTACATTGTAGGGATGCTTCATACCTCACCGTTACCAGTGACGCACTATCCTTAGGCTACCGTTAGCTGAATAACGAGTCCCTCTTCCAGATTGGTTGGGACAATGATGAATATGGCTTACGCCATGAGATTCTATGTATATAATTTCACGACTTCTTGTCGCACACCGGATTCGTAGGCCAGGATAGCAGATACCTCCCTTGTTCCGTCTTTCATCCGCAACTCGCAAAGCGAGTTTCGTGTGAGCCAGGTGAATATCAACAGCGTTAAACAAACTATTAATATGCACAAAACAATGGGTTGGTTCGGCATTTTCATGGCCTTCTTCTCCTTGCATTTAAGCAGGCAAGAGGCTACTCTGAATGTGACTAGCATACAGGGGCCTCGGGTTAATTGAAAAATTACTCGGGGCTTTCTGCTTTTACCACAGTCAAACAGTGTTACCGCTGGCTGGGGCAAAAGCCTCCAGCACCAGCGTTATTATACCACCCTGCCCTGATCAGCCAAACACCCCGCCTACATAAATTACTGATTTTTCATTTATTTGACATGATTCACTTCCGGTTGTCGGCGAAAGTCATTTTATACTAAAGAAAAGGGTAACGGGCAGCTGCTGGGTCGGAACATACAGTGCAGTTCCTGCCCGTTTAATTTCCGGATGCAATGGTAGGATCAGGAGGCACTGCTTCCGTTGATTAGGGAAATCTTATGTGCCTGAATACGGCTGTATTCGAGATGGGATGCAATATTACAGATGCGCTCCAGTCGATCATGCAGCCTCGTGTAGGTCAGTCGATGAATACCGGACATTTCATCAAGTAGCCAGCGCTTGATGTAAGGGTTACAGGAAAGCCGGGCAAGATCGTCGTCATCCACTTCGTCAAAGAACCAGTACTGCTCCATCGGGACTACCTGAAATATCCACGGCCGGGGATAGTCCCCTGTGACAACCAAAAACCATGCAAGAAAGCATAGACACAGCTCAACGACCATAAGCATCGAAAATTGCGAATAACTTAGACCGGGCACATAGGGTGAACTATCCGCAACATACCCCCTGAGCAATTCCGCCACAAGGTAGCCCAATAGCGTCAAGGCCAGCATCAGGGTCAGGATTAATCCCCCATTAAACGCTACCGAAGCCTTTTGAACCCGATCAGGTGCTGTCCGGCTGCGATAGTTGGTCACTACTCTTTCTACAAGTGCCCTTATGGCAGCCTGTTCTTTACTGACATCAGCTCCGGAAAAACCGGACGGGCTTTTATTTAATTCAGTCATACCCCACTCCTGTTATGTGCTCTACTTAACAAACACGTAGATCATACAGAGCTCACGGACGCACTCCTGCCAGATAAAGGAGGGAATTTGGCTGTAAGACGGTTAGCCAACAGTTCAGGTTATGCGTGGGATCCGCCCAGTCAGAAAGGATTCCGTTAATAACAGGCAAGGTTAAAGGCAGATGGACGGTGAAATTGTGGGTGCTAAAAGGGGGTATTACTCTTTTTCCTGCATAGCGGTTTTTTCAGCCCGGGTGGCCAGACGAACATTTCCGAAAGGCTCACGGACAAGCAGTGGCTTCTCCTTCTTCCAGCCCCTGATAGCCGTTTCTCCAAACCGACGTGGTGCATTGCCGTTCCAGCGAGCAATCACATGGTTATCATGAATTTCAATAATGACAACGGGGTGGACAATGACCGTTGAAATGGTGGTATTTCCCATTTTGGTACGGGTTACAGACCAAACCTGCATCCCGGATTCCAGCTGGCTGATTTTCATATTATATCCTTAAGCCATCACGAACTGCGCCACAAACAATTAATGTGGCGCAATTTACCATAAACAATAAACATCAGATACCCGTGAAAAGATTTCCCTTTATTTTAAAATTCTTCTGGAGAAAAAATGATATTTCCAGAAGAGGTCAGCGAAATTCAGAAACGGCCATCACAATGGTGCTGCGCTGACGCTGGCGTTCTGCCTTGCGCTGCCTGCGGCGATAGATCTGTTTTGCGCTGACGTAAGGGCAGTCCTCACGGGTATACCAGCAGCAGCCGCAAGGTTCGGGCCGGGGTTTTCCGGCAAGTCCAAATGGTTTCATCAAGTCACCTTTTTAATGTTTTTAATGGAAAGATACTTACCTAACCCATTGTTTTATAGGAAATAACGTTGTTGCATAAACAGATACAGATAACCCTCAGGAGAAAACATGCAAAGGTTATCAGTGATAACCGCGTCCAGATACCGAGTGTCAGTCTGTAAACGTTTTATCACCAGAAAATGTGCTGCCGCAGCCTTAATGCCAGAACTACCGTTTACAACATTATGTATACCCGCTTTGAATAACGAACGAGCATGAATTACCTTTTCCCGGGCCGCTTCGATCTCAGCATTAATAACGCATTGCCGCGCCTGGATGACTGCCTCTCCGGTTAAATCGCGGAAATTCATTAGAGATGTGATCATGATTGACTCTCCAGATTATGTGGAATCATTATAACAACTGGCACCACGCCACAAATAACCTGAGATAAATTCTTTGAAATATTCCTATATATAAGGAATTACAGTCGGAAAAGAAACAATGAAATAGCGCCGACCGCTTAAAATCGATAAATTAAAATGGACGGCACTGGAATGAAAAACTGAAAGTAGTAAGACCGTAATTATCCTTCACGGATGTAAGCTTTAAAAGAGGAGTACTGGCAAAGCTTTGCCAAGTACTTCGGCGGTTGTGTCTACGATTTTACGGATGTCATCGATCTGCGAAGGCTTATTCAACACCACCGTAAAAAGCTCTCCTTCGTTATCAGCCTGCTCGCAGTTTCCGTATCGGCTCCCGTCGTACAGCTGCACAATACGTGACATAGAAGACTTTGTTTGTTTCATGGCTTTGCACCTGCTTTTAGGCAGTTTGGTTACTGGTTATCAGAAGCTGGTTTCATGCGCTTCCGGCTGGGACACGAACTGGTATTTGACGCCGCCAGGCACACCTACTGCTTCGGCAATAGAGTCGCAAAGCCGCGATAAATCATTTAGTGTCATCGGATATTCAATATCTACTGAATATAAAGCACCTGCATTTTCAGCATCTTCGATGTTTTTATACTGGGCACTAAATATAGCAATGGTCTGAATTTCGTGGTTATGCATGAACCGGTCCTTATTAAATTATAAAAGCCACCCGAGAGTGGCCTGAGTGGAAACTTAAATCTGTGAAGTATATTTGAGAGATTTTTTGCGATCCAGATGCCGGGCAACAATGGTTCCGATAACAAGTAGCGTGATGACCGCACTGAAGAAGGTGCTGTCAGGGACGCCCTGGAAAAAATCACTGAAACTGTAAACAATAAAAATCAATGCGCAAAAATAGAAAACGATACGAACATAAGGGGTAAAAAACATTTTCATCGGTTGCCTTCCATTCAGGGAGAATTCTCAGTAATTACATCACACCTGAAGAGAAACTATTTTCGTATAAATGAGCATTTTCGACATATCAGAGGGGGGTTTTACTCATAAATGAGGTAGTAAGGGTCACACTTGAGATGAAAGTTACTTTCCTGGCTGCGAACGAACTATCTCAAATGTTAGAGGTGTGCGTTCGCCTTAAGAGCTTCATGCCCTGAGGAGCTCAACTTGAGCCGATAGTATAAACCTGGCTCCAGATGCCTTACTGGCTGGCATAACTCCACGAGGCCCAGCCGGAACAGGACCGGAGAGCTCCTGCACGTCACATCATCAGGATTCCCCATAAACGTACGCCGTTCTCTGGCCCGTCTGAAATTGCCAGAGATATCATAGATCGTGCCGGATGCCATCCGTCTTAACACGTAAATCTGCGCCCTTGTAAGCTTCTGGGCGGAACTGCTTAAACCTGACATACCTTCCCGGCCTTATATAAAACAATCCGCCAGCAGCTCGACTGGCGGACAATGTTTGACTGGATACAGCAAGGACATACTATTTGCTGACAAGTTTGATATTGGTTTCACTCATTCGAAGTCGAAACTCCTGAAAACCCTGCTCTACCGCTAACTCCAGCCACTCAACGGGAATGGTATAGCTACAATCAGACCCACCCAAAGCGGCATCACAAGCGTAATCCCAGTCCTCATCCAGTTTTGGATTCATCCCCTGGGCGTAAGCCACAGTATCGCGGGATGCGGGAGAGCCCTCAAGCTCAGCATTAGTGATCAGGTATACACCATGACTGTGCGCGAGAAGCACTTTTGGCACCAGATGTGTGCTGGCAATTTTTGAGGATGAGGGAAAGAAAACCCTACCAGCTTTACGCGCCTCTTCTTCAGTCTGTCCCTCAGCGTTAAGGAGGGCTCCCCCCGGATAGCATGCCGGGTCATAGATCTGATCTGGGGTGACCGAAAACGTTTTTGCGGTGCGAATTTCTTCGATCAGTTTATTGATATCTGCCATTTCAAATACGAGAGTGGTCACAGGCTTACTCTCCCTCTTCAGTGGACAACATCAGATACTTTGTTGCCAGCAGAAGCTCTCCCACATCCTTGAGGGACAATTCAGCTTTGCCTTCTACGGCAAGCTGCAAGCGCTGTCGAATTGCATGAACAGAATCTGAAGATAAAGATGCCATTTTGCGCAAAACGGCATTAGCCTTTTCTACAGCAGGATACAGAATTTCTGAGTTGGTATTATCTTCGTCATTATCAAAGATAATTTCAGAATCCATATTGATGTTATCTTCAAGCCAGCTTGAAAGCACTTCAAGTAATGACATCACCTTTTCAATTTGCATATCGCCTCCTCTGTTAACATGAAACAAATATAACAAAGTGGCTTACCCGGCTAATAACCTGAGCAGAAAGTTTTCGAACTTAGTTTGAAAACAAGTTTTCTGCTCAGGTTAATGTTAAAGTCGCTGGGTAAAAGATAAAAGGCACTGAAGATGATTTAAGCATCAAACAGACTAAATAGGATTCCGTCTTTTATAACGCTTTTAAAATAGAATGAATGAAATATAAATTTTGCGTTTAAGAATGAACGCTGTAGAGGATGATTTATCCAGTGATATGCAGTTTGTGGCCTTTAAAAAGGCTTTATTATGGACTTGAATTGCAAAGAGAGCACCGACATTTTTCTGGGGGCTCCCGCAGAGAAAAAGCTGTGAGGTTATGAAGACGTATAGGAGGTATTCGGCGAAATACTGTATGGCCACAGGAGAGCTTCAGCACCCATATCCTGCCGCCTCGCTCGCCTGTGGTGATTTCAATATGTTCTACGTCATACCACGTAGTTGTATTTCTCACTTTGTTTATGCTTCCTGACACCGCGTGAACGCAATCTTCGTCTGGATGCGTTCATAGATGGAAAACTGCCTTTCAATGGAATCGGCATTAGACAGTAATTCATGAAGCTCAGCAGAATCTATATCAGGAACGATAGCGACAGAAACTCCATATTTACGCCCAGTTCTGATCAGGTGCGCAAGTTTTTCCTTCTCTGATTCTGTGAGCATTGCCAGATCCCTTCCGGATACCTGCTCGATAAATGGACCAAGGTTTTTCGGAAAAAAGGGTTCGGCATCAGAATTATGTACCGGGAGCGTTTGCGGCTTATCGAAGCTATTGGACATGAAAAGAACCTTTATAGTTAGAGAGGTGGAGACTGAATGCGTAGCCCATTAAAATTAGTAGTGCCACACTCGAATGCTAATCATACTTTATGATGGCTATGGTAGGAATGGCCGTCAACTTAAACCGCCAGAAGCGAGCCATTCACCGTTAAAGTAACTTTCCCGTATGATGTTCTTTTTATGGAATGAGTTGTTCACACTCCTCTTTAAGAGCCGCCCTGGAACGAGATCGACAGACTTTGCTTAATGAAGAGCGTAATTGATGTTCATCAACCCCATCAGCGACAAACTGACCAATTTTCTTTTCAAGACGCTGCATTGCCTCATAAAGCTTGGCATCAGTATTATTTTTAAGAAACCTCAGTATATAATCAGCAATAATTTGAACAGGAGTAAAGTTACACATCATGTATCCTTAATAAGTTGTGTAAAAATAAAACCATAAAAAACATAATCAGAAGTAGATTATTATACTTGAGTAAGCTTTTCAGCTAACAAGCTGGAGAAGCAGATTCCGGTAAATTACTACATATTTGATAAAAGTTACTGAATAAAAAAGCCCAGCGTACCGGGCTTTCATTCAATTTGATTCTAAGAATCTGACTCGCCGCCTGATTTTTATACCAAGAAGAGCGAACAAAACGCCAACGAATGCGACGGGACTACCTACTTTAAGACAATTAACCGACGCTTTTGAAAAGGTATGTGATTTAGACATACGTTTTTGCTCATAACGAATCGCAAGTGGTGAGACGGATTTATCTAAAGCTGTCTTTTCCAATGCATAACGAACTTTCACGGGAATATTTGACTGTAATACACCAGACATATACGCCCTAACAACATTCTGTGTTAACTTCACATCTGGCTTGCCGAGTTTTATATGTAGTTGCGCCTTTAAATAGTTTACAGATACCTCTTCGCCTGAGGGCCAATTACTATCATTTAAATATGCGACAAGTTTATCGTATTTTTCATGTTTTACATATTTCTTGATAACCTTTACAGTCGAAGCTGAAGTGGCATCAGTCTCTTCCGAACCTAAAGCAGATGTAAAAACTGACAAGCCGATAAGAAAAGCGCCAGCAATTAGAAGCATCGGGAATATCTCACCTATTTCCTCCCCCTTTAAAATTTTAAAGGCAGTTGAAGAAACTACTAATAGCCCCATAATCCCTAATAGCAACTTAGAATATGTAGTTAGGAAGCCTCCAAATGCATCGCCAAAATCCGAAACCACTAACTTATCTTCACCTTCAGATGAATTGAAGAATGACAAGGGCACATCAATATCAAAGTCCAGAACTGAAGGTGAGAGGTGTAATGACAGCAACCACAAGCAAAGACCAAAAATCATTATCAGCAGGCCCGCACCAAATATCGCGAAACCTGAATTTCTAATCTTTATAGACCGGTGAAAAAGAAATGACAGTTCACGGGAAAAATCGTCACTACTCTTAAGGTTACGCACCATGATCTACCCCTTTTTGTGTCAGTCGGGTGCGCAAATTCTCACGCATGGCAAGAACCTGTTTTTCTGTTTCCCTGAGCTTAATAGCCCCTTCTCTCTGGATTTTAACAACATCGCCAACCGTCTGGATAAGCGTATCCTGCACCTCTTTAAGGGTGCTTATATCAATAACCAGCCGTTGGTTTGCTTTCATAGTTTCTACTGCATTGCGATGCAGTAATTTTGCATTACTACGGAGTAACTCATTGTTGGCATTATCGATATCATTGGCAAGATTTACAGCGTTACGCTGTCCATTTAGAGAAATGGCTAACAGAAACTGACGCTTGAAATTAGGGACAGTAACCTCTTTGACGCTATGAAACTTGTCGATAAGACTTTGGTTATTTGCCTGTATAATCCGTACCATTGGCAATACTTGCATAGCAGACTGCTGAGAAACAACTAAATCGCCAATACGTTTTTCTAAATTAGCAATTAGCGTATCCAGATCAGATACTTCCTGGAACTTAGCAGGATTGTTACCAACATTAGCTCTGAGATTTTCTGCTTTTAATTGTAATTCTCCCAGCCTTAATTTACCGGCAGCAATATGTACACCTGTTAAGTGGTGTTCTTTAACGACTTCATCAAACATTTGCTGGAGCGAAATATTATTAGAACCGAGGCTATTCTGTGTAACTGAAACCTCTGAAACCAGAGCATCGATTTGTTCACGAGTTGATTCAAACTGTGCGGCGAAATTCTTCCCACGGGTGCGGATTTTATCCAACAAAGGGCCAATAACTGGCAGATTTGAACGACTTTCAGTTAAGTTCGAGATGTTTACATTTCTTGCAAGGTTGATAATTTCAGTTAATTTGCTCCCGGCTTCGTCTAAATCTTTATTGCGAATTTGCTCAAGCAGGCTATCCGCATAATTAGCAGTGTTTTCCCCCATTGCCCGGCCAAAACGATAAACTGTTCCTGGATCATCGGCATTAATGCATTCCGCGACGGCTTTAATCTCTTGTTCATCTTGCTCATTCAGCCCGAACTTTTCCAGTTCAGCGGAAGTCAAAGTAAAAGCAACAACCTCAGTTTTGGTGGTCAAATTATTAATCATTTTTGGAATCCCTCTAAATTTTGTCGCAGGCTTTTTAGAAGAGCCTCGTGGGCCTGATTAGCTTTTCTAACAATCGTAGGGTCAGTGTTATTTACTGATAACAGCGAAAGTGTGTGTTGCCGCCATACTGGAACCAGGACTTTTATAGTTTCGTTAAAGCGGTCAGCAATATCTATACAAGTCCCGCGAGTGATTTCCATCTGCATGGCGGCCATTTCATGAGACGCAAGCAGTGTTGCCAGGTTAGCTAAACGTCTGGCAAATCTTTCCCTCGGTTTATCGAAGACAAGGCTTAGATCGTCACTATTTTTTTCTTCGGTAGAATCCCTAAGGAACTCATGGCCTGCCTGGATAAAAATTTTAAGGCGTTTGATTTCTGACACATATGTTTCAAGCAGCTCTTCTAAAGCCAGTAGCGTCTCATTCACATGTGTCAGATATCCGTTCCCCTCATTAATAAGATTTTCCACCTTCTCACGTGCGTGTTGGTAACGAACGCGCTTTTCAAGGTGTTTGCCCGTAAAGCGGGAAAACCAGGATGGATTGCTACTGATAGAACGTGGATCTGCCTCCGCTAAGGCACTTACGATACGGTTCAAGGCTCCTGATAAAGCGGTAACTGCGTCTTTCTCCAGAAGATTTGAATACTTATCCATAGCCTTCGAAGATAAACCCGAGTCGCCGTAATGGCTTATTGCCCCAGCATTAAGCAGAAGACCGGGTATAAATTCTTCTTTGAGTTCTGCTATCGATATGTTGCTGCTGTCAGTTGAAACGTTCATTTTTGCCTCAAAATGGTTATCCATGACAGCCTATCATTTACCGTTCTGCTGATTTTTCGGTTAAAGCGCCAAAACCTGGGTTTATCCGTTTTCGAGGCAAAAAAATAGAATCTGATCCTCACGTAACCCTTTGCCATTCTGATTAAAGGAGAAGTCCCCTACTGTCTGTGCACTGAATTCAGCACTGGATGAAGTTAGGACATGAAGTGCACATAGATCCCCTGCTTGACCTACCAATCACCGCCTTCAATGTTTAGATCTGGTGACCTTACAGCGACCATTTCTCTAACCGGATGGTCATTGTTGTCGTGGCTGCTCCCCAACAGCAGGCTTACCGTTCCGCTGGCAGAGTAATACATCGCGTCAGGAAAGTGCTCCCTGACCTCCTAAAGCAATTTGTTCATGCTGTTAGTTAAACGATAAAAGCGTCGGGCTGCGTTCGGCATAGCTTCTTCCAGGAGGTCAGAAGCATCAATCTCACGGCCGTTTATAACGCGGAGAATATCTTGCTCATCCATAGGTTACTCCCAGGCAATAAATCAAAGTGGCCAGGCAAAAGGAGACTCGCCTGGCATCAAAAAGAATAAAAGGTCGTTACGAACTGATAATGATGGCCTGGTCAGTTTGAGGAAGTCGGTTTCCTCTGATGAATGCTGGATGGCTTAAACGAGCAGATGACATGGTCATCGCCAGAAATGTCTCTTCACGCGAACGCAGCAATTCCCCCCATGAATAGGTTTCCCATACGTCGTGGGAAAGATCGGATTCCTTTATGTACCTTGACTGCATTGTTGGTTCAAAATCGACGGGAGCTAGACTGTCATAGGATGGATGTACACGGTACCCCAATTCTTCCTCCCTCTGATGGTATGCATGTGCCAAAAGGACATCATGGGAGACCAAGTCATAGTCTTTGTCCTGAACGAGCGTTTTTACGGTATGACTAATTTTTCCAAAGCCTTCAATTTCCCAGATTGTTATCATTGTGAACTCAGTTAAAGTCCGTGGGCTTTTTACCAGAAAGCCATTTAATGCACGTCGCCCCTTCAACATGACAACGTGGTAGGACTTGTTGGGATAAGGTTTCATTGCCACCAGCGAATCAGCTTTAAGCTCAAGTGACAATTCAGGTACAGAAACTGACACGAGAGTACACTTGTTTTTCATATGGTGAAGAATACGGGGCACAAGATGCAGATACATCATTTTCTCCTTTGAAGGGGCTTTGTTGAATAAATCGAACTTTTGCTGAGTTGAAGGATCAGATCACGCATCTTCCCGACAACGCAGACCGTTCCGTGGCAAAGCAAAAGTTCAAAATCACCAACTGGCCCACCTACAATAAAGCCCTCATCAACCGTGGCTCCATAACTTTCTGGCTGGATGATGAAGCTATTCAGGCCTGGTATGAGTCAGCAACACCTTCTTCACGAGGCAGACCTCAGCGCTATTCTGACCTTGCCATCACGACTGTGCTGGTCATTAAACGCGTATTCAGGCTGACCCTGCGCGCTGCGCAGGGCTTTATTGATTCCATTTTTTCTCTGATGAACGTTCCGCTACGCTGCCCGGATTACAGCTGTGTCAGCAGGCGGGCAAAGTCGGTTAATGTCAGTTTCAAAACGTCCACCCGGGGTGAAATCGCACACCTGGTAATTGATTCCACCGGGCTGAAGGTCTTCGGTGAAGGCGAGTGGAAAGTCAAAAGCATGGCGGAACGCCGCCGTATCTGGCGTAAGCTGCATCTCGCCGTTGACAGTAAAACACATGAAATCATCTGCGCTGACCTGTCGCTGAACAATGTTACGGACTCAGAGGCCTTCCCCGGGTTAATCCGGCAAACCCACCGGAAAATCAGGTCAGCCGCCGCCGATGGCGCTTACGATACCCGGCTATGTCACGATGAACTGCGGCGTAAGAAAATCAGCGCGCTTATCCCTCCCCGAAAAGGTGCGGGTTACTGGCCCGGTGAATATGCAGACCGTAACCGTGCAGTGGCTAATCAGCGAATGACCGGGAGTAATGCGCGGTGGAAATGGACAACAGATTACAACCGTCGCTCGATAGCGGAAACGGCGATGTACCGGGTAAAACAGCTGTTCGGGGGTTCACTGACGCTGCGTGACTACGATGGTCAGGTTGCGGAGGCTATGGCCCTGGTACGAGCGCTGAACAAAATGACGAAAGCAGGTATGCCTGAAAGCGTGCGTATTGCCTGAAAACACAACCCGCTACGGGGGAGACTTACCCGAAATCTGATTTATTCAACAAAGCCCTTTGAAGGATATACCAGGCAGCTCCTCAGCAGCATCAAAATATTTAAATCACTCTTTAATTAGTAAACCACTGCTGATTAACTTCTTTTATGTTTCACAGAAATTATTCGTTTTGTTTCTGTTCGTTATACTGCTCAAACCAGAAGACGACCGGTTTTTCTACAATATGAAGCAACCCAAAACGTTCTGCGGTACGGAAATTCACGCTATATGCGCGAGCCCGTTCAACCTGTTTGGTAATTTCTTTTCTCATTCCTTCAACACTAAAAGCTCCTTTAAAAAGGTTGCAGGGGGCGCATGATGGAAATAAGTTTTCTATAGCATGCAGTTCAGGGTGCATAACCTTACCCGTACTTCGGGCAACATGAGTTACGCCGCTGCCGACAGGGGCTCTCACCAGTTCAAAGTCGCGTCGAACAGGCTCAACATGATCGGCATGCCACCCTTTTTCAGGAAGCTTGCAACCACAATAGGCACAACGCCCCCCAAATTTCATTCGCAGCTCAGCTCGCTGTATTTTAGAGATCTTATTTTTAGGTTTTGAGAACCTACCATCAGGTGATTCAGCTTTGGATAACTTTGCTGAGGGCTCAGGTAATTCAACTAAATTCCCGTTGATATTTATCACCTTGACCATATCATTTTCCGCCTTTACTAAGCTCACGGGCACAGGAACTGGCTTAAGTAACCGCTAAAGATAACAGCCACTGACTGCATCTACCCAGACCTTCTGTTTATACTCAATAGGCCACCCCTCTTTATCTGCCCGGATGACGCAATCATTTACCGTGGTGCGTGACCGGATACGAACATCAAGCGGAAGCGAATCGTTATCCACACGAGCCTGTGCCTCATTTAAAATGCGTAAAAACATCTCTTTGGTCATTCAGATACCCCCTCAACTTTGCGAATTTTGATCAGATGAGGGCGACTCAGTTTACAAAGTTGTTCTGTCGCTTCATCAATCGAATTGAACCGATGAGCCTCTTCGATATTTAAAGTCCAGTATTTCGCTTTCCCTTCTCCCAGATCGGACTCAAAATAATTTCGCTTTACATCCATTTTTTTAGGCCTGCCATTTATCTTGACGACATTATGTCTGTCATCAAAAAGAAATTCGTCCCCCTCAAAAGTGATTAATACAAATGGCCCCTCAGGCTTGGAAGTCCGGGAACTTTCCATTTTCAAAGTCATACTTCAGCCTCTCGATAGAACTCATGAAACGTCAAATTAAAATGGACTCACACCACACTGATTCAGTATTCCTCCTGAACCCCATTAGGCTCTGTTGTGATTTCATATTTAATTCCGCCAGGTGCTCCCACAGCGTCCGCGACCGACTCACACAGCAGCGAGAGATCGTTGAGGGTCATTGGGTGTTCAATGTCCAGCGTGAAGAGTTTCCCGGCTTGCTTGGCGGCTGTCTTGTCAGCATGTTCGGCATTAAAAAGGTATACGGTGTGTTTTTCCTGAGCGGGTGTATTTTGATTTTGCATTGATGATCCTTTTGTTTAGTTCCCCGATTCCGGGGGTGAGTGAATTAATTTAAATTTATATTCGTCTGGTTTAATTAGAACGTTTCCACGCTATGCGTAAACAGGTAATGCAAGGGCTGTATCAACAGGATTAAAGTTACTTTTCTGGATGCAGCAACGCTTGGACATGATGTCCACATTACATCACGATCAAAGCTAAGTTTTTTTTGTATAACCCCTCCATTTTCGTGTGTTTCGCGTTTCAGACGCTTATACGACCTGCTTGACCATCCTCATCAGAAGGCGGTTTAACAGTCCTTTCGCTGTCGGGCGATTGCTATCGACATAGTAAAAACCTGTTTTGGTCGTACCGTGAGCACTGCTCAGCACCCTCAGTTCCCAGATAACGTCACGGATAACGCCGCCATTTTCTGGCTTAAGGCATTCAGATAAATGGCGCATGAAACGAGCTCTTACGGCACGGTAATAGCGGAACTCCTCTGGCTGGTTAGTATTTTCTTTCACCCGGAGTCGCTGGTTACACAGAGTTAGAACTGCATCCATCATTCCCGCCTTCAGCTTCGCCTGGATCGCACCTTGTTGCTGTTCCCTCTCACCTTCGAGTAACGTTAAAATTCTTTCTCCGAGTGCCGTCTTGTTGTGTACGTGCAACTGAACACAGGCAGCTACGCATGCCCAGAATCTGAACTTTTTTATCTGTCCACGCAATTTCCGGGCTACAACCTGACGGTATGCAGAATCACTGAGTATTTTAAAACGCCGACTGGCAACCAGCTCTGGAAGCGACACTCTGTCGCCTATCCCCAGGCGGGAAAAGGTTTGTCCCCGTTGTGCGAGACGATGATAGACAGCGCCCTTGCCTTTTGAAATTCGGACCGCGCCATAACGAAGAAGATACTGAGCAGCAGTCGTTGGAGTAAACTCACCGTCAGCGATGCGCTGGCGTAACCCGTCGTATTCATGCCAGATAATCCAGGACGCCGTATCTTCTTCAACAGTCAGCTCATCCTCTTCCTCGAATGCCACGACGACAGAACTGCTCTCTCCGGTCTTTAGGCTACGTGAAGCCCTGGGGTCAGCCTGCCCGTCAAAATAGGTCATCAGCGGCAACGTATCAGTCAGTCCATCATAAGCTGTACCGAACCGGCCTCCGGGCAGTTTCATCCAGAGTGGAGCTGGCATTGGTGTACGGGGCACAGGCTGCATGTCAGGCTCATCCTCAAGAAGGTCCAGATCGGCCTCTTCCCAGACCCTGCGATAGATCTCAATTGCCCGAAACGGGCGAGGGTTGAAACAGTGCAACGACCAGAGGAAATCAACGTGGATCACGTTTGCTTCCTGTACAAGCCGAAATTGTGGCTCAGCCATACGACGGTTATAAGCCGTATCGTCAACCTCGCCGGAAAGTAGCTTTCTGCGATGCTCTGCCGCACGTCTTGCTTCAACATAATCAAGGCTGCAACAGGCATGAAAAAGACGTTCAGTCAGGGACGAAGAAAAGATATTGGGTTGAAGACGCACATATCCGCCTTCGAACACTTTACGACCGATATAATCCCGCAGGCTCCAGTCGTACTGGATCTTAGAAAGAAATCGCTGAAGACGACTCAGGCCAGCCTGATAACCGTATTTCTCCGGGTCAGTTCGAAGGAGCGTTTCCATTGAATGGTCAACCCCTACTGCTGTGCAAAATGAACACCCTATAATTCTGATCATTTAGAAATTTTTTTGCGTTTAAAATCAATGAATTGAAAGATTTCATTTTTCTAAGTCTGATAAAACAGATGAAAACCCAACTGACTATACTCATAAAACTCAATCTTTGCGCTGCTGTACGATACCAGTAATTACAGGTGCCGAGTTTAACATCATGAAAAGTAGCCCAATAATGAATGACGCAACGCCAGCTGCGGTGCCTAACTTCTGACTGAACACCATTGAAACAAAGTACATATTTGGGATAAAAACGGACATAGCAATCACGAAAAGTAACTTATTCAGATAATTATTTATTCGGGTCTTAACCTCAACTCTATCATAAAAAGCCATCGAAACGTAAGCAGTTATCAGTGAATAAAAAGACCATGTCATATAGTTAACCGATTCATTAAATGCCTCTCGCAAAAGCAAAGCACTTTCTGTCATTCCCTACCTCATTAAATCAATAGAAAATAAATCTGAATAATTTATTTTTAAAAGAAAAGAACACAACATAACTTCAGTAGTTATGATTAATCCCTGAATGATTATTTCTTAGCAAGATATAACATGCTTAATGTATATCAGGCAATAAAAAAACTCCCAAAGACCACCGCTGTGGTCTTCAGGTATAGGATTTAAAGAACGAACTCAGTCCGGAAACGTATCACTATCTTCTGTAACGTCCGCTTTCTCTGGTAACATTCTGTTTTTAATATACTGTGAATTCCTGCAGATGAGAGGAAAAATCTCCGAGTTATTCATTATACAACTCGTTGCCGTACGGGCGTCCTCCGGAGACCATGATGAAAATGAAAACGTCTGACGGTCAAGCCATTGAGACAATAATACATTATCAACAGAAGCGCTAAACAGCGCCGCAATAGCCCTGCGTTCAACGGCCTTCTCAGGTTCAATAAACGACAACTCATTATGAAAACGGGTAATAATCGCAATACGGCTGTCAATACGAATATGTCTTTCAAGTAAGACATCGTGCAACTCATCAAGTACAGTCTCTCTCTGGGTATCGTCGAGGCAAGACCACAGAAAATGAATGTTCTCGGCATTTGTGACAACGTCTGGCTCTGCATCACGGAACCATGATGCAAAGATACCCACACTACCTTCCATCCGGATATGCTGCCCCTGAAGTTGCATTTGTTCAAGGATAAAGCGCATGTTCACAGGAAGAACCGTAAAACACTCAATAAGCCTTTCAGAAGAACTAAATACTCCACATGCCAGGGCGTTCAGCTTTTTCTTCAAAATATCAAACTGCTCACCTGACTGATATACGTCATGGAGAAATACTGGACCCATAGCATTCACATCAGACTCAATTATTTTCTCTGACAGTGCTTTTTGACGCTCTCGCACAAATATTAAAAGAGAGGTTGCATTTGTAGCTTCTTTGATGACGTCATACTGACCTTTAACAAAGCTCAGGACAGGTATATTCACCAGAAGACCTAAATCAACAATCCTGCCAACAGCATTTTTGATGTACGGCAGAACATTTTATCCTTAAGTGCTATAAAGATACTCTCGGCAGTACGTAGATAACGAAGATATGCAGCCAAAGCCAGGTCAAACCGTTCCTCACCAATATGTTCACTGTACGACTCGATACCGGCATAGTTACCATGGAGCACCATGTGAGCAACAGCCTGTGCAGCAAATTCCGCAGGGAAGAGATTCCTCGTCGCCGTATTATTAAGATAATATTGATTTAAAACATTATTATTCCAGTCCGGGCTCAGAACAATTTTTCTGAAATGGATAACGTCCTCAACAACCTGACGATTTTTAAGCGTCATTATTGCAGAGCTAACCTGAGCCCCACCTGTACCATCATTCTTTCCAATTACGTTCTGTACCGCCTTCGATGCAATATTGATATGCCGGATAATTCCCGGATTAAAAAGGTCTATCTGAGGTTGCTCAGCTCCATAGCGTAACATCTCCTCCCGACCGTGATTTCCGATATCTAGTGTGCCAATTTTCAGGTTTGACAAGGTCTCTTCATTATTGACAAGGTATTCCACATAAAATACGCCATCTACAAAATTCTCCATTTTATTCAGTAGTGATTCACCGGCCAGAACAGAGTATGAATCAGCTTCCTGCAGCAACGTCTTCGTGGATTCAGCCTCCAATTTTTCTGAATCCTGAATTTCATCAAGTTTACTCACAATAAACGATATTTGCCTTTCGACGAAAGGCTCTAGGCTTATCCGCCCGTCAGCCATCAGTTTCTGCAGACTCAATACGAAACCTTCATCATTCTTTTCTCTGAGTGAAACAGCATAACTCTGATTCAGCATTTGCACTGCGACTTTGAGTTGCGGTTCGGCGAGAGCCTGACACTTCTCATCCATCCGGCTATAAGAAACCAGCCAGTCTCGCATCTGAATATGTGGTGCCACTCGCTGCCATGCTTCAGCGAAACCCCACAAGGCCGTCAGTTCTTCAAGCCGTGGGATATTTATAGCACCAATCGCGTCTTTAAGAGGCGTATCAAGCAACTCGCTCCTGGCAAGCTCCACCGTGGACTGATAGTGGATGCTCATCAGAAATTCGCTCCATCTTTCTGTATCGTTATTAAAAATTCGGGATATTTGTTGATAAGTTAGCGAGAGCATCTCGTCAAAATCATCCGGAGCAATACCGGGTTCGGTCTGACTAGCTTTGGGATCGCGAAGTAATACTTTAATATCTCGCTCCCCGTATCTGACCACCAGTAAGTAGAGAGCAATAAGAATATGGCGATGATCTTCTGTTGCAGGAACGGTAAGGTTCAGAATATGAATATCATTAACAAACTTCTTCATTAATCGCGGTGTGATACGAGGATACTCAGAGGGTTTCCAGCGCTCAAGCAACACCGTTGCTTCCCGGCACGCTATCCCTGCATCCTCATTTACTGTTTCTTTCCAGTACTGCCTTAACGCTTCCTGCCATCCTGCCGAAATAAGAGGAGGAACCTGAAAACTTACAGGAATCCGCTTTGCAATAAACTCACGCCCGCTGAAACCCGCCACAGAAAGTGAGGCTGAAACCTGTCTTGCCGAATAGGGCACCACTATCCTGAAGTGTTCATGAGTGGCTCCGGCAATAAGCTCCATATCACTCCAGAGCTCTTTCACTTTGTCTGCACTGATTCGGTCCAGATTATCAATGATAAGGATGAAGCGATCTCCATGGGAAATGACCTCTTTGGAGGTAAATCCCTGCAGAGCTTCAGCCAGCTCAATAGCTCCGACCTCCTTATTAACTAGCCAAGTCTCTTCAATCCTGTCAGTACTGTTGCGTTTGAACAAATCACCAATACTCGAATACCCTTTCTTTCTGTACCATTCCATGTTCTGCAGGCATGCCAGTCCTGCGACCATAATGGCAGGAGAAAGAAACGCGGCCACCTCAACATAAAAAAGCCACCCTAATAATGACTCCTTGTTAGTAAAATATTGATTAAGGTCTGTTAGCACATAACGAAGCATCTGCACGGAAAGCAATGACAGTAAAATAAAAACGACGGTCAACCAGCTTAGCCTGCTGCTGACCCTCTTGTCGTATTCAACGATGTTACCCAGAGCCAGATTTTTATACTTATCCAACACATCCCGGGAGCCCGGACATTGTAGGCTGACCCCGTGGTGGATGACATCGATAAGCGCTTTTTTAGTTGAGCCATGATGGTAACGTTCTGCATCAAAGTTAATGAACGTAAAATCATCTTTAAGCTTTTTCTGCAGGAACTTCAATATTGTTGACTTACCTGAACCCAGCTCACCTTCCAGACCAATAATATTGACATCAGGTGTCCTGATGATCTGAGCCACATTCTCTGCAACTTTTTCATGACTGCTGCCTCTAAACATATCCTGGTCAGCGGGTGATTCCGTCTGCAATCGTAGAGTCATTCAGCAATTTCCTTCGTTATAACGTAAGATTCTTTCACTATTAGACACAGTACAGAGCCCACAGCAACCAAATGACTGCAGCCGGGGCAGTTTAGTTTTAAGCATGCATAAGCCGATTTCGATGGAATCCCTTTCACACAATAATATTGAATTGAAGCAATGAAAACATTAATGTGTTTGTTGTGACTAGCTGCAGGGGCCTGGAAGAAATTCCAAAGCCTGACAAACCGGAACAGGGCTTGCTCTGCTCCGGTTTTATCCAGTTCATCTTGAAGCCCTTGTTTTTGTTACATATCCCTGCTCACTCTTTCAGCCATTGTTAAGCTTCTTGTGTGTAATCTGCGAATAATACGGATGCAAAATTGATGCAATGGATTATACATACCTACAGCGCACGTTACGCTGAGCTGAATCGAATTTCAGAGAACGTTCTTCGCTATTACCCTGCCCAGCCAGTTGAACACATTTTATCATCCGGCCCCGAGAGTGACATGTTCTCTGCCTGGTACAGCCTTCATCAGAGTCAAACTAGACGTTATTTACAGGCAAAAGAAGACAGCTACAGAGCTTAAGTCTGACATTATTCGTGGCTGTGTCTGCCTTCGGAGTTTTCAGCTTATCCCGATAACAGCGGTTTTGAAAAATTGACGTTTTTTACACCGGTACATTGCCCGAACGCAATCTCCCCCGTAGCGAAATACCGCCCCGCAGAAAATCGTCCATGCTCGGCATGCCCCTGGAACATCAGCATCTTTTCAATAAAGGTTTTACAGCCTATAGTCTGTATAACACAAAATACACCTTACCTGCTGTATTACAGGGCGGTACTCCCTACTCAGTCTGCGAGGCAGGTCACTTATGAATAATCAGTTCCCGATAAAAACGCTGAACCAGCTCAGACCTGTGCTAATCGGGTTTCGCAAAATCAAGGGCTTCACGCAAAAAGATGTGTCTGAGAGGCTTGGCGTAACGCAGCAAACCTATGCCCGCCTGGAAGCAAACCCTGCTAGCGCCAGTATTGATCGTCTGTACAAGGTATTCAGTATTCTGGGCGTAGAAATAACGCTGTCATCTATTTCCCCTTCACCCTTCATTTCCCACACAGAGATGAGGGGGGCATTTGACAGCACTCCCGCCAGACGGGAGAAATGGTGACTATTAGAAGTTTGCTAGTTTTGTCGAATGACGCCAACTACATGTCCGCATCCATCGAGTAGTGGCTTCAAGCCACGATTGTCACTGCCTCCGCTGCCTTTTTCCAGTAACTCTCTCCTTTTAATTCTAATATTTAGGGGTGTCAACGCAAAGCAGAAACGGCACCTTCTTTGCGAGACAGAAATGACCTGTGATTGCCTGGCCGATTTATGGCAGCTAAGTGCGAGAAGCGGATATAGCGAATTCGCCATTGTACGGGATTAGCAGGTTTACTGAAGCAACCTGCGATGGCGTTATGGCAATAGTCAGTCCCCTGTCCAGTCGGCATAGGTGGCCACCTCGTCACCGCCGGGGATAAACTGATTGAAGCCTCCGCGCAAAATCACTGTAAGCGTCAAGCCACTGCCGCCTGTTGCGATTACTAACGATTGACGATGATAGAGTCCTCTTATTAACGTTAATGGACTCTATCAATGTCAAACACTCTTCAGCCCCGCAGGGCGCGGGCGTCCTACTCAATGGACTTTAAGCTGGCTCTCGTCGAAAAGTCATATCAGCCTGGAGCCTGTGTTGCCCGGTTGGCGCGGGATAATGGAATTAATGACAATCTGCTGTTTACCTGGCGCCAGCGTTACAGACATCTTCTGCCCGATGAAATACAACGGTCAATCAGAGAGCAAGACTCTGTTATCCCCGTTGTCTTGCCTGATATGGTCCTGTCACACCATGCTGAGCCGCACTATGAATCCGCCGCTCCAGCCTGCCGCGAGGCCATGACATGCGAGGTGACTGTCGGCGGTGCCAGCCTGCGTCTGTCCGGGGATTTATCACCTGCACTTCTGAAAACGCTGATCCGCGAGCTGAGCGGGAGGAGCCGATGATACCCTTACCGTCAGGCACTCGTATCTGGCTGGTTGCCGGGGTCACCGATATGCGTAAGTCCTTCAATGGTCTGGGCGAACTGGTCCAGCATGTTCTTGATGACAATCCGTTCTCCGGCCACCTGTTTATCTTCCGTGGTCGTAAAGGTGACACCGTGAGGATCCTCTGGGCTGATGCTGACGGTCTGTGTCTGTTTACCAAACGTCTGGAAGAGGGACAGTTCGTCTGGCCTGCTGTACGCGACGGCAAAATCGCCATCACCCGCTCACAACTCGCCATGCTCCTCGATAAGCTGGACTGGCGGCAACCTAAAACTGCACGCCTTAACTCACTGACGATGTTGTAAAAAGCGCATGACCGCATTATAAATGGGGTCATGAGTCAGGACTATCTCGCCCGTATCGCTGCGCTGGAAGACGCGCTTCGCCAGAAAGACAGCCAGCTCAGTCTCGTTGCTGAGACTGAGTCGTTCCTGCGTTCGGCGCTGGCCCGCGCAGAAGAGAAAATAGAGAACGAAGAGCGTGAAATAGAACATCTGCGGGCTCAGATAGAAAAACTGCGCCGAATGCTGTTCGGTACCCGTTCAGAAAAGCTACGCCGGCAGGTCGAAGAAGCCGAAGCCCTGCTGAAACAGCAGGAGCAGCAAAGCGATCGTTACAACGGCCGGGACAATGATCAGCAGGTTCCGCGTCAGTTGCGCCAGTCCCGTCATCGTCGCCCGTTACCGGAACATCTTCCCCGCGAAATAAACAGACTGGAGCCAGCTGAAACCAGCTGTCCTGGTTGCGGTAGTGATATGGCCTATCTCAGCGAAGTCAGCGCGGAGCAACTGGAGCTGGTCTCCAGCGCCCTGAAAGTGATCCGCACGGTCAGAGTGAAAAAGGCCTGTACCCGATGCGACTGCGTCGTTGAAGCGCCAGCGCCCTCACGTCCTATCGACCGGGGCATCGCCGGGCCGGGTCTGCTGGCCCGCGTGTTAACGGCCAAATACTGTGAACACCTGCCGCTGTATCGCCAGTGCGAAATCTTTGCCCGTCAGGGTGTGGATCTGAGTCGTGCGCTGCTCTCCAACTGGGTGGATGCGTGCTGCCGGTTAATGGCCCCGCTGGATGAAGCCCTCTACCACTACGTGATGGACTGCCGCAAACTGCATACGGATGACACTCCGGTGCCCGTGCTGGCGCCGGGCAGAAAGAAGACGAAAACCGGGCGTATCTGGACATATGTCCGTGATAACAGAAGCGCGGGTTCATCAGATCCGCCAGCGGCATGGTTCGCCTTCTCACCGGACCGACAGGGGAAACACCCTCAGCAACATCTTCGGCACTATCATGGCGTGCTGCAGGCAGATGCCTTCGCAGGGTACGACAGGTTGTTCAGCGCAGAGCGTGAAGGTGGCCGTTGACAGAAGCGGCATGCTGGGCTCATGCGCGGCGCAAAATCCATGACGTCTATATCAGCACCCGGACGGCCACAGCAGAGGAGGCTCTGAAGCGCATCAGTGAGTTATACGCGATAGAAGAGGAAATACGCGGCCTTCCGGCATCTCAGCGGCTGGCCGCCAGACGGTCCCGAAGTAAACCGTTGCTGATATCCCTGCATGACTGGTTGGTGGAGAAAAGTGCCACTCTGTCGAAAAAATCCCGGTTAGGCGAGGCGTTCGCTTATGCACTGAACCAGTGGGATGCCCTGTGTTACTACTGCGATGATGGTCTGGCAGAGCCGGATAATAACGCTGCTGAGCGAGCGCTACGAGCGGTCTGTCTGGGCAAGAAAAACTACATCTTCTTCGGCAGTGATCATGGTGGTGAACGTGGTGCCCTGCTGTATGGTCTGATCGGAACGTGCAGGCTGAACGGTATCGATCCAGAGGGTTACCTTCGCCATATCCTGAGCGTATTGCCGGAGTGGCCCATCAACAAAGTGGCCGAACTGCTGCCATGGAACGTAGATCTCACCAATAAATAGCCGTCAATACGGCGCTCACTTAACGCTTACAAATCACTTATTCTTTTCCGTTAATAAAATGCAGGAGCAAAGTCATGACTGGCGAAATTCGTGGGCGAGGCAGGCCACGAAAAACAGAGAGTACCTATACAGGGTAAGGGTGCCAACTTACTGATTTAGTGTATGATGGTGTTTTTGAGGTGCTCCAGTGGCTTCTGTTTCTATCAGCTGTCCCTCCTGTTCAGCTACTGAAGGCGTGGTGCGTAACGGTAAAAGTACTGCCGGACATCAGCGCTATCTCTGCTCTCACTGCCGTAAAACATGGCAGCTACAGTTCACTTACATCGCCTCTCAGCCCGGTACACACCAGAAAATTATTGATATGGCCATGAATGGCGTCGGATGTCGCGCCAGTGCACGCATTATGGGCGTTGGCCTCAACACGATTTTACGACACTTAAAAAACTCAGGCCGCAGTCGGTAAACTCACGCATACAACCGGGCAGTGACGTTATTGTTTGCGCGGAAATGGACGAACAGTGGGGTTACGTCGGCGCTAAATCACGCCAGCGCTGGTTGTTTTACGCGTATGACAGGATACGGAGGACGGTTGTGGCGCACGTATTCGGTGAACGCACGTTGGTCACGCTGGAGCGTCTTCTGGGCCTGCTGTCGGCCTTTGAGGTCGTGGTATGGATGACGGATGGCTGGCCGCTTTATGAATCACGCCTGAAGGGAGAACTGCACGTTATCAGCAAGCGATATACGCAGCGCATTGAGCGGCATAACCTGAATCTGAGGCAGCATCTGGCAAGGCTGGGCAGGAAGTCACTGTCTTTCTCAAAATCGGTGGAGCTGCATGACAAAGTCATCGGGCATTATCTGAACATAAAACACTATCAGTAAGTTGGAGTCATTACCGGTGCTCTGATATATTTATTATACTATAGTGGGGTATGTGTTGATCTTAATGTAATACTCCCCTATAGTATAAGAAATACAGAGCAGTGAGGTAAGCAATGCCCAGTACTCCTGAAGAGAAAAAAAAGGTCCTAACCCGGGTTCGCCGTATCCGGGGTCAGATTGATGCTCTGGAAAGAGCACTTGAAAGTGGCGCTGAATGCCGTTCCGTTCTCCAGCAAATCGCCGCCGTCCGGGGCGCCGCTAACGGACTGATGGCAGAGGTGCTGGAGAGCCACATACGGGAAACCTTTGACCAGAATGACAGCTACAGTCATGAAGTCAGTAAATCAGTTGACGATACGATTGAGCTGGTTCGTGCCTATCTTAAATAGGTGAGGCCATTATTACATTGAGGATATATTACGTATGAAATCACGTGCCGCTGTTGCATTTGCACCAGGGAAGCCCCTGGAGATTGTTGAAATTGATGTTGCTCCGCCTAAAAAAGGCGAGGTGCTGATTAAAAACACCCACACAGGTGTCTGCCATACCGATGCCTTTACCCTCTCAGGGAATGACCCTGAGGGCGTTTTCCCGGTGGTTCTCGGCCACGAGGGAGCCGGTATCGTCGTTGAAGTTGGTGAAGGCGTCACCAGTGTGAAGCCGGGTGACCATGTTATTCCGCTCTACACCGCTGAATGCGGGGAGTGTGAATTCTGCCAGTCCGGTAAAACGAACCTCTGTGTATCGGTTCGCGAGACTCAGGGCAAAGGACTGATGCCTGACGGGACCACTCGCTTTTCATACAACGGTCAGCCTCTTTACCACTACATGGGATGTTCCACATTCAGTGAATACACCGTTGTGGCCGAGGTTTCTCTGGCAAAAATTAACCCGGAGGCGAACCATGAACACGTCTGCCTGTTGGGTTGTGGCGTGACTACCGGTATTGGCGCCGTCCATAACACGGCTAAAGTGCAGCCGGGCGATTCAGTTGCCATTTTTGGTCTGGGGGCAATTGGTCTGGCTGCGGTACAGGGGGCCCGTCAGGCAAAAGCGGGACGTATTATCGCTATCGATACTAATCCGACAAAATTTGACCTGGCCCGTCAGTTCGGGGCCACTGACTGCATTAACCCGAATGATTATGACAAACCGATTAAAGATGTTCTGCTGGATATCAACAAGTGGGGTATTGACCATACCTTTGAATGTATCGGTAACGTTAACGTCATGCGTGCAGCGCTGGAAAGTGCTCACCGTGGGTGGGGGCAGTCCGTTGTCATTGGTGTCGCAGGGGCCGGACAGGAGATTTCCACCCGTCCTTTCCAGCTGGTCACCGGGCGCGTATGGAAAGGTTCCGCGTTTGGCGGAGTAAAAGGCCGCACTCAGCTCCCCGGTATGGTCGAGGATGCCATGAAGGGGGATATTGACCTTGAGCCATTTGTAACCCATACGATGACACTGGATGAAATCAATGACGCCTTCGAGCTTATGCATGAAGGCAAATCTATCCGGACAGTGATTCATTACTGATCCCATCAGAATTTTAATCAACTCAAACTGAAGGAAGTGGAAAATGACAACTCCGGTAATTTCTGGTGACGGCATCTTTTCTCATGTGTTCATTGGCGCAGCCGATGTCGAGAAATCCTCCGCATTTTACGATGTCGTCCTGGGCACGCTTGGTATCAATAACCTCGGCCCGTTTGGCAACGGCTGGGTACTCTATGGCCGCGAAAAGCCGGCATTTATCATTGCCCGTCCGGGCAACGGTGAAGCACCTTCCGCTAACGGGGTGACTGTCGGCTTCGCTGCTGCCACCCCGGAAGAGGTTGATGCTTTCCATGCTGCCGGCCTTGCCGCCGGTGGAGCTGATGAAGGTCAACCTGGCCCGCGTGGTCACCTTCCCGGGGCCTATGCTGCCTACCTGCGGGATCCGGCGGGTAACAAAATCACGGCGTATACGTTTATCTGACGTCCGGATTTAAAGATACTTCCCCTGGCTTCGGTCAGGGGAAATAACCATGAGATAACGGCTGATGGAACTCATTGAGCAGCATGCCAGCTCTGGCGGCTGGCAAAACGTGTACCGGCATTATTCACAATCCCTTAATTGTGAAATGAATTTCGGTGTGTATCTTCCTCCCAAAGCAGTAACAGAAAAACTGCCGGTACTATACTGGTTGTCGGGCCTGACCTGTACTGAGCAGAATTTCATCACCAAATCAGGTATGCAGCATTATGCAGCCCGGCATAACGTCATCGTTGTTGTCCCGGATACCAGTCCCCGGGGTAATAATGTCCCGGATGCCGACAGTTACGATCTTGGCCAGGGGGCCGGTTTTTATCTGAACGCGACGGAACAGCCGTGGAATGTTCATTACAGGATGTATGACTATATTCTCAGAGAGCTTCCGGATGTCGTCATGAATCATTTTCCTGCAACGGCAAGAAAATCTATATCCGGTCATTCTATGGGAGGGCTGGGTGCTCTGGTGCTGGCTCTGCGAAATCCTGGTGAATATGTGAGCGTATCAGCATTTTCCCCGATAGTATCGCCTTCTCAGGTGCCATGGGGGCAACAGGCATTTAGCGCTTACCTGGGTGAAAACAGAAAAACGTGGGAAGCCTACGATCCAGTCAGCCTCATTTTACAGGGTGAAAAATTACCAGAAATCTTCATTGATCAGGGGCTGAGTGACGCCTTTTATGAAGAGCAACTGCGCACCAAAATCCTTGAGAGAGTATGCAATGAGATGAACCTCAATGCGTCGTTCCGATATCATACTGGATACGACCACAGCTATTATTTCATTTCCAGCTTTATTGGTGAGCACATTGCTTACCATGCCAACAGGCTCAGGCTGTCAGCATGAGTTGATTTCCAGCCTCAGAAAATGTGCTTAATTTTCAGGCCTGAACAGGGCCTGAACCCTGCAGACCTGAGATGTACTGTAACTGGTGGCTTCAGCAGTTTCTCTTATGCTCAGTTTCTTGACCTGTCGGTAATACAGAACTTTCTTATGTCGTTCCTGATCGGCCTGTTTGCCCCGGTGAATAGCCACGGATAATCTAGACACTTCCGAGCCGTTGATGGACTGACCCCGCCCCGGTAGACGATCCTGCCCTATAGTTTGGACTGACCCCACGCCTGTAGACAAATCCTGTCCTCACGACGAGGCCTGTTCGAAGGCCTCCGGACTGACGCCGCCGAGGTGGCTGTGGCGCCGGGACCGGTTATAGAAGACTTCAATGTAATCGAAGATCCGCCCGGGCCAGATCCCTGTTTTATATATGCGTTTTCTGATCCGTTCTTTTTTCAGCGAACTGAAGAACGATTCGGCCACCGCATTATCCCAGCAGTTGCCACGCCGGCTCATGCTCGGCGCCAGGTTATTGGCCCGGTAGAAGCGCTGCCAGTCGTCACTGCCGTACTGGCTGCCCTGGACGCCCTTCTAAGAGTCAAGCTGTTATCGGGATACTGTTGATCCGCCTGTTTTGATTGCGCAGTAACGTGTAAACTTCGCGGGAGATATATCGCTTTAGACAGCGTATCGCTTCCATTTTTGTATGTCCTTCGGCTACACGCCTGGCGACATATTCCTTTGTTTTTGCGTCAGTTCGTAAGCGTCCGATGGCGATGATGTGAAGTGCACTATTTGCAGCACGATCTCCACCACGATTAAGTCGGTAACGGTTCGTTTTTCCAGAAGAAACGGGGACCGGGCTGACACCACACAGTGCCGCAAATCCTGATTCTGATCTTAACCGTTGAGGATTGTCTCCGGCAGTGATCAGCAACTGTGAAGCGCTTTCGTATCCGATAGCATTACGTTTAATCAGCTCAGGTGCCAACTCGTCGACAATTGCCGCAATCATGACATCCAGATCAGCGATTTCGTCATGTAACTCGAGATAGCGTCGGGCAAGGGACTTTAATGAAATGCGATAAACGTTGGTTACATTGCGGTATTCACTGGCATCAGGTCTCCAGGAACCCAGGGTCCTGATGAGCTGCATGCGCGTCATATTTCTGAGCTGTTCACGTAATTCATCCGGGGCAGAGATAATATTTGAATGGATAATCTGGAGAGCGACTCTGCGGGCTGATATTGCTGTTTTTCGGCAAGTTTTTAATACCCGCAGGGACTCAATCATGCCATCACGCGTTTTGGGAGTAACTGTCCTGATGCCTGAGAATGCTGCATGAGCGGCACATTCAGCATCAATTGTGTCACTTTTACCCCGTTTGCGTCGCTCCATCCGGTCTGGAGCAGTCACCTCAAGAACTTCTAACCCGGCGTTCTGAAAATAACGAAGCAAACCGGAACCATAGGTACCTGTGCACTCAACACCAATTCGCTTTAATGTCCCAAACGAGGTCATCCATGCCAGCATCTGCCGGTAACCTTGTCGTGTTGTGGAGAAATACTGAGTCCCAAGGACTTTATTGTTCTGATCTACGACAGCGGCAACGTGCAAATCTTTATGTGTATCCACGCCACCCACAACGGCAGCTTCGGTAACTTTATCAACCATGACAGAGCTCCTGTGAGGAAACAGAGTTGAATCTCCAGACAGATAACCTGGACAGGACAGTAACGAGACAAGCCGTCAGGCCCTTCTTGAGTCACGCGCATCGGTGAGGAGATGCCTCGCATGAAGGCGCTTCCGGCAACCGACGGGTCCAGGGCAGGACACAAAAGGTCGATCGCTGTGTGAGTCAGGATGCGGGAAGGTCTTCACTGCATCAGTAATCACACCAATCTGGTTAAACGGCAAACTAAGTGGTGGTAAAGACTGACATCGGCATTATTACTATCGCTGTGGAACATCACCCCGACGGGCTTACCACGGGTTTCCCATGCCATTTCCAGTGCTTTCATGGTGAGCCTGCTGTCCGGCGAGAACGACATGGCCCAGCCCACTGGTTTTCTTGCGAACAGGTCGAGAACAACGGCGAGGTACGCCCAGCGCTTACCCGTCCAGATATAGGTCACATCACCGCACCACACCTGATTTGGTTCCGTTACGGCGAACTGTCGCTCAAGATGATTCGGGATAGCAACGTGCTCATGACCGCCACGCTTATACCGGTGAGTCGGCTGCTGGCAACTGACCAGCCCCAGCTCTTTCATGAGTCTGCCAGCAAGCCAGCGCCCCATCTGGTAACCTCTCTGGGTTGCCATTGTGGCGATGCTTCTTGCTCCGGCAGAGCCGTGGCTGATGCCATGCAGTTCAAGTACCTGACTGCGTAATACAGCCCGTCTGCCGTCTGGCTTTTCAGGACGGTTTTTCCAGTATTTGTAGCTGCTGCGATGAACCCCGAACACATGGCAGAGAGTGGCCACAGGATAACGCGCCCTGAGTTTCCCGATTATCGAGAACTGTTCAGGGAGTCTGACATCAAGAGCGCGGTAGCCTTTTTTAATATTTCATTTTCCATTTCAATACGTTGTAGCTTTTTCCTGAGCTCACGGATTTCAATTTGTTCCGGGGTAATGGGGGAGGCTTTTGGTGTTTTGCCCTGCCGTTCATCACGTAATTGTTTCACCCATCGCGTCATTGTGGAAAGGCCGACATCCATAGCGCTGGCTGCATCTGCCACGGTGTAGTTCTGGTCAACGACCAGTTGAGCGGATTCGCGTTTAAACTCTGCGCTGAAATTTCTTTTTTTCATTATGACACCTGTGTTGTTCTGAGGTGAGCATATCACCTCTGTTCAGGTGGCCAAATTCAGTAAACCACTTCATATCAGCCTGGAGCCTGTGTTGCCCGGTTGGCGCGGGATAATGGAATTAATGACAATCTGCTGTTTACCTGGCGCCAGCGTTACAGACATCTTCTGCCCGATGAAATACAACGGTCAATCAGAGAGCAAGACTCTGTTATCCCCGTTGTCCTGCCTGATATGGTCCTGTCACACCATGCTGAGCCGCACTATGAACCCGCCGCTCCAGCCTGCCGCGAGGCCATGACATGCGAGGTGACTGTCGGCGGTGCCAGCCTGCGTCTGTCCGGGGATTTATCACCTGCACTTCTGAAAACGCTGATCCGCGAGCTGAGCGGGAGGAGCCGATGATACCCTTACCGTCAGGCACTCGTATCTGGCTGGTTGCCGGGGTCACCGATATGCGTAAGTCCTTCAATGGTCTGGGCGAACTGGTCCAGCATGTTCTTGATGACAATCCGTTCTCCGGCCACCTGTTTATCTTCCGTGGTCGTAAAGGTGACACCGTGAGGATCCTCTGGGCTGATGCTGACGGTCTGTGTCTGTTTACCAAACGTCTGGAAGAGGGACAGTTCGTCTGGCCTGCTGTACGCGACGGCAAAATCGCCATCACCCGCTCACAACTCGCCATGCTCCTCGATAAGCTGGACTGGCGGAAACCTAAAACTGCACGCCTTAACTCACTGACGATGTTGTAAAAAGCGCATGACCGCATTATAAATGGGGTCATGAGTCAGGACTATCTCGCCCGTATCGCTGCGCTGGAAGACGCGCTTCGCCAGAAAGACAGCCAGCTCAGTCTCGTTGCTGAGACTGAGTCGTTCCTGCGTTCAGCGCTGGCCCGCGCAGAAGAGAAAATAGAGAACGAAGAGCGTGAAATAGAACATCTGCGGGCTCAGATAGAAAAACTGCGCCGAATGCTGTTCGGTACCCGTTCAGAAAAGCTACGCCGGCAGGTCGAAGAAGCCGAAGCCCTGCTGAAACAGCAGGAGCAGCAAAGCGATCGTTACAACGGCCGGGACAATGATCAGCAGGTTCCGCGTCAGTTGCGCCAGTCCCGTCATCGTCGCCCGTTACCGGAACATCTTCCCCGCGAAATAAACAGACTGGAGCCAGCTGAAACCAGCTGTCCTGGTTGCGGTAGTGATATGGCCTATCTCAGCGAAGTCAGCGCGGAGCAACTGGAGCTGGTCTCCAGCGCCCTGAAAGTGATCCGCACGGTCAGGGTGAAAAAGGCCTGTACCCGATGCGACTGCGTCGTTGAAGCGCCAGCGCCCTCACGTCCTATCGACCGGGGCATCGCCGGGCCGGGTCTGCTGGCCCGCGTGTTAACGGCCAAATACTGTGAACACCTGCCGCTGTATCGCCAGTGCGAAATCTTTGCCCGTCAGGGTGTGGATCTGAGTCGTGCGCTGCTCTCCAACTGGGTGGATGCGTGCTGCCGGTTAATGGCCCCGCTGGATGAAGCCCTCTACCACTACGTGATGGACTGCCGCAAACTGCATACGGATGACACTCCGGTGCCCGTGCTGGCGCCGGGCAGAAAGAAGACGAAAACCGGGCGTATCTGGACATATGTCCGTGATAACAGAAGCGCGGGTTCATCAGATCCGCCAGCGGCATGGTTCGCCTTCTCACCGGACCGACAGGGGAAACACCCTCAGCAACATCTTCGGCACTATCATGGCGTGCTGCAGGCAGATGCCTTCGCAGGGTACGACAGGTTGTTCAGCGCAGAGCGTGAAGGTGGCCGTTGACAGAAGCGGCATGCTGGGCTCATGCGCGGCGCAAAATCCATGACGTCTATATCAGCACCCGGACGGCCACAGCAGAGGAGGCTCTGAAGCGCATCAGTGAGTTATACGCGATAGAAGAGGAAATACGCGGCCTTCCGGCATCTCAGCGGCTGGCCGCCAGACGGTCCCGAAGTTAACCGTTGCTGATATCCCTGCATGACTGGTTGGTGGAGAAAAGTGCCACTCTGTCGAAAAAATCCCGGTTAGGCGAGGCGTTCGCTTATGCACTGAACCAGTGGGATGCCCTGTGTTACTACTGCGATGATGGTCTGGCAGAGCCGGATAATAACGCTGCTGAGCGCGCGCTACGAGCGGTCTGTCTGGGCAAGAAAAACTACATCTTCTTCGGCAGTGATCATGGTGGTGAACGTGGTGCCCTGCTGTATGGTCTGATCGGAACGTGCAGGCTGAACGGTATCGATCCAGAGGGTTACCTTCGCCATATCCTGAGCGTATTGCCGGAGTGGCCCATCAACAAAGTGGCCGAACTGCTGCCATGGAACGTAGATCTCACCAATAAATAGCCGTCAATACGGCGCTCACTTAACGCTTACGTTCACCTGAGGTGTTTTTGTAGTTATCTGGCGTTACGTGACAGTGTTGGTCAGATACTTCCACCTCTTCAGAGTTAAAGTTTGATATATGGGAAAAAAACGCTCCCGGACGGGAGCGTAAGCCAGTGACTTCGGCGTCAAATGAGGGTCTAACAAGTGGAGCTGCGGGTTAATTCTGGGTGATCTGGCTGCGATGCTTTTCAGCCTGCTGCTGATGAATAACGGAAGATAGACCATTATTCGCCTTCTCATGCACAACAGCGGCTTTCTCATGCTCGTTCATTTCGGAAAATGGCTTAGCAGTTTCTTGGGTGTTCTCAGGTTTGGATTTCATCATTTTTTTATGCATTTCAGCCATGTCCTGATGGGCAGCAGAATTGCCGTTTTGCATCATTTCATGGGACATTGCGGCCTGATCGTGACCGCTCATATCCATCATTTTCATGCTCTCCCCGGCTTTGTTGAATAAATCAGATTTCGGGTAAGTCTCCCCCGTAGCGGGTTGTGTTTTCAGGCAATACGCACGCTTTCAGGCATACCTGCTTTCGTCATTTTGTTCAGCGCTCGTACCAGGGCCATAGCCTCTGCAACCTGACCATCGTAGTCACGCAGTGTCAGTGAACCTCCGAACAGCTGTTTTACCCGGTACATCGCCGTTTCCGCTATCGAGCGACGGTTATAATCTGTTGTCCATTTCCACCGCGCATTACTCCCGGTCAGCCGCTGATTCGCAACAGCACGGTTACGGTCTGCATATTCACCGGGCCAGTAACCCGCGCCTTTTCGGGGCGGGATAAGCGCGCTGATTTTCTTACGCCGCAGTTCATCGTGACAGAGCCGGGTGTCGTAAGCGCCGTCTGCCGATGCTGCCCTGATTTTTCTGTGAGTCTGCCGGATAAGACCCGGGAAGGCTTCTGAGTCCGTCACATTGTTCAGCGACAGGTCTGCACAGATGATTTCATGTGTGTTGCTGTCAACTGCCAGATGCAACTTTCGCCAGATACGGCGGCGTTCCTGGCCATGTTTTTTGACTTTCCATTCGCCTTCACCAAAGACCTTCAGCCCGGTGGAATCAATCACCAGATGCGCGATTTCACCCCGGGTGGGCGTTTTGAAACTGACATTAACCGACTTTGCGCGCTTGCTGACACTGGTGTAATCCGGGCAGCGCAACGGAACATTCATCAGTGTAAAAATGGAATCAATAAAACCCTGTGCAGCCCGCAGGGTCAACCTGAACACGCGTTTAATGACCAGAACGGTGGTGATGGCGAGATCAGAATAGCGCTGAGGTCTTCCCCGTGATGAAGGCGTTGCCGACTCATACCAGGCCTGAATAGCTTCATCATCCAGCCAGAAAGTTATGGAGCCACGGTTGATGAGGGCTTTATTGTAGGTGGGCCAGTTGGTGATTTTGAACTTTTGCTTTGCCACGGAACGGTCTGCGTTGTCGGGAAGATGCGTGATCTGATCCTTCAACTCAGCAAAAGTTCGATTTATTCAACAAAGCCAAACAGAAGCCACTGGAGCACCTCAAAAACACCATCATACACTAAATCAGTAAGTTGGCAGCATCACCTTTTGCGTCTATAGTCATGATGTCAAATGAACGCGTTTCGACAGGAAATCATCATGAATAAATATCAGGCAGTTATTATTGGTTTTGGCAAGGCTGGAAAAACATTAGCCGTCACGCTGGCAAAAGCAGGTTGGCGTGTGGCTCTCATCGAACAATCAAATGCAATGTATGGCGGGACCTGTATTAATATCGGCTGTATCCCAACCAAAACATTGGTTCATGACGCACAGCAGCACACAGATTTTGTCCGTGCCATACAGCGTAAAAATGAAGTGGTTAATTTTTTACGTAATAAGAATTTTCATAATCTTGCGGATATGCCCAATATCGACGTGATCGACGGCCAGGCGGAGTTTATCAATAATCATAGCCTGCGTGTTCATCGGCCTGAGGGAAATTTGGAGATTCATGGCGAGAAAATTTTTATTAATACCGGTGCACAAGCCGTGGTTCCGCCAATTCCTGGAATTACCACCACGCCTGGTGTATATGACAGCACCGGATTACTTAATCTAAAAGAATTGCCTGGGCATTTAGGTATTTTGGGCGGCGGATATATTGGCGTTGAGTTCGCCTCTATGTTCGCTAATTTTGGCAGCAAAGTAACCATTTTAGAGGCAGCTTCGCTGTTTTTGCCTCGGGAAGATCGGGATATTGCTGATAATATCGCGACGATTTTACGCGATCAGGGCGTCGATATTATCCTCAATGCCCATGTGGAGCGAATCAGTCACCATGAAAATCAAGTGCAAGTGCATAGCGAGCACGCCCAACTGGCGGTGGATGCACTGTTAATAGCTTCCGGTCGTCAACCGGCTACCGCTTCGTTACATCCAGAAAATGCCGGTATCGCAGTAAACGAGCGCGGGGCAATTGTCGTTGACAAGCGATTACATACCACCGCAGACAATATTTGGGCGATGGGAGATGTTACCGGCGGGCTGCAATTTACTTACATATCACTGGATGATTACCGCATTGTACGTGATGAGTTACTGGGTGAAGGCAAACGTAGTACTGATGATCGGAAAAATGTGCCTTATTCCGTATTTATGACACCGCCCCTGTCCAGGGTTGGTATGACAGAAGAACAAGCCAGAGAGAGTGGTGCTGATATTCAGGTGGTGACATTGCCTGTAGCTGCAATTCCGCGCGCCAGAGTGATGAACGATACCCGTGGGGTATTAAAAGCGATTGTTGATAATAAAACCCGGTAATGCTGTCAACCTGTTGATGACTATTTTAATCTGTAGTCATTCAATCCTTGTAACATCAGGATGATCCTGGTGTCAGTGAAAATACGAAATCAACACGTTGGTATCATTACCCACCTGTGAACTGACGTCGGCATTTTGAATCTCACTTCGGCGTGCCCCCTCCGAATGGCGCAAAACATTTCGTGGTATGGCATGATAGCACCCGAAGAGAGTCAATTCAGGGTGGTAAATGTGAAACCAGTAACGCTATACGATGTCGCAGAGTATGCCGGTGTCTCTTATCAGACCGTTTCCCGCGTGGTGAACCAGGCCAGCCACGTCTCTGCGAAAACGCGGGAAAAGGTGGAAGCGGCGATGGCGCAGCTGAACTACATTCCCAACCGCGTGGCACAACAACTGGCGGGGAAACAGTCGTTGCTGATTGGCGTTGCTACCTCCAGTCTGGCCCTGCACGCGCCGTCGCAAATTGTCGCGGCGATTAAATCTCGCGCCGATCAACTGGGTGCCAGCGTGGTGGTGTCGATGGTAGAACGAAGCGGCGTCGAAGCCTGTAAAGCGGCGGTGCACAATCTTCTCGCGCAACGCGTCAGTGGGCTGATCATTAACTATCCGCTGGATGACCAGGATGCCATTGCTGTGGAAGCTGCCTGCGCTAATGTTCCGGCGTTATTTCTTGATGTCTCTGACCAGACTCCCATCAACAGTATTATTTTCTCCCATGAAGACGGTACGCGACTGGGCGTGGAGCATCTGGTCGCATTGGGTCACCAGCAAATCGCGCTGTTAGCGGGCCCATTAAGTTCTGTCTCGGCGCGTCTGCGTCTGGCGGGCTGGCATAAATATCTCACTCGCAATCAAATTCATCCGATAGCGGAACGGGAAGGCGACTGGAGTGCCATGTCCGGTTTTCAACAAACCATGCAAATGCTAAATGAGGGCATCGTTCCCACTGCGATGCTGGTTGCCAACGATCAGATGGCGCTGGGCGCAATGCGCGCCATTACCGAGTCCGGGTTGCGCGTTGGTGCGGATATCTCGGTAGTGGGATACGACGATACCGAAGACAGCTCGTGTTATATCCCGCCGTTAACCACCATCAAACAGGATTTTCGCCTGCTGGGGCAAACCAGCGTGGACCGCTTGCTGAAACTCTCTCAGGGCCAGGCGGTGAAGAGCAATCAGCTGTTGCCCGTCTCACTGGTGAAAAGAAAAACCACCCTGGCGCCCAATACGCAAACCACCTCTCCCCGCACGTTGGCAGATTCCTTAATGCAGCTGGCACGACAAGTTTCCCGACTTGAAAGCGGGCAGTGAGCGCAACGCAATTAATGTGAGTCAGCTCACTCATTAGGCACCAGCTTTACACTCTATGTGTCCGGCTCGTATGTTATGCGAAAATGTGAGCGGATAACAATTCACGCAGGATACAACTATGACAATGATTACGGATTCACTGGCCGTCGTATTACAACGTCGTGACTGGGAAAACCCTGGCGTTACCCAACTTAATCGCCTTGCGGCACATCCCCCTTTCGCCAGCTGGCGTAATAGCGAAGAGGCTCGCACCGATCGCCCTTCCCAAGAGTCGCGCAGCCTGAATGGTGAATGGCGCTTTGCCTGGTTTCCGGCACCAGAAGCGGTACCAGAAAGCTGGCTGGAGCGCGATCTTCCTGACGCCGATACTGTCATCGTCCCCTCAAACTGGCAGATGCACGGTTACGATGCGCCTATCTACACCAACGTGACCTATCCCATTGCGGTCAATCCGCCGTATGTTCCCACGGAGAATCCGACGGGTTGTTACTCGCTCACATTTAATGTTGATGAAAGCTGGCTACAGGAAGGCCAGACGCGAATTATTTTTGATGGTGTTAACTCGGCGTTTCATTTGTGGTGCAACGGGCGCTGGGTCGGTTACGGACAGGACAGTCGTTTGCCGTCTGAATTTGACCTGAGCGCATTTTTACACGCCGGAGAAAACCGCCTCGCGGTGATGGTGCTGCGCTGGAGTGACGGCAGTTATCTGGAAGATCAGGATATGTGGCGGATGAGCGGCATTTTCCGTGACGTCTCGTTGCTGCATAAACCGAGCACGCAAATCAGCGATTTCCATGTAGCCACTCACTTTAATGATGATTTCAGCCGCGCTGTACTGGAGGCAGACGTTCAGATGTACGGCGAGCTGCGCGATGAGCTGCGGGTGACGGTTTCTTTGTGGCAGGGTGAAACGCAGGTCGCCAGCGGCACCGCGCCTTTCGGCGGTGAAATTATCGATGAGCGTGGTGGTTATGCCGATCACGTCACCCTACGTCTGAACGTCGAAAACCCGAAACTGTGGAGCGCCGAAATCCCGAATCTCTATCGTGCGGTGGTTGAACTGCACACCGCCGACGGCACGCTGATTGAAGCAGAAGCCTGCGATGTCGGTTTCCGCGAGGTGCGGATTGAAAATGGTCTGCTGCTGCTGAACGGCAAGCCGTTGCTGATTCGCGGCGTTAACCGTCACGAGCATCATCCTCTGCATGGTCAGGTCATGGATGAGCAGACGATGGTGCAGGATATCCTGCTGATGAAGCAGAACAACTTTAACGCCGTGCGCTGTTCGCATTATCCGAACCATCCGCTGTGGTACACGCTGTGCGACCACTACGGCCTGTATGTGGTGGATGAAGCCAACATTGAAACCCACGGCATGGTGCCAATGAATCGTCTGACCGATGATCCGCGCTGGCTACCCGCGATGAGCGAACGCGTAACGCGAATGGTGCAGCGCGATCGTAATCACCCGAGTGTGATCATCTGGTCGCTGGGGAATGAATCAGGCCACGGCGCTAATCACGACGCACTCTATCGCTGGATCAAATCTGTCGATCCTTCCCGCCCGGTACAGTATGAAGGCGGCGGAGCCGACACCTTCGCAACCGATATTATTTGCCCGATGTACGCGCGCGTGGATGAAGACCAGCCCTTCCCGGCTGTGCCGAAATGGTCCATCAAAAAATGGCTTTCGTTGCCTGGAGAGACGCGCCCGCTGATCCTTTGCGAATACGCCCACGCGATGGGTAACAGTCTTGGCGGCTTCGCTAAATACTGGCAGGCGTTTCGTCAGTACCCCCGTTTACAGGGCGGCTTCGTCTGGGACTGGGTGGATCAGTCGCTGATTAAATATGATGAAAATGGCAATCCGTGGTCGGCTTACGGCGGTGATTTTGGCGATACGCCGAATGATCGCCAGTTCTGCATGAACGGTCTGGTCTTTGCAGACCGCACGCCGCATCCGGCGCTGACGGAAGCAAAACACCAGCAGCAGTTTTTCCAGTTCAGTTTATCCGGGCGAACCATCGAAGTGACCAGCGAATACCTGTTCCGTCATAGCGATAACGAGCTCCTGCACTGGATGGTGGCGCTGGATGGCAAGCCGCTGGCAAGCGGTGAAGTGCCTCTGGATGTCGCTCCACAAGGTAAACAGTTGATTGAACTGCCTGAACTACCGCAGCCGGAGAGCGCCGGACAACTCTGGCTAACGGTTCACGTAGTGCAACCGAACGCGACCACATGGTCAGCAGCCGGACACATCAGCGCCTGGCAGCAGTGGCGTCTGGCGGAAAACCTCAGCGTGACACTCCCCTCCGCGCCCCACGCCATCCCGCAACTGACCACCAGCGAAACGGATTTTTGCATCGAGCTGGATAATAAGCGTTGGCAATTTAACCGCCAGTCAGGCTTTCTTTCACAGATGTGGATTGGCGATAAAAAACAACTGCTGACGCCGCTGCGCGATCAGTTCACCCGCGCACCGCTGGATAACGACATTGGCGTAAGTGAAGCGACCCGCATTGACCCTAACGCCTGGGTCGAACGCTGGAAGGCGGCGGGCCATTACCAGGCCGAAGCAGCGTTGTTGCAGTGCACGGCAGATACGCTTGCCGACGCGGTGCTGATTACCACGGTCCACGCGTGGCAGCATCAGGGGAAAACCTTATTTATCAGCCGGAAAACCTACCGGATTGATGGAAGTGGTCAAATGGCGATTACCGTTGATGTTGAAGTGGCGAGCAATACGCCACATCCGGCGCGGATTGGCCTGACCTGCCAGCTGGCGCAGGTAGCAGAGCGGGTAAACTGGCTCGGATTAGGGCCGCAAGAAAACTATCCCGACCGCCTTACTGCGGCCTGTTTTGACCGCTGGGATCTGCCATTGTCAGACATGTATACCCCGTACGTCTTCCCGAGCGAAAACGGTCTGCGCTGCGGGACGCGCGAATTGAATTATGGCCCACACCAGTGGCGCGGCGACTTCCAGTTCAACATCAGCCGCTACAGTCAACAGCAACTGATGGAAACCAGCCATCGCCATCTGCTGCACGCGGAAGAAGGCACATGGCTGAATATCGACGGTTTCCATATGGGGATTGGTGGCGACGACTCCTGGAGCCCGTCAGTGTCGGCGGAATTCCACCTTAGCGCCGGTAGCTACCATTACCAGTTGCTCTGGTGTCAAAAATAATAATAACCGGGCAGGCCATGTCTGCCCGTATTTCGCGTAAGGAAATCCATTATGTACTATTTAAAAAACACAAACTTTTGGATGTTCGGTTTATTCTTTTTCTTTTACTTTTTTATCATGGGAGCCTACTTCCCGTTTTTCCCGATTTGGCTACATGACATCAACCATATCAGCAAAAGTGATACGGGTATTATTTTTGCCGCTATTTCTCTGTTCTCGCTATTATTCCAACCGCTGTTTGGTCTGCTTTCTGACAAACTCGGGCTGCGCAAATACCTGCTGTGGATTATTACCGGCATGTTAGTGATGTTTGCGCCGTTCTTTATTTTTATCTTCGGGCCACTGTTACAATACAACATTTTAGTAGGATCGATTGTTGGTGGTATTTATCTAGGCTTTTGTTTTAACGCCGGTGCGCCAGCAGTAGAGGCATTTATCGAGAAAGTCAGCCGTCGCAGTAATTTCGAATATGGTCGCGCGCGGATGTTTGGCTGTGTTGGCTGGGCGCTGTGTGCCTCGATTGTCGGCATCATGTTCACCATCAATAATCAGTTTGTTTTCTGGCTGGGTTCTGGCTGTGCATTCATCCTCGCCGTTTTACTCTTTTTCGCCAAAACGGATGCGCCCTCTTCTGCCACGGTTGCCAATGCGGTAGGTGCCAACCATTCGGCATTTAGCCTTAAGCTGGCGCTGGAACTGTTCAGACAGCCAAAACTGTGGTTTTTGTCACTGTATGTTATTGGCGTTTCCTGCACCTACGATGTTTTTGACCAACAGTTTGCTAATTTCTTTACTTCGTTCTTTGCTACCGGTGAACAGGGTACGCGGGTATTTGGCTACGTAACGACAATGGGCGAATTACTTAACGCCTCGATTATGTTTTTTGCGCCACTGATCATTAATCGCATCGGTGGGAAAAACGCCCTGCTGCTGGCTGGCACTATTATGTCAGTACGTATTATTGGCTCATCGTTCGCTACCTCAGCACTGGAAGTGGTTATTCTGAAAACGCTGCATATGTTTGAAGTACCGTTCCTGCTGGTGGGCTGCTTTAAATATATTACCAGCCAGTTTGAAGTGCGTTTTTCAGCGACGATTTATCTGGTCTGTTTCTGCTTCTTTAAGCAACTGGCGATGATTTTTATGTCTATTCTGGCGGGCAATATGTATGAAAGCATCGGTTTCCAGGGCGCTTACCTGGTGCTGGGTCTGGTGGCGCTGGGCTTCACCTTAATTTCCGTGTTCACGCTTAGCGGCCCCGGCCCACTTTCTCTGCTGCGTCGCCAGGTGAATGAAGTCGCTTAAGAAATTAATGTCGGATACGGCGCGAGCGCCTTATCCGACCAACTTATCAGGACGGAATGTTAAAAATGAACATGTCGATGACAGAAAAAATAAAAGCAGGCAAGCTATTTACCGATATGTGCGAAGGCTTACCTGAAAAAAGACTTCGTGGGAAAACATTAATGTATGAGTTCAATCACTCGCATCCATCAGAAGTTGAAAAAAGGGTAATGACTCCAACTTATTGATAGTGTTTTATGTTCAGATAATGCCCGATGACTTTGTCATGCAGCTCCACCGATTTTGTGAGCGACAGCGACTTCCGTCCCAGCCGTGCCAGGTGCTGCCTCAGATTCAGGTTATGCCGCTCAATTCGCTGCGTATATCGCTTGCTGATTACGTGCAGCTTTCCCTTCAGGCGGGATTCATACAGCGGCCAGCCATCCGTCATCCATATCACCACGTCAAAGGGTGACAGCAGGCTCATAAGACGCCCCAGCGTCGCCATAGTGCGTTCACCGAATACGTGCGCAAACCGTCTTCCGGAGCCTGTCATACGCGTAAAACAGCCAGCGCTGGCGCGATTTAGCCCCGACGTATCCCCACTGTTCGTCCATTTCCGCGCAGACGATGACGTCACTGCCCGGCTGTATGCGCGAGGTTACCGACTGCGGCCTGAGTTTTTTAAGTGACGTAAAATCGTGTTGAGGCCAACGCCCATAATGCGGGCGGTTGCCCGGCATCCAACGCCATTCATGGCCATATCAATGATTTTCTGGTGCGTACCGGGTTGAGAAGCGGTGTAAGTGAACTGCAGTTGCCATGTTTTACGGCAGTGAGAGCAGAGATAGCGCTGATGTCCGGCGGTGCTTTTGCCGTTACGCACCACCCCGTCAGTAGCTGAACAGGAGGGACAGCTGATAGAAACAGAAGCCACTGGAGCACCTCAAAAACACCATCATACACTAAATCAGTAAGTTGGCAGCATCACCTGGCAGCTGAAAGTATGAATAATAACGCCCTGACAGGATATTTTATTGCACCCTGTCAAAAGTCATACATTCTTTCCCGGTTTTTGCTTTCTCATACCGGATAACTCTATTTAAGGCTTAAGGATAACCTTCGTCCATCCTTCATCCCGCTCATCGAAGTGCTTATATCCGGCAGGAGCCTCTTCAAGCGAAAGACGATGAGAAATTATTTTGCCCGGACTGGCTTTATCGTGATGGATGAGGCGAGACAGCTGACGGTTATAGGCCTTAACGTTCGCCTGGCCGGTACGGATTGCCTGTCCTTTAAACCAGAAACTCCCAAAATCAAATGGCATCTTACCCTCTCTGGCAAGCTCCGATTCAGCCCCCGGATCCTGAGGAATAAAGACGCCAACCACACCAATTCCCCCGGTTGCTTTCGTCGACGCAACAAGACTGTTCATGGTGACAGAGTTATCTTCATGGCCATGTTTGTTACAGCACTGATAGCCAACACATTCGCAGCCACAATCCGTACCGCGTCCATCCGTCAGGTCGAGAATTTTTTGTACAGCTTCATCGCCAGTAGCATTGATGCCCGTCGCCCCCATTTTTTCAGCCAGAGCCAACCGGTCTGTGTGCGTATCAACCACAAACACCTGTGAAGCACCTTTAATGATCGCCGAATGAGCTGCCATCAAACCGACCGGCCCCGCGCCATAAATGGCCACGCTTTCACCAGGCTTCAATCCGGCAAGTTCTGTTGCATGCCAGCCGGTAGGAAAAATGTCAGAGAGCATCACATAATCATCTTCTTTTTCTGCCGCATCAGGGGGAAGAACAAGGCAGTTAAAGTCGGCAAATGGCACCCGAAGCAGTTCCGCCTGCCCCCCCTCCCAGGGACCCATTTCAGCAAAACCATAAGCTGCGCCTGCCGAACCCGGATTGGTAGTGAGACAAAAGCCGGTCAGACCTTTTTCACAGTTTTCGCAAAAACCACATCCCACGTTAAACGGCAGACAAACATAGTCGCCCACCTTAATACGTTCAACGCCTGAGCCAATTTCGACCACTTCACCCAGGTTTTCGTGACCCAGAATCCGTCCCTGTTCAAAGCTGGTCCGGCCCTCATACATGTGCAAGTCCGACCCACAAATGTTGGTGGTGGTGATGCGGACGAGTACATCCGTGGGGCGGACAATTTTCGCATCCGGTACGTCTTTTACTTTTACATCATAAGGACCGTTGTAAATTACTGCTTTCATGATCTTCTCCTTCTTGCGTGCGGAAAGGAAATGCTGCCCGGCGGATTGGGGTATCAATCGAGTTTAGCTGCCATAACAGATCTCGCGATCGGCGAAAGGACGATTAGGATGTTTCTTAACTAAGGAAGGTGCGAATAAGCAGGTCATTTCTTCCCAAGCTGACTCGCTGATTAAAATTTCGCGGATCTGGGCCGATTTTTTTCCCGCAAACACATCGAATCAGCCTATTTAGGCTATTTTTTCCACCATTTCTGGCGTTATTTCCGGTTTTTACTGAGATCTCTCCCACTGACGTATCATTTGGTCCACCCGAAACAGGTTGGCCAGGGTGAATCGCCACGGATAATCTAGACACTTCCGAGCCGTTGATAATACTGGTTTTCATATTCTGTCGGTGACATCTGTTCGCTAGAACCATGCCGACGCTTACTGTTATAAAACATTTCGAAGTAATCAAAAATATCACTGCGGGCTTCTTCCCGCGTTCCGTAGATCTTTTTCTTTATCCGTTCACGTTTCAACAACTGGAAAAAACTTTCTGCAACCGCATTATCATGGCAGTTACCGCGACGGCTCATGCTACCCTCCAGGCCGTGTGATTTCAGGAACGACTGCCACTCATGGCTTGTGTACTGACTGCCCTGATCCGAATGAACCAGCACCTGTTTTTCGGGATTACGCCGCCATACAGCCATCAGCAGTGCGTTCAGGACAATGTCCTTTGTCATCCGGGATTGCATGGACCAGCCGATAATTTTGCGTGAGAACAGATCAACAACAACGGCAAGATACAGCCAGCCTTCGTGGGTCCTGATGTAGGTTATGTCCGTTACCCAACGCTCATCAGGAGCATCCGGATTGAACTGTCGCTGGAGCCTGTTGGGTGACACGATACTGGCCTCGCCTTTACGTGCCCGCGGGCTTCGGTATCCGACCTGAGCCTTTATTCCGACACGTTTCATCAGTCTCCAGACTCTGTTTACTCCGCACTGTTGCCCGCTGTCACGCAGATCCAGATGGATTTTGCGATAACCATAGACGCATCCCGATTCCAGCCAGAACTGTTTAATCTGTCCTGTCAGTCTCAGGTCTGCCTGATGGCGTTGTGAATGCGGCTGCTGAAGCCAGGCGTAAAAACCACTGGGATGAACATCCAGCACCCGACAGAGCAGGCGAACAGGCCAGCAACAGGAGTTGTCACGGATAAAGGCGTACCTCAGTCGGACAGCTTTGCGAAGTACGCCGCGGCTTTTTTTAATATGTCCCGTTCGTCGGTAACCCGTTTCAGCTCTTTCTGGAGACGGCGGATCTCGGCCTGAGCATCTGACTGTTCTTTATTAGTGGAAGAATCCGGACCGTACTTCTTTATCCAGGCATAAAGGCTGTGGGTGGTGATATCGAGACGTGTTGCAACGCTGGCAACAGAATAACCGCGATCAACAACCTGTTTGACTGCTTCAGTTTTAAACTCTTCAGGATAACGCTTACCGCTCATGGGCACCTCTCTTTAAGTCATCTTAAATGACTCTGAGGTGTCTGTTAAACGCGTGGCGATTCACCTCGCGTCCTTCCGTTCAGTATAGCCTCAGTCCCTGACACCACCCGAGAACGGAATGACGTCCCCTTTCTCCCTCCCGGTGTTGCGTTCAAGCTCCCTGACATACTGCTGTAAAAGTATAAGGTTATGTAACAGCTCTACATTTTCAGCCATCATCTTTTTGATTTCTTCCCTCAGCTCATTTCTCTGACGGCGATACTTTTCTTTCAGCTTGATCTGCTGCTCAATGCCCTGCTCATCAACCGGCGCGGTGCCCTGGCACGTTTTTTTCAGACTGCGGATAGCCTCCCTGACCTGCCTGTACTCAGGACAGTTATAATTCAGGGTGCCGTTTGCCAGCCCCGCTCGTTTTTCCACAGCATACTGGCTGATACGCTCCCCTGATAACATCAGTTCCCTCAGGGCCTGCTCTGCTCTTGCCTGTGTTTTTTTAACCCCCGACTGTTCGTTCGTCATGCTCTATTCATCCTTTTCAAAAAAGCGGACAGCATCTGCATAAAAATCTCTCTCAAGCATCAGAAAATCCCTGTCAGCCTGAGGAGCATTATTTCGCACGGCAATCTCCAGAAGGTTGTCATAATGAGCCATCCTGCGTTTCCACACGGGAACAGAATCAGCTCCGGCCAGCATGTTCTCACATCCCGGATTGCAGGACGCTGACTGAACAACCGCCTTAAACTCGCAGTCATGGCCATTCATGCAATAAAAACCGTTTCCAAGAGATACCAGTTTTTGCCCGCCTCGTTTAGCCATGCTCATCGCTTTTTTCAGTGTAGGAAACGTCATCTGATGTAAGTGCCCACCTCTCTGGGACATCAGTAACTTCCCGCCTTCGCCATAAAGCAGGCCTTCATGCTGATAAGAAACAGCCCTGGAAGCTGAGAGTTCGGTATCAACCCTTTCAATCTCGGCAGCGAATGCCTGAGGGATCGCCCGGCTAAAATGCGAAGCGTTGAGTGCACCGGACATATACCACTCCGTCATGCCTCTGATTAAGTGCTTAAACTGCCGGATAAGATCATTAGTAGAAATCAGATCAAGACGCCTGAGGTGTACAGCAAGTGAACGGCGAAACTGATGGGTTCGCAATGGCCAGAAAGCCCCCTCCCGAATCTCCATCGCAACGCGTTCATCATCACGTATGTTTGGATTTAAAAGCCTGAACTCATCAATATGGTCACGTCGGATGAACAGATGGTGTCTTTTCACAAATTTCTTTGCCCACTCAGTCTGGCGCTGCGTCCCCATAAAAGAGAGTTTTTGCTCCGAGAACCACGACCTGATATTTAAAGACAATGGAACATTGTCCAGCGTCTTCCCGTCCAGGCCTGTCATGATTTGATTAATTCTGCGTAAATGCTGAAAAGGCTTTTCCACATAGCGACAAACAACCCAGTCTTCGTGACTTCCACCTTCCGGGGCGAACTTATGCAACACCGAACGAAGTCCCAGGATATCACCATCATAAATCAGTGAACCGTGCATCACGCCAAGCACTTCGCTGTGTCTCATCCCCGACATGGCCTGTATCACATTCATGACTTTTAACGTCAGCTCAAAATGCCAGGTGTTCAGCTTTATGTGATCAACGCCAATAAAATCAGATCTCCAGCGCTTATTTTTATGTACCGAGAACCAGCCCTGCATCCCGGGGCCAAGTGTCGCGAAAAGCGCCCGAATTTCCCCGGCAACAATATTGTAGTAATACGCGGCCCGGTAATCCGGTATGCTTTTTGCTGTCCCTCTTTTACGGGCTTCCAGCATCGACGTATAGTAAGGCGAATCATAAAAACCGTTTATGATAGCGCACAGCCGGGAAAACCCGTCAAAATCGAAATCACTGATTTCAGCATCCAGTTCAGTAATCAGCCCTTCCCAGACAGACATCATAAGACTGAAAGGCATACAATATGTCTGGTTTGAATCATCCACACTGTTGTAACTGTCGAAGCTAATATCAGGAAAGTAACCGTATTTTCGAAGACGGGTATGACCTGTCAGCGAGATATCCGCCAGGTCCATAAAGTAATTACGTAATGTTCTTTCAGAACGCTTCCTGCCGTGCTCATCCTCCTCCTTCATCTTTACAATGAAAGCATTCCGGACAAGCGGAAAACGAAGCTGAAACAGACTGCGATACCCCATAGACTCAATAATACGGGCTCCCGCCACAATGTTTGCACATTTCCGGATCAGTGACTGCGTCTTCGCGGTCCTGCCGACAATCCAGAGCAGGCTGGCTGAGATGATTTTGGCTTCAAGACGCAGTTCAGGATCCCGTATGCCTGAAAAATTAACGGTTCTTAACGTTTCACCAATATGGGTTCTGACATAGCGATTGGTCCAGACATCATCCCTGAAATAAATATTCAGCGTCTCCTCATTGATAAAACGCATATCATGTTCATCTGAGCTGGCGATAACCAGGCAGTTATTCAGACGTTCAAAGCTTTTGTTTTCTAGTGCCTCACAGATGATATCCTCAGTCGGAAACTCATCCCCTGAACGAAGCGGCGTTCCGGCAGGAAACTCCGCCATTCGACTACGGCTTACCTCTTTTTTCTTCAAATCTGCCATACCGGAGCCACACCTTCTCGCTGAAGTTTAACGCGCGCTTTTTTCAGGGTCGCCTCATCTACCAGCCCAAGCCGTAAATCAATCTTCAGGAGTAACGTTTCATAACGCTCCACAGCATTGACCGAACCGATGTACAACGGTTTTCCATACTCGATAGCATGCCTGAATGACAGCAGGAGCCATACAGACTCCAGCGTTTCCACAACGCAACTTTTTGAACATTCGACACAATGAGAAAAATCCGCACAAGCCTTTGGTGTCCGGCCAAATCGTTTTTGCTTTTTTATAAAGCGCAATTCAATATCTGTAGGCGGCTCCTGCGATCGACATCCCAGGCCATTCAATAAAAGATCCACACCCTCATCGCTTCCACGCAGATCGATCCCCAGCTCATCAGCAACTTTTACCCGCTCGGATAACGCACGTGTCGCAATCCCCTGATTCATAAGCGTATCAAGTGCAGCACTGAAGTTTTCCTTCGCCCCCTGTGGGTTACCTGCAGCATAATTCCGCCTGTAAGTGCCCCAGTTATGCTGTGCTTTTTCCGCCGTAATCAGACCATTCTTTAATGTTCTGTCCGTATACTGCTCAGACGTTTTGCGCAAGCCAGAAACGGTAATTGATGGAAGCGAGGGATTAAGCTGCCGCATCGTGGCCCACGCCCCCTCAGAGTTAGAAAATTTAGTCAGATGACTGGGATTAAGAGAATAAAGCTTACGGAATTTCACCTGCGGCTCACTCAGAAACAGCGCCTGTACCGGAGGGAAGTTATCTGCGGAAACCAGATAGTTAACGATGTCGTCCCTGAGCCTGATAAAAGACAGAAACCAGTAATAGCCCGCACGTTTGGTCACATACTCCGATTTACCTATCGTCAGACGTATATACTTATTCGCTCTCCCCTTATAAACATAATCAGTGCTGATACCCTTTTCATCCAGATGTATATCATCCCGCGTCAGACCCAGAACCTGAGAGGTGTTTCCCCATGTGTGGTAACAGAACAGAAAAAAAGAAGTAAGAAAGTAATTTTCCAGAACGTCCCTGATGATGATCTCTGCCCTGCTGACCCCGTTCTCTCCCGGATACCGGAAATACGCTTCATAAACAGGTGCCAGCAAAGACGGTGAGAAATGCCGCACCCCTTTTTCCGATTTAGCGATATGCTCCCGGATACATCCCGCAAGGAACTCATTCATGGATGACAACTGCCTCAGGATCTCGGAAAGTTCATTCCTGGTATAGCTATCCCTTCCCTGCTGCTGATACGTTCCTTTCGGTAAGAATTCATATTCATACCGCCTCTGAATCTGCCCGCCCGTAAGCAAAAACCGGTTGACCACGGACAAGTAGTGTCTTGCCATCCTGACTGAAATTTTTCGCCGACGAATATCGTTCATGAGATGTTTAATATACATTTCAACGCCTTCAGCCGTGCCATAGTCATACTGATTGACTGACTGCCATATAAAAAACATATTGAGATAACGGAAAATGGTTAACCTTCCGGCGGGACGGTAAGACAGAAGAAATCGTTTCAGAGAGGCAATAAAATCGCGTTTTTCAGGGCGGGCAAGATGTGAATGTTCACTAAACCATCCGGGGAGCAACACATAATCTGAAAAATGAGCCTGAAGATAAACGTCAAGTAAATAATATCGGTTCAGATCCCGCTGAGTGATGTGTCCGCTGACCGTCTCCCATGACAGCACATTTTCGGCCATCCACGTTATCTGCGTTTCACTCCGGCTCATATATGGCTCCATCGCGACCTGCAGCACCGTCAATCAATGCGTCCATGACCCCGGCGACTGCATCAGAAATCTGGTTTTGCTGAAGAAAGACGATGTATTTCATCGTCGTATTTTCGCTTTTATGGCCCATCCAGTATTTTACTGTACCCAGCGCATTTGCGGCCTGATCGGGATAGCAACTCAGTGCCGAGCGTAAAAAATGGGTCGCAAACGTTGCCCGCAAATCATGGGGTTTATGTCTGAACACATTTCCCGGAGCAGACCGGGCCAGGCGATGGCGAAAACTGTACCAGCGGGAGTAAAAGGCTTTTTCAGACATCCGTTTCCCGTTTGCCATTAAAAATAAAGGCTCGTGCCGCCCTTCCCCACCCTGTCGTGCACGCCATTTTTGGATCTTCTTTTCATACTCCTCATCCGCCAGATAATCCAGAACCTGCTCGTACAATCGTCTGGTGATGAAGAGTTCTCGCGTCATCCCAAACTTCGTATGAACTCCGCATCTCGGACCAATATGAAGCCCCCTGATGGTCAACTCAGATACAGGGACACTGGCAAGGTACTCTTCAGTAAAGAGTGACGACGGCAGGGTCAGCATTTCATCCAGCCGTAGCCCACAATTTTTCATCAGCACAATCATTAAACTGAACAACCCGGACTCAGATTTCAGTGCCTCACCCAGGATATGAACCTCTGCATCATTCAGTGGGTTGATTGTCCTTTTTGTTGTGCTGGTTATCCTGATGGCAAGATCCGAACTTATCACCTTGCGTCGCCCGTCAACGACTTTTTCGACCAACGTAAAAAATGAGCTGGCAGCCAGCTCACCACACTTGCCCAGAAATACGTAAAACCGTCGGATAACGCTGATGTACACCGCCGCGGTGGATGAGGCGATGCGCCCCTGCCTTACGGCCCCCAGAAGATACTCCCTGAAGCCATATGTAGGGCTTTGGTATTTCAACGTTCCCGGGGTGAAAGGGTCAAGTCCGTTATCCTCCAGCCACCTTATCCAGCGTAAAAATGCCCGGGCTAAAGGCTTTAAATCCCTGGCCTGCAGGATAGCTTTATCCATAAGATAAAAGTGTACATATCGGCTCAGTTTTCGATTCTGGATGCCGCTAATATAAGGTATTTCAGCATACAGAAATCCGGGTTCAAATTTCAGTTTCGGCTCTGTTGCATCCAGTTTGCTGACACGCCCATAACGCGCATGAATGTTAGTGATTATCCTCACAGTCTGTCGCCCTGAAACGCCACCTCATGCCTACACTATAAATCCGGAAGAAGAAAAAACAAACAACCAGGTTGCCGGGAGTGAATATGCAAATCAGGAGGAAAGTAAAAGATGTAACGACACCATCACGATGCAATACATTGACCTCAACACGTTACCCGGACCATACGTGATAAACATCACAAATCCTTTGAGTGAAGAACTTAAGATGTGATTTTCATTTCCCGGCACAAACCGTGCCCTTAAAAAACAGGCAACGGATACATCTTAATGCCAGAAGTAAACCTTAATTGATTGAATACAGCCTGAGTCCATTGCAAAAATAACACACAGGGTAAATTCGCATATACAGAACCCAACGAAAAGCAAAAGAAACCTGTAACACATTTCGTTTACCTGTCACTTTCAATTGTAAAAGCCAGCAGAAAAAGCGCATATAACTATATTTATCCCTGCGGGGACTTTTGTTTGTGCTATATATTTTTTACAGAGAACCGCAACGCGTCCAAACACAAGAATATATTTACCTCTGGAAAATGGTCTGACTCCCTTTCACGTGGTTGTAGTGACCTGTTCTGTGATTCATGTAATGTCTTTTCTGGATGAGGAAAATATGTCATCACTGATATTTTATACAGACGAAGCACAAGCACTGATTGTAACAGATACCCTTGCCGTCACCGATAATGGGGAGCCGTTATCTTTTGTTTCCAAAGCAGGTTACATCCCCCAGCTAAGAACCATCATAGCAGGAACGGGGGCAGGTGGATTTTCTAACACCTGGTTGCTTGAAGCATCAACCAGAATGGTCGTATCAGGTATACAAAATCTCAATTATCATACATCGGCCTGTCTAAGGAGGCTGTGGAAACAATACAAGCATGACCATGCAATTCCCTCTTCTTCAACGGTGACAACCAGTGTTTATCAGTTCGCAATTTGCGAGGAAACAGGAAATATCGTTTCGTTCGCCTATCGCTCAGTCCATGATTTCGAATCAGAGCAATTACAATACGGAACAGGAGTAAAACCTGAGTGCCAAATCTTGGATGGGGATTTGTTGCAGACAATTCCTGTAATGATGAATGAACAAAGGGCTATACAGGCGACATACCCACACCCGGAACGGATCCATATTGGCGGTGAGATGATTGCGCATTATCTGACATCATCTATGTATCAATGCTTTAAGATTGGGGAATTTGAGGATTTCAGAACTCAGGGAGAGTATATATTGAGCAGGATTTAGGCAAAACGCGGTTCAGATAAAGTGCTTTTAACAGGCTTGCTGAACATTAAAAGGATATCTCTCAATTACGATGAATAGCTTGAATTCTAAAAATAGAAAAGTAGAGTTTAACTCTAAATACATAAAAACAAGAGTAAGCGAGCACCCATATCGAGCCCCACAAGCTGATGTTCGAGTGGGTTTCTCCGGCGACCAGATACACTCCCCGGTGGCGTCTTTATAAAGCGTTGCCAGGCTGAAGTTATCCGGCATAAAGCTTGGTAAAGGGAAGCGTGATTCGGAACCACAGGCCATCAGAAAAGACCAGATGTCCTGAGTGCGCCACTCCTTTACCGGATAGAGTTCACCACCGTGCTCAGTCAGGGTTACTTTCCTCGCCTGCCCTCCCATTTTGAGGATATTTCCGGCCCTTCGGGCACTTTCATCATCCCTGGAGCCCAGCATCAGGCATACCCTGCTTCGAACGGATGCCGGGGCGTTTTTCAGGTAACGAGCTTTGGCCTGGCGCAGGGGCGCGATTTTGTAGTCGGTTGAGCACTGTCGGGTAGAAGAATTAGTCCAGGTCGGAAGTCCGCGCCCAGTCAGAATGCGGCCGACCCAGCTCTGCGTAAGAGACGGTCGGGCGACAAGGACTGTGACCGGTAGCTGGTGTTCAGCAATGAACATTCTGAGCTGGTTGAGAACCTGTGAAGCCTGATAGTGCATCTCAGGGTTTTCGATCAGCGTATCGGACATCTGAATGAAATGATGTTCGCTGATATTTGTGCCGTTACGTACTGCCCTGATCAATGCCATCAGAAACAGGTGCAGAAGAGAATGGGAGTCTTTGCCGCCACTGTATCCCACGCACATTGTCCAGCCGTCCGTAATAGCCTGATAAATAGCAGATGTGGCTGACATGACCAGAGAAGAAAGACTCACAGTCTCCTTTTCATCGGTATAGTTCAGATCGGCATCGGTTGTCAGGGTCTCCCAAACATCCGCCCATTTATCATGTTTCAAAATGGCAGCATTAGCCGCCTCAGGAAAAATAACTTCTGAGGATAATTCAAGGAATGAGTCGCTTTTTTCAATAAACATATATTTTCCTGAACCACGGTATATGCTGCATCACTGATATTATTAGAACTTTAAAATAACTACAGCGCAACCATTTAGCGAAATTATATTAAATCAAAATCACGCGGATTTAATGTCAATATATATAAAAATAATCCATTGTAATTTAATCACCCGGCACAGCTATTAGTTATAGGTTGGCGGCGTAATAAATGCCGTATTATTTGTTTTCAACTCAGACAGCGGAATAAAAGGAGTGTTAAGAGTCATGTCATCACCACAATGGCGTGGTAGAGCTGAAAGCTGAAATGAATCTTTCATCACCCTAATAACCGGGCATTCCGTACGTGCTGATGGCATTACTTCCCGCAGCATCGCTTCCTGCTTTATGCTGTCGCTATGCTTATATTCATCCATGTCTTTTATTTCTTGAATTTCATCTTCACCACAAAATGACCAGTTAGCGTCATAGAAGTAAAACTCAGTTAAATGAAGATCGTTTTCTTTCACGTATGCCGCCAATTTGCGGATACGCTGTTCAAGCATTGTATCTATCCGTAAGGAAACACTCTGCGGAACGTCACTTGCAAATTCATTGATACAATCAACGGTAGAAACTATGAATTTATTGGTCATGGCAGGCTCCAGGCCACCGGGGAAACCGGTGGCTACGGTAATTGGCAGGCTTAAGCGCCGCAAAGGGTGTCAAGGGAAGGGAGAAGCTTGCTCAGCTTGTCGTAATCGAGCGGAGACAGTTCTGTAACGAGTTCGACCGAAAGACTAGTGTTGTCTTCTTCACACAGAATATAGATTCCGTCTTCTGGCTCTTTTCCGGCACATGCCTTCAGTCGTTTGTTAACGACCTCCTGGGCTGAATCCGCTACGTCGCAGCTCAGGACATAGCTTGCCACATAGCTGCTCTCACCGTGGTAATGCGTCACTTTACACAGAGCATACTGGATACCGGCTTTGTGAGCCTCATTCATGAGACGAGAAAACTGACAGCCATCCTGGTAATAGTGGGTATCCTTTGTGACCAGAATAGTCATACCCCCAAATTCATCTGTCCGGCTTTTACTGCATGTAAATGCAGCAGTAATTGTTACCATTTCCGAGAGGTCGAATACCGACAGCACGGCAGTTGTGAGGCAAATTGCATGGTCAAGATCAATGGTCTCTCCATGAAAAACTGCCAGCCCACTGCTGGTAACTTCTGTTGCGAACAACAGTTCATAATTGCAGTCTGGGCAGGATGGTTGCCCAAAGCTCGGCTCAGAAGGGTCATACTCAGGGTGGTTCTCGATAATACTGAGGATCAGCTTCTCAGTCAGAGAACAATCTGTCAGTGGCTTATCAAGCAAACGCTCACCTTCTGCAATTTCTGCTTCGGTAACGAATGTGATTGCTTCTTGTGCCATTTTTGCCTGCTCCTGAGTGCAGGGAATAATAAACGACGCCTGAGTATAATTATCTGCCACAGTTGACTCCTTGATTATTTAATTAATGTATTTGATGAGAAGATCATAACAAATACACTAATACCAACTAATAACCTGAAGGCGTTTTTTTAGAAAAAATATTAAGAAGAAGAATATGAACACTACCTCATCTTAAATTAATATCATTCAGGATTAATATTCATTTTTGCAAATAAAAACCGCCAGACGGCGGCTTTTATAAAGAGGGAAATATCATTGGAAGTTGAAATTACTTCACGGCAGGCCGACAAATTACGCGACTGCTGTGAGCTGAAGCGAAACTTGTAGAGGAAACTATAATCACCTTTTCTAAGTCGTCGGCACTGTCAGCAATATGATGCCGGAAAGCCTCCTCTGCATCACCAGGGGAGTCGGCTTCGACCAGGTAGGCCTGATCATCATCATCAAACATAATGCGCCCGGAAATGAGATAAAGTCGGCTCAAATCTGGCGTTGCTGCGCTCGTGCTTCGTTCGTTCAGATTCATTTTTTCTCCGTCTGTTGCTCGTAAAAAGAATGACGCCGGTTTAAAAGGCGTCGCCAGGGTTCGGGCTAAAACGCAGGGTTGCCATCGAGGAAGCTCATTGGCTGGCCAATAGCGGATGCCACCCTGAGAATTTCACCTGGTGTGGCATAACGCAGCATTTCAGAGCGTCCAAATTTCTGATACTCATCTACTGACATCTTTCTCCACTCTGGGTGAGGATCTTTTCCGCACAGTGACCAGTTGCTTTCAGAGGAATCACGACGGAGAACGTACACATCAAGCGAGGCTGTAAGCCCACTTCCATATCCCCGCTGCGCTACAATACGAACCTGAGAACCATCGTCGCGTTGCAACGTCTGGGTTAATTTCGTGATAGGATCCTGAGAATGCATGCCATTTACCTCGTTTTCAAAAGATTTACCGTAAGTAAATGATACCGAATCGAGAATTCTGGCTAATAGGTCAGAAGAAAAAATAATGAATATTTTTGAAGTGTAGGATAATGATTAGAATAAAATGGCCTGAATAAATCGCTAGCGGTTAAATCCGCTTATTTCAGAGAAGCTCTGATTTAGTAGTTAGGGAAAACGATGCGGTGAAAAGTAACTTTTACACCGCAATTCAGAAAAAAGTTTCAATTAGTCACATTACGAATAACCCGGCTTACTTTCGCATGTGCGTTCCCCTGGATGTTAAAGTAAAGCCCCTCAGGCAGACTCGTCGCCCACTTAACTCCTCGCTCAGCCATACGCTTCGGTGTTTCCAGCCAACCACGAGGAATATTGCCCGTAACGTCACCGATAACCCGTGAAATGCATGCTGCTACCCGGATGCCGCCGGGAATATCGCATTCGGATTCAACAATATGCATAACCTCAAATAAAGCACCATGCCGCTGGACATGATCGCCAATGTGCAACTCGATAGGAGAAACCATTTCTGTATCTGACTTCATATCTGTCCACCTTTAATTTAGAAACCGTCTAAATTACCAATATAGTTAATGTACCGGATGTTAATTCAACAAGTTCTGTATCACAACCATCAGTTTTTTTTGTTGGGTCTATATCGGAGAAACAAGTGAATATTGAATACACTCGTTAATACAGACAACCGGAAATGAATGGCACCCTAATTATCTCTGCGGCGTATGCTAAGCCGTTAATATTGTCATTTTATGGTAGAAACAATGCAAAATGAATAAACCGCTTGTCGCTTCAAACCACTTTATCAAAACCGTTAACTTGCATTAAGCCCGATACAGTTCGGCGAGCTCGTCCAGCATGGGGTTACTCTTATATCCCGGTGCGGCCGTAAAAAGGTTTCGGGAAATCGCCAGCCATTCCATGATTTTGTCCGTCGCCAGCCAACGTCTGCCAAGTCGCTCGGCTGCGATGGGAACTTTATGCAGGCCAGCGAAGGGATCTACAACAAGATCTCCCGGCTCTGTCAAAAACTCAATCAGAAACGCTGCAAGCCTGGTAGGAGACGTTGCACCATGCAGCGGAAAACCTAGCTCGCGGGCAATGGAATGGCAAAATCTCGTATCAGCGCAGCTATTGCCGTAAAACAAAGTATTTTTGGGGATCGTTCCTTCTGTTTTATTTCCAAAGGATCCGCTTTTAAGCTGGTACGCCCCATCACCATAAAAGGTCGTGCGATTTTCACCGCCTGCTGCCTGCAATTTAAGATGCTGCTCTGAATGCGGTTGCAGTACACGTAAGTTGTTTGAACGAACCTTACTCGCATCATTGGTAAACCACAGCACAGGCTCATACGATGAGCAGAGCTGCACTCGTTGCTTACATGCCCAGTGCGTTGGCGATGGGGGCTTACTGCGATTCACCCACTGAAGCCTGTCCATGAGCTCAAGCCCCAGCTTGTCACATAATGCCAGTGTCAGACGCTCCAGATACAGAGAACGTGAAGGCCTGCCCCTATTAAAGCTATCTTGAGTGATATTCAATGCCACACTTGCGCCGGGTACAAGCTGTTTCACGATCGGTTCGAGGATACGCAGAAGCCAGTCAATATAAACCTGCTCGCCACGCCCCCCGCCATGCCCGTAGTCTCTTGAATTTCGAAGGAGGTAAGGCGGCGAGGTCAGGCAAAGATGAATTTGCTCTGTGATATTGCTGAAGAAGGCATAGGCGTTTCCAAAAACCGATGCCCCAAGAGAAGTTGAGAAACCGACAACACAGAGCTTTTCCCATGACTCGTGTAGGTTTGTTTTCGTCTTAGAGGAGTATCTCCAGACGCCCCGTTTTTCTGGAACGCGTTCGATGACTCCGGCCTGCCGAAGAGTCTGCTGAAACCAGCGTACTTTGTGTTTGACGCCGCTGGTTCTGGTTTTATCTGACCCAAATTCTTTCAGTTCGTGCAATTCGGCATCCGACATGCCAGTTTCACGCTGCACTTCGCGATAAAGCTCGTCGTTGCTCAACGGCAATTCGGAGGCTGCGTAGATCCGTGCAATTAAATCCGTAGAAATCGTGCTCATCAGCCATCCTTAATGGAGATGCAGTTTAAATATCGGCCTGATGGTTGGAAGGGGGATTACTAAATCAAACCGATCTGTTTATTTATAGGCTTTGTCAGGTCATGCAGCACAGCTGGGCATGCGCAAAGAGACCCAGTCTTCTTTAGCGGAGACACCTTCAAAAGTTGTACTCAATCAGCCCCAAGATTTTGAAACTCAATGTGCTTTTGCTCACACTCCTCCCTGCCCCACGAGCCCTGCCATTCACAGATGTCCCGGTACTTAATTTCCAGCTTATCCATCTGTGAGAGGTTAGCTGTTGCGAAGTCTGGCCATATGTCGTGCCAGCATGCGTTGTACGTGACGCCTGCTGGTGGGCAATACATCATTGCATCAGCATGGATAATTTCAACGCGAGGATCGTTTGCAAACGAGGCCGCAACGAGGTTAATAACGTCCTGTTCTTTTTCAATTACTGTTACATGGGTTACATCTTCTTTTTGAAGAATGGCGTGAAGCACCATCCCCAGACCAAGACCATTAATGAGCACGCGCCCGGTGGCTCGCTCTAAAAAATCCTGGCAGGTTCTGATCTCCATCGGGGTATTGGACATCACCACATCCCAGCCGTTGGACAAACGCCGATATCTACCGGGCGGGATAAACTCGTCTGTATTACCTGTATACTCGGCACGAAGGGCGAGGCTCATCGCCTTATCTGCGGTAATTTCGAATGTGTCCAGTTTCCAGGTTCCGGACGTGCCGTCTTTAACGGGTAAATCAGAAAAGCAGCTCTTCATCAAGGCAACCAAAATTCCAGTAATGTTGTTACGCTGAACCTATCACAAACCTGCTCTTAATACAGTTATCAGGAGTGACAGCGATCTTTGAGGAATCGTTTAAATCACGGGCATCCTGTAGCGGACGCCCGATATTTAATCAAATGTCGCAGGTGTTAAAGGAAGCGTTGCAAAGTTGCAACGTCTTCTGGAGCAACCTCCACGCAGCTCCTGACACTGTAGTGATTTTCGCCGTTGTAGTCGTAAACCCCACCGTCTTCAAAACTCAGCTGTTCAAGCTCGCCATGGCACTCTGAAATGAGTGCCGTCTGGCAAGCATTTTTCTCACAATCGCTGACGAGTAACCGAACATAGCTATTCTCATGGTCGCCGTTTCGGTTCTGGATTTTAACGATAAAGTGTTTTTCAGACATTTGTGCCTCCAGCACAGTTTGAGGTTAATTTAGCGTTGCCCCGGCTCACCGGGGCAAGAATAAATCAACCCTTAATGAAACTGTGCCCCCAGGTGTTAGGCTTAAATGCCTGCTCTTTGATATATGTTTTCATTACCTTGCAGGTTTTTTTCAGGGCTTTGGTATTGGCATCGGTTACTGAGATAAAATGGCGAGAATAACGGTTTTCCCGGTATTGCTTATCAGCGTTTGGGTCAATTGCTTCGCTTTGCAGGAGTCCTTCGTGCCTGCCAATTACTATTACGTAGTTCATTTCACCTGAAACACGATCCGTGAGTAATTGAATGGAAATATCAGTCGCTCGCGTGGCCTGGCTAGCAGAAATTTTTGCATGTAAGAAAGCTCCCTTTCGAAAGTTGGCCGGAGTCAAACCTGTAATATCCTCGGTGCTAAAATTAAGTGAAGATAGAGTTGAAAATAAATCACAGCTAATGACTTCAGTATTATTAGACATAACCCGGCTCCGCTCATATTCATGTTAAGGTAATTATATCAGGTTGATAGCATTACCTAATAACTTGGTGGCAAAAAGTTGTGGTTTTTGATTAACTAAAATTGATGTTCTCAATACTGCTCAAGAATTCTTTCTTTACACCCGGAGTAAAAGGTATACGTTCAATGTATTTATAAAGCGTCGCAAAGGTTTTGGTTTCAATGTTTCGTGAAATAACATCATCAATCGGGTCTTCGAACATATTAATAAAAACATCAATATGCTGCTCTCCGCTTTCTGAAGCTAAAGAGAGAATACAGACCACTTCAATGTAGCGGTTATCCTGCTCTGCAATGAACAACCAGTGCCCTTCGTTAAAGGCTGGTGCAGCACTGAAGCGTTTTACAACAATTTCTGAAAGAGCATATCCTGCCTGATCCAACAGATTAATAAAGTTGAGTTGAGTTGAAACCACGTCTAACGCTTTCATAAAACCTCCTTTTCATCTGTACTTATTATACTGTTACCCATCCCCCCAGCTAATAACCTCCCAGCAAACTTTCAAAAAAAATACCACCTTTAATTAGAATTGAACACATCCTTTTTAAATAACAAAAAGGATTATGAAACCCACAATGTTTGTGATGTGCCACCAAGGAAAAGTAACTTTTATGTGCTCATAAATCTTATTTCGTATTCACTTTCCTTTGTCTTTCGGTCGTAGATTATCAGGGGAAGCATAAGAAGAATATGTGAGGTTTAAGCAAATGCGGTGATCGGGCATTATAATTTGGTGAGGCTATTATAAGTGGATAAAGATAGTCGTAGGTATAGGATCAGGTTAAATTGCATTTTCCCGGTTGCCTTCCCTGGCCTACCGGTTTCAGCTCAGATACTAAGACCAGCGGTAATACTTAAAATATTCCTCATTTGCAGCTATAAACTCCCTCAAACCGTTCATTAATCCCTTCTCAAACGCTGTCACGATAAACCGGTAACCGTCCAGTGTTTCAATGTAGTAAATACCGCCTGGTGTAATTCCAACATGCAACACCTCGGCTGTCATCATAAACTGGCCTTCCGGAAAATCATGCGAAAGGTAAATGAAACCAGTAGTGGCCGATGCGGGTGTGGCATTCACTAAGACCCCGTTAAACTGCTGCCCGTGCCTCGCCGGTACAAGCTCACTTCCCCTGGTTGACTTATCAAGCAGCCTCTTAACATCTTTTTCTTCTTTTAACGAGGTATAGACCCGCACATCACTGTCATCACCTGGGCGAGAGCCGGTGCCAACATGAGCAAGACGACGGTAAGCACTGCGCATATTAACGTGGCAGGATGCCCCTGCTCTACCCTGAAGCCTTACGCCAAAGTCTTCGCAAAGTAACAAAATCTGACGTAGCTGGTTTTCATGCACGGACGCTGAGAGTGAAAGATTGAAACAGGAAAAGGTCAGTTCTAAAACCTTTTCGCGTTTGTCATTGAAATGAGCTTCCAGCCTGATGACTGGCTTTTCCGACATTGCAAAAGCTTTGTCCGTTACTCTGTACCGGCATTCATCTCCGAAACATTCTTTAACAACGCTGGCTATGACCGTGTCGTGTTCTCCATCTTCCGGAGCTGGCACAAAGATTTCAAATTGTGCCGGTGTATCCGGCTCAAGCAGAACGGGATAGAGACGCGGAGAATTAAGCAAAGCGCATTCAGAATTAATGAGCTTAACCCAGGCGCTTTTGTCGTCCGGATCCTTAAGCTGCTGTCCAAGGTTATCGCAAAAGTCAACTATCTGACGGGTATGCTCATCCGTGACTGCACAGATCAGGTTAAGACCATGCGTGGCCATACGCAGTTCCCGGGTTCGGGACTGGGAATTGATCGACCAGGGGTTAAGTGAAAGCGAAATAGGGCTTATGGAAGGGACGACCGTCTCATTCTGCAAATCTGTAAGCTGGCAGTTCGCAGTAGGCTTCGGGGAAAGGGTACTAAATATGTAACTTGCCTGTTGTTTAGTACTGGCCTGGATATAAAACATCGCGTCCATGCTTGTATCCCGGGATGAAATTGAAAATAGCTTCATTTTTAACCTTAATGGATGAGCGATTTATAGTCATGTGCAGACAAATGAACATTATGTGCGCCATCATTCCATTCAAAGAATAATCGATACTTAGAGTTTACTCGAATGGAGGAATAACGGTTTGACGTCATTCTTAAGCGTTCATAACGCAAGCTGTTGGATAATAACTCCCGCTCACTCTGGACATTATCCAGCGTTTCAAGTCGACACAGAATTGCGTTAATAATTTCAGAAGGAATACCTGCCGTTGTTTTTCCATTACGGAAGAACTTTTCAAGCCGTCTGTCTTTAAATGAATGGATCATAGTTCCTCCGTAATAATTGACCTTAAAATTAAATTAAAAGGGCTTTGAATTAATGAATACCTAAAATGCGGGCGGCAACTGCCAGCTGCTTATCACTTAACTGACGCTGGTGGGTTAAAGAAGACTTAAGGCTTTCCAGAAAATTATTACTACTGGATTGTTGGGTGATTGCATCAACCATTTTTTGATGAGACCTGCACCATGCTGTGAACGCAGAACTGTGGGCGCTTTCAGTCCTTAAACGCTCGTCTTGCAGGGATGCTGACACTTTGCGGGCAGCTTGCGCATTAATGCGGTACAGCGCATTCAGCGTGTAAGCAGTACGGGTCGTTTCGAGGCTGTAACCCGTGGCTTTACAAGCCATACAGCGACTTCTATAAAAATGCTTACGCTCTCCCCGCCCATTGCATTTATCGCAAACAATACGAAAAGTATATTCCGCAGTACCTTTTACAGAATCAACACAGCGGATTTTTGCGCTGGAGATTTCAATTCCACTGCGATCATAATATTTGGTCATAATGTGATTCCTCCGGTTAGTTCTGGAGTAATCATGACAGAATGAATCTACTGGCTAATAACCTGAGAGTAAATATTTTAAAAAAACATTGAGAGAGGGTCTGCAAATTTATACACGAAGGATTCAAATATAATTTGTTTAAAAAATTAAGAGCATTCTGAAGTAAAATTGCATCAAAAAGCATTCATGGATAAATCATGTACTGGTGCCAGCGATTTAAACGAGGACATTGTTCCGGTGTAATTACACAGTTTAGCATCATAGATTATAACCAAAAGGAAGGAGTCCTTCCCGTCTCGGGAATATTACTTTCCCGTTTGCAGTTTAAGAGACACTTAATGAGAAAGTAATAATTAAGTCATGCTCAACTCTACATTTTACATTGAGGATGGCGTAACAGGGTACGGCATACTACCGTACCCTTGTGTAGGGTTTATGTTTGAGGGAATTCTATAGCAAATGTGGCCGTGCCAGATTGACCACTTACAGCGGGAGTAACGGGATATGTGCGCTCTTCACCATTACCAAGATCCAGTGACAGCGATTTAGTTTCACCAGGCTGGACCGTAACTCCGGCAACCGTAACGCCGAACTGGGCGTTTTTCTGAACAGTCAGGGTTCCGTTTAACTGTCCGGTAATGATAGAACCGTCCTGACGACGCAACACACTGGTTCGGATGATGGCCAGCGGCGTGTTGTCCGTTGCTTTCAGTGCTACGGCTGTGGCCAGCGTCTTGAGATTATCCAGCATAATCAGGTTAGCTGGCTGGTAGGTAAAATTAAGCGTTTTAGTGGTCCGGTTACCTGATTCGTCAATAGCCAGAGCCTCCAGATGATACATCTGTCCCGATTCGTCAGTATTGGGGAAGATTCTGGGGTATTCAGGAATAAAGACATCCTTGGATAGCGGCGTGAATGCAAGGGTGACCTTTTCAGAGTTAGGTCCACCAGCGAGCTGAAGCGATATCAGGGAAGCATCCCCAGAGGCATCAGTAACGCTTATGCGTAGGTTCTCAAGCCCTTTAACCAGTTTTCCTTCTGCGTCTGCGCCATTAAAGCTGAACGCAATAACCGGAAGCGTTGAGTCAATTTTCAGCGGTGCATTAAGCGTTTTGGTTCCTGTGTTTCCAACAAGATCCGTGGCAGACACGCTAACAACCGTATAATCCCCGTCCGGTAGACCAGCGTATGAGAAAGTGGCGTTTTTGGTTTTATAATCGCTTTCACTGACAGTCACAGGCTTCAGGGTGAAAGTTTCCCCCCGGGCATTTTTAAGGGTGGCTTCGAAAACTTTGGTATCCCAGTAGCTGATGTTCCAGGCGTTGACGCGATCATTATCGGTGGCCGTCATAGTGATTGTCTTGGAGGCCTTGTTTACCTGAGCGACATTAACCACCGGTGGGTTGTTATCCCAGATAACCGTAAAATTACCAGCAAGCGCATCGAATATGCTGTCACCATCTTTTCCCGAGTAAAGATGCAGATACTCAAATCCTTTGTCACTGGTGTAGTTGAAGTTAACCGTCATCTCGCATAAACTTTGTCCGACAGGAATAGTGCAGAACCAGGCTGCATTTTTTACCGTTCTGAACTTTTGCACGTATGGTCGGGGTTCTGCGGTTACCTTTATGCGGCTAATGGTGGCGGTTTTAACGCTGATTGAGGCCTGAGTTAACCACTCACTGGTATCACTCCGGTACATCTCTTTAGCCACTATCTTCGGGGCTATTTCCATCGCCGGGGCTGGAGTGAAGTTGAGGGAGTTATGATGAATTCGTCTTACTCCTCCCGCCAGAGTCTGAAATTCATGATAAGTATCCCCCACATTTGGATATATGTATTTGAAAGTATAGATATTATAAGTGCTATCGGACGTCTGGAAATTCGAGTCCGCCCAGCCATATTTGGAACCGTTAACAGCAGTAAAGTCACTTTTCTTCCTTAATACCCGTACGGAAATAGGGTTCTGGAAGACGGTCATGCCAGACTGATAGGAGACCCATGATCCGGTAGTGGCGTCCTGCACCTGGATGATATCGTCAGGCTTAACCCGATCAATTACGCTTCGGCGGCTTAGTTCGCTCCTGTTTCCCGCTTTGTCATAAAGGTAGATCCCCACTTTATATTCAGAGCGGTTTTCCGGTGCCAGGGCATTGCTGCTTGCGTCGGCGACTTGAACGGTTACGCTACCTTCCACTGTATTAATTTCCGCTGGCTTTTTACGCTCCACTCCAGCGGCATCGGTTATGAAATATTCAGCATTAGCAAGCCCGGAACCTTTATCACTCAGTCCATTAAAGACCAGTGCCTGGACGCTGGCGTACTGCATACCGGCTGGTACTGAAGTGAAGATCGCTTCGCTGCCAAAGTTCCACCCATTTCTCGTATAACTTATGGTACCCGTTGCCGGAGGCGTTCGGTCAATTGCAAGCGGGTAATCCTGCCGGGAGACCTCCTTCCCTTGCAAGTCGGTAATCACCTCTCTGAGGGTGAAGCTATCTTCTCCCATCGCTGGTACGGTCAGAGTCTTGCCGTAATAATCAAAGCCTGTCGAAGATGTGGTACGGTCATCAACGGTAACCAGGCTGCTTTTCGTGCTCCAGATGAGGCTCCCGTCACTTTTCAGCAGACTGAGCGTAATATAACGGTCCAGACCGGAAATAACGGCAACGTCAAAGCTCGTTACCGGATTAATCCATACGGATGCAGGCGATACGGTCTTTTTAACGTTCAGGGTATCTTTAAAGCTGAATTCTGCGATTTCAGCGGAAGCTCCTGCGCTGAAACCTGCAAATGCAATAAGCAGGGCTAGTTTGATTTTCATGGGTTGTCTCCTGATCAGGTTCCCCATGATACTTTTTCAGTGTTCGTGATCTTTTCGGGAAAATAGCTATTTTTGATGTTTTTCTTTTCTGCCCGGCGGGACTTTTTTTGTTTACGTGAATGCAACAAAACCAGAAAAGTTACTTTTTGATAGGGTAAAATTAGGTTTCCCTAATTTCCAGAAGCAAGCGAAAGCAGAACTAGCTTAATAGCCATTAAGAACGCCATACCTATTGATAAATAACGCTCCTTACATTTAATGATTTGAGCATTTAAAAATGAATTAGCGAAAGAATTTTGGTTTGCTTTTTATTGCATGAGTAAAACAGTATTAATAATCCGGAGCCATTAGAACGTACTCTAAAGACTCCGGTATACAGATATCTTGCCAGTAAAAATGGCCTTACTCCTCATCATCCCCCAGCGCTTTTTTGATGGCGCGGCGGCGGGCTGCATCACCTACACGATATCCGACTGAATATACGTCATTCAACCGGCGCAGAATAAGATTTATTTCCTCATCCTGAATGTAGGCAGGTAAACACAGAACCACGTCGCCATCTTCATCATAGACTCGAACAACTTCCTTCTGCCCATCTCGCTCGCGAATAATCTGGACATGCTGAACCCTGGTGTATTCTGGGTTTACGCTCATTTTAAGTATCTCTCTGTAATTGTTGTTACCAGTTAGCTATAAGCCGGATAATTCTGGTATTCAGTGTTCTGCACAGCAATCGCCTGCTCGTGGATCATTGACACTGCCAGGCGGGCTTTAACTCGCTTGCTGGTGAGAAAACGCTTCACTTCTTTAAGTTCGCTGCCAGCCGACAGCATATTGAAGACATGCTGTTTGAGACTGTTGTTATTTTTGGCCACTTGTTTCTCCATCATCTTTGTACATGGTTATTTCAGGCTGGCCTGCCAGATCACACACGTTATCCATATGCTTTTGGACCCAGTCTGTTAGACCCAGACCTTCGGCCTTTGCCTGATTGACGTAACGCAGTTTACGTTCAGGGGTAACCCGCATCTGTAGTTGTGCCGTCGCTGGAACCGCCTCTTTCAGGGCGTTAAGGCCCCTCTGATCACGGGCCTGAATTGATGGTTTACCGCTAGGCATCTGATGTATCGCTCTCCCGGCGAGCGGTGGACAGCTCTATTTCTTTTGCGATAGCTTTATCTATGGCATCCAGCTGCATGGCAAACTTGATTTCAAGCGAACAGCGTAATGCCTTCAGGGCGCGTTCTTTGGTGCTGTATTGTGGTATGCCGTTCTGGCTACCATTCATGCCTCGCATGCGGCGGGAGGTTGCATCGACAACCTCTCCCTCTTCCCGTGTGCCGTGAACCGTAGTTCCGCTCCATGTCGGATAAACAGTGCCAGTGGCGGTGTTGAAGCTCCAGCCGTTTTGGTATTCCCCCGAGACCTCTGGTACGGGCATATCGCGTTCAACGCCATAGTCAGACCAGCGTAAAGCGCGGTTTATTCTGGCCTGTGCCACCAGCTCATCATACGCGGCTTGTTCTTTTTTATTCATCGCCATTTAGGGCAATCTCCTTAGAGGGGAATTAGGTGTTATATCGGTACGTAAGTGCTTTTCAGGCCTAATCTCTGACAAGGCCTGATGTGCCAGACTGCCGTTGCATTCACCGTTTTATGGCGGTTGACAGAGCCTCATTAAGAGCCGCAATTAGCTCAGGCGAAGTCGGCTCCAGATTTTTGGAAGCGTTCAGCAGCTCCTGAAGTGAAGAGATTTCCTTTGGCTCCACCTGGTTTGTTTCAGGTGCCGTTTTTTGCACTTCATCCAGTGTACGCTGTGCACCGTTATCCAGCACCAGCACCCCCCCGGCACGAATTTCTGAAATGGTGCGCAACGTATACATCAATTTATCCCAGACACGGCTACCAACCTCGAACCCGGAATCAGCTACTTTTTCTTCATTATGCTTTTGAAAAATTTCTTCTAACCAAGTGGTGAAGCGCTTTCCAAAAGTATTGGCGGCTAAAGAAGTGCAGGAATAAACCTGTTCGACCTGTTTTGTTCCATTTTTATCAGTGAATGTAATGAGACCGATTCGGCGGTGATGCTGCCAACTTACTGATTTAGTGTATGATGGTGTTTTTGAGGTGCTCCAGTGGCTTCTGTTTCTATCAGCTGTCCCTCCTGTTCAGCTACTGACGGGGTGGTGCGTAACGGCAAAAGCACTGCCGGACATCAGCGCTATCTCTGCTCTCACTGCCGTAAAACATGGCAACTGCAGTTCACTTACACCGCTTCTCAACCCGGTACGCACCAGAAAATCATTGATATGGCCATGAATGGCGTTGGATGCCGGGCAACCGCCCGCATTATGGGCGTTGGCCTCAACACGATTTTCCGCCATTTAAAAAACTCAGGCCGCAGTCGGTAACCTCGCGCATACAGCCGGGCAGTGACGTCATCGTCTGCGCGGAAATGGACGAACAGTGGGGATACGTCGGGGCTAAATCGCGCCAGCGCTGGCTGTTTTACGCGTATGACAGGCTCCGGAAGACGGTTGTTGCGCACGTATTCGGTGAACGCACGATGGCGACGCTGGGGCGTCTTATGAGCCTGCTGTCACCCTTTGACGTGGTGATATGGATGACGGATGGCTGGCCGCTGTATGAATCCCGCCTGAAGGGAAAGCTGCACGTAATCAGCAAGCGATATACGCAGCGAATTGAGCGGCATAACCTGAATCTGAGGCAGCACCTGGCACGGCTGGGACGGAAGTCGCTGTCGTTCTCAAAATCGGTGGAGCTGCATGACAAAGTCATCGGGCATTATCTGAACATAAAACACTATCAATAAGTTGGAGTCATTACCGATTCGGCCACTGTTAACAGTGTAAAAGCGAGGTTGAAAGCCAGCTTTGAGAAGGTTTTCAATAGCTGAAAAAAAATCTTTTTTGAGCATCGGTTTCAAAATGGTTTTCCTTTTATGCCCGGTGCCGCCGGGGCGGTGGCGTTAAATATACGCCATGTAAGTAAATTAATTTATACCCATTTGATTGTCAATACAAACAAAAAAACAAACCATGTTTATTATTTTATCAACGATGCTATTTTAAAGTCCGTCTAAAATAAAAAACCAAAAAGTTAAATTTGAAGCCGTCCTTCCTAAATTCATTTCTTGCGCATATTAGCACCCTGCTTTAAGTAAATAATTTTTGAAAAAGTTGTCTGGAGGTTATTAGCTCGTGCATCTGGATTGGTAATATAAAGCCAACACAGAAAAGGAAAACAAAATGTATAAATTAGTATCTCCTCGTGAACTGACTGAGATTATTACCGGTTTACTGCTTAAACCTGAACTCCTTGGTGAGCTGGACTCACCAGAAAAGCATCGGATGTTTATGGCAGATTTAGGCCGCGTGGTGGCCGAACATTGTGGAGGTCTGGTAAACAGCGTCGTCTTGCCAGGAACAGAAGTTACAGTGTCGGATGGGTTACCGCTTAATGGCCAGCCGGTACGTTATCTCGGAATCAAAGAGAACATCCCTCACCTCCTTGTAGAGCCTGATGCTTCCTTACCTTCGCTCGCTAAAAACGTCTGGATGTATGCAGATCCTGAAGGCTGGAAAGAACATTTTGGAGCTGAGGAAGACTGCCTTACTCCTGAAATGATGCAGCTGTTCCGTAAAGGTATCCAGGCTCTTCAGAAAGAGCATGACACCCCTGAAATTAGCCTCACACTTCAGGACTGGCGCCTGGAGGAGGAAACACTGCCAGAAGAGGACAGTCAGGCCTATCAGGTCAGCGTTACCGGCCAACATAACATCCACTGTGAAGTTGTTAACAAGGAAGGTAACCCCTGTTTTGGTGTCATGTTCGAAATCGATCAGGGTGTGCCTGCCTTACACATCAACACCGGCGGGGATATGTTGCTCCACATTCATTGCGCCCATAACGGACTCGTTCTGACCCCTGATGCAAGCGGTCAGCGATTTGATAAGGCTCCCGTTGACCGCTTCTCTTATAACAGCCCATCCCTGCTGTTGTCTGCCGACTAACCAAGGCCAAATCTGAATTGTCCCGTTTAAGTAACCAACCCGCTGCCGCCAGGCGGGTAAATCCTCTTAATGGAGTTTTAATGCAAATCTCAACTGAAGTTCTGAACGTCTTATCTCGCTGCCGTGCTGAAGGGAACTTTCTTTTCCTGGCCGACCAGCTCGACCGCAGCATTTATGTTAAGACAAACAAAGTGCTCGAAGCCGCCGGTGGCAAATGGAACCGAAAAGAGCAGGCACATATTTTTACGGCGGATGCAGCTGAGCGTATCGAGCAAATCATTCTGACAGGTTCGGTTGACATCCCACGAGATCTGTTCAATTTCTTCCCTACACCTGAGAATTTAGTCACAGATATGGTTCTACGCGCTGAACCAGCTGCCGGGGAGCGTGTACTGGAGCCAGAGTTTGGTGATGGCCGCATTCTGAAAGCCTTAAAACTGGCGGCTCCGGATGCATTGATTACCGGGATCGAATTGAACGATGAGCGATTCCTTGCAGTGAAGAACGATAGTGTCCTTAGCACAGGAGTCGAGCTGGTGCATACCGACTTTCTTGGGTACCAGCCCGATGAAACTTTTGATGTTATCGTTATGAATCCACCATTCCTTAAACGCTCTGACGTTAAACAAGTCATGCATGCCATCGCAATGCTCGCTAAGCGAGGTCGCTTACAGGCCATTCTGTCAGCTGGGGTATTGTTCCGGGAAGACACACTGACAAAAGCGCTCAGGGAGCGAGTCAAACAACTTGGCGGACAAATTTCGCCTCTTCCGGATGATACATTTAGGGAGTCCGGAACAAAGGTCAAAACAGCCCGCCTTGAAATTGATCTTCGCCGCTAACTGACAAGCAACCGGAAAGAAATCTTAATACGAGTAGCCGGTTAAAGTTACCTGACCGGCTTAACTGACTAAATCAATAAAGAGTGAACAGAAATGACGCATACTGCCGTTTCTCAGGCTAATAGTGCTTTGCAGCTACCCACGGTGGAGCATGTCTACGCTCTTCTGAAAGCAAATTGTAAACCTGACCGCTTTGACGGGCGTGACGGACCCGTGTGGGGCCAGGAATACTCGTGGAATCTGGCAAAAGATCGCTTACAGGATCTGGAGAAATACGGTAAGGCATATGTCTCCCGTCATGAAGACCGTATGGGGGAAGGATTTAGTTTTGGTCCTGACCTGTTAATTATTCGCTAACGCTCCTAATGCCTGATGATATGGTAAGCACAACTGGAAAAATATGTTTTCAAAGCCTATGACCACTTTCACACCAGAACGTATTGAACAAATTTTGGAATTTGCCGAGGGTAGTAACCCAAGCGAAGCAATGAGTCTCAGAGCTGACGAAGTTGCTGTACTGGCACGTATTGGAAAGGCAGTTATGTCGATTGCGCCTGTTTATCAGTGCGAGTTTTGCCACCATGACGCAACCGGGCAACTTCAGTGGCACTGGGAAGATGTGAACAAAGCTTTTTATGATAAATACGATCCAGACAGACGCGGAAGACGTCGAATCCTCTATACCGCCCCGCCGATGCCTTTAGTTTCGGCTGACCTGCTTAACATGGCTTCATCTGCTATTGAAGACTTGCTCACTAACAAAGACAGAAGTGGTGCGGGAATGTGGAATGACATTCCAGAACAGCTACGACGCGCAGCAGAACTGGTAATGGATAATAGCCGGGCCGCTGAAACAGAAGCGATGCTGATGCGTCTTTATGTAGAATGTGACACAGGTGAGCGCAGGGGCAACGGCACTCAATCTGGCGTAGCAATGCCTTCTTGGCAAACCGTTGAAGAGGCACGTGTGTTGCTAGGGGTGAAATGATGCAGTTCTCGCCAGGGCAGTTTGTAATTCACAACAAGAAGCGCCTTGCGGAACGAAGGTAGACGTACTGACTGAGGTTCACTCCCCTCTCGACTGGTGGCGTAATGCCGCCAGGTTTTGATTCATATATGCCGTCCGTTAACGCATTTATATCTGACATACCTAATTTATCCTGATTCTTTTTTACACAAAGTAAAAGCATCACTTAATGCGATATGTGGATGCCGATAGTTTCAGGCTAATGTTATAAGTTTTGCAATCGTTGCCAGTTTGGACACCACAGAAATGTCAGATGTAATTCCAAAAAGAAAGATTTCCGTCCTGAACGCACAATAAGGTTTGTCGAAAGGCAAATTATAGATTTGTAATTTCGAGCACCATATGGAGAAGTTTTTTATACTTTTACGAACATAGTGACCTTTAGGAAAAGCTTAAAATAACACCAAACCTAAAGGGGAATAAGAATGAAACATCTCGCTTTTATTACTGCTGTAGCCGGACTCGGTATGTCTGTTCAGGCCCCAGCTCAGATATATGAATCGGCCTTTAAAGACACGAACGGTATTGAGATCCACGCCCCGTCTTCTCGTCTTATGCTTAATCCGGCATCACCGGTAACTTTGACACTTATTTCAGGTCTTGATCGTTTCGTTAATGTCAAAGTCACGAAAGACACTGGAACTGTCATTCTTAATACTACGACTACACGGACGGGTGTATCAGACCGACTAACAGCTGCTGACGGTAGTGAGTTCTACGGCAAAAAAGTAACTTTGCCTGCTTTGGGTGAAGGCAAATTTGTCGTTCAGATAAACGTGTTAGATCTCAATCAGAAGCCTGTAGCGACCTATAACTATAACTGGCTAATTGATGTCACCCCTCCAGCGGCAAATGCTCTTACCGCTAATACTGGTTCTGGCTCTACCGCTGGTGACGTGTGGAAGCTTGGATTAGAGGCAACGGGGCAGTATGACTTCACCTCTTCGGGCGTAAGTGATGCAAATGGTATTGATAAGGGCCTAATATATATTTACAGGCAGGACGGTAGCCTCTACAGCACTACACAGATGCAGTATGACGTATCCGGCCAAAAGATGTACCACACTTACTCTAAGAATTCAGTTAAGGGAACCGGAATACCAGACAGCAACCTGGATGAAGACTTTACTGCAAAAGTTGTTATCTTCGATAACGCAGGTAATAGCCGAACGCTGCCAACTCAAAAATTTCGCTACGACAACACGCTGGGTGAGATGACACTGTGGGCCGTTCATGATCCAAATACGTCTTCCAGCGTCGTACCCGGGGTTTCTAATTATCCGGCTTACAAAGCCGGTATGGTCGTTAACGAAAACCCTATTCGATTAGTCTACCGGATCCCAAAATCTAACTACCGTGCTTATTCAGAAGGTGGGCTTCAGTTCATCAATCAATATTCCGCCCCCAAAGAGATAGCTGTAGACAGCACTTATGCTTATGTTGAAATGACTCTTCCCTATGGCTCAATTAATGGGGATATGGCTCGTATGGCGAACTTTGGCCAGTGGGGAGGGTATTATCCGTCATACAGCCTCGTTCTAAACCCATCTGCAAACCAAACGCCTGCATTTGCGGGTACCTGGGTAGATTTCCTCGATGATAAGGGGAACTGGGTTAAGTGGAAGGATTTTGAGAGTGTGGCTTCATCACGACTGCCAATTAAAATTTCCCGACTTCGTTTTAACGTTGAAGCCCGGCCCTTTGCACAAGAGATCGGCGGTAAGGCGACCTGCACCATTCCGGCAGGAAAAACCTCGTGTGAAGCGCCTGAGACGTTTGATATGGCCTTGGGTACCCAGGGCTACAATAGGATCCTTTACTTCGTTCGCAGCATCAGCAATCCCATTTTGCGGTCTGAGCAATGGATTATGACACGCTGGAACAATAAACAACTGCCGGTAATAAACTCGATATCATATGACGAGACTAACAAGCAGCTGGATGTACTGGCGTCACTTGAAGGCGATGGTAACTGGTTCGACTCGGTCTCATTGAGGGAATTTTATCTTTCCGATAAGAACACCGGTACCCGGATGTCACCCACAGGCGTAATCAAATCTCGTATCTCAGGTAACTACACGATTGCTTATGATTTATCCCGTCAGTCTGAAGGAAAATACAACGTTGAGGTCAACATCAGGGACTTCTTCCAGAACCAGACCAATAAAACTTTCGGAGAAATTGCTCTGGATAACACTCCTCCGACAGTGGCCATAACATTCGACGGAAAGCCGGTAAAAGACGATACGGTAGTGTACGGCCTGGAGAACCTCAGGATCGCTCTGGCAGATAATCTGACAACCCCGAGGATAACCCGTCTTCAGCTCGTAGGTGGCCCCACAGCTGATAACGTTGAGCTTACGTGGTCACCGGCAGGCAAAGATACATACATGCCTGAGTATCCGAGGCTGTTCCCAAATTTCGAACCATCTGAAAATTATTCAATTAGCGTAACAGTTGCCGATAGTCAGTCGAATACCAAAACCTATACTCAGAAGTTCAGTTATCTACCGAATAACCTTGTGCAGTTACATAATCTACGCACATTATCGGTCAGTTCGCCTCTCAAAACGACAGATGGCGTACCCCTTGCGTACCTGTCCACTAACGTTCTGCGTAAGACAAATGGAGAAATTGCTAAAGGGGTCCAGAACGCAACGCTGACTGTGCGGAAGGATGCAGCCTTCGGTATTAAATTTAACGGGGCACAGGCGGCTCCAGGTGAGTCAGTTGAGGTGCAAATAGATATGGGCCAGGGGGATAATCTTCTGTTACCCGTTTATCCTTCCGAAAATGGGAAAGTTGGCACCTCAGAATTCATGATTCAGATCGACGAGTTGAAGTAACTACCCGGAGCCGACAGTAAAACTGACGGCTTCAATTTTACTGCCCTCCTTGACTCCGATCAGCCAGTACGTCTTCAGAGATTCGCAAGGAAGAACCGAAAGAAAAGTTACTTTAATCGTACGTTTCCAGCGATGCTTTTAAAAGACAATGCACACTCGTTGATTACGACAATGGGAGTGAGTGTCGAAACCCTTGAGTAAGGATACCCGGTAAATATACAGCCCCGGGGATCCTCTTCCTTCAACCGGGGATGACAACGGTAGTGAGTCCGGCAACTCACTCCCGTTGTCACTTCTCTGACATATCGTCATACGAGCTTACTCAAGTGCATCCACAAAGATGGGATCGTTTTGAATCTAAACTGGTACTGGTTAGCCAGTCACTTGCATCTATTCCCCCGTCGATACTTAAGTGACAATTGTAGTGATCTGCAATACTGGTGTCTCAGAAACACTGACGACGGTAGAGACTCAATACCCTAACCCCTGACAACAGGAGTGAGCTTAGAGGTGTTACGCTGCTGTCACTTAATGCTTGGGAATTGCCTGACTCACAACCATTGTCATCCGGAGCTACTGATTAACGTTGAACCGCTGGACTTTAATGACAGTGGTAGTGATGGATAGGCTCATTTCCATTGTCGTCATTTTATCGGACAAGCCTCTTCGTCCTACAGGTTTAAGCTGACAATGGTAGTGATTGGATGATCTCACTACTGTTGTCACTCAGTTCTTTGAGCGGACCCTTCCCTCGGTTGGTCGGCATTAACAACGGTAGTGACTCGATTGGCTCACTGCCATTGTCATCGTGTAAATGACGTACCTTATCAGCTCAGCTGAAAGCAATGACAACGGAAGTGACTCTAATTGCTCACTGCCATTGTCGTCGTGTCTATTGAGAGCCTTATCAGTGCACCTGAAAAGCAATGACAACGGTAGTGATTCTAATGGCTCACTACCGTTGTCACCGTGTGTATTGAGAGGATGGTCCACTTAACTGGACGTCTATGACAATGGTAGTGACTTTAATAGCTCACTACCATTGTCGGCGTGTGAATTGAGAGGATGATCAGCTCAGCTGTACGGCCATGACAATAGTAATGACTTAATGAGCTCACTACCGTTGTCACCCTGTTAATTAAGAGGCTCATCTGCTCTTCTGGAAGGCTATGACAACGGAAGTGACTTGCTGGGCTCAGTGCCATTGTCGCCGTATGAATTGAGAGGATCATCCGCTCTTCTGGATGGCAATGACAACGGTAATGACTTAATAGGCTCACTACCGTTGTCATCCTGTAAGTTAAGAGGTTGATCTGCTCAACGGGACGACTATGACAACGGTAGTGACTTGCTGGGCTCACTACCATTGTCACCCTGTGAATTGAGAGGTAGATCCGCTTAACCAGACGTCCATGACAACGGTAGTGACTTTCTGGGCTCAATACCGTTGTCACCCTGTGATTTAAGAGGTTGACCCGCTCTACTGGACGGCCATGACAACGGTAGTCACTTTCTGGGCTCACTACCGTTGTCGCCACATAGAATGAGAGGAGCATCAGCTCAGCTGAACGGCAATGACTACAGTAATGAGCTGGATGAAGCATAACCATTGACATCTGGCCCAACCGGAAGCCGTATTCGCCAATCCAATCGAGATTCACAATGGCCGTGACTCGCCGCATTAAGTTCCGGTGTCCTCCCAAAGCTGAACGCACACTCGGAGGACAATGACAATGCCAGTAAGGTACACATCATTACCATTGTCACTATAGCTACCAGAGAAGCCGGGATTTGAATGTCGATGGTAGTGAGTGGGTCAACTCACTGCCATTGTCACCCCGTTACGATATTTTCCGTTGGATGTACTGGCCAATGAAGTAAAGCGTAGAAACCGGGTGTTAACAGGTGACTCAGGAGAAAGCGTTGAATTCGCAATCTCGATCTACATAGGGTGGTAGAGAACAATGACAACGGTAATGACTTTTGACTCATTACCGTTGACGTGAAAGAGCGGGCTGGGACTAACGAAAATCGAAGAAGTAATTTAGCACCCGGAGCCTGAACCGCCGGGTTAACTTTAGCTGGCGTTGCTGTTCTTTTTCTGGCTTCGAAGACTACGAATATAGCGCAGTTCTTCAGCGGTTAAATCATGGACGGTAAGAACATCATCGCCGTCTATCGGGTCAGCTGGTGGGCATAACTCACCTTCTAAAACAGAAGACCCTGAGTTCTCTTCTTCATCTTCAACCACTTCTAAAGGAGGCTGAGTATTGTTCAAATTCAGATCGGGATCCCGCTTATGAATCTGGAAGTATACTTTTCCGTCTTTCTTAATTTCGGTGTACTGGAGGTATCCTATCGATGCCAACTCTTCAAGAGCCTTTCTCACGGTAGCATTCTGACTATTTGCTCGTGTTTTGAGGTTCAGACGATTTTTCAGCCGAGTAAGGGATATCGGTATAGGATTTGGCGGTAATGACTCTATGAACGTATAGAGAGCCTGGGCGCTTTCCTTCTTGGCCAACTCCTTAATTGCCTTCAGCTGCATCAAAACCTTATGATCGTATTGATAGAGCTCGAAAATCTTAGGATCAACCTGAAGGACAACCTGATCTGATTCCGGGTCTAACAGGGCAGACTGTACCAGATGCGTTGTATAGACTTTGGACGAGTTATTACTGGTGAACGACAAGGTAACGGATGCTAACCTGCGTAAGGAGGCGTCTATACGTTTTCTGGACGCTGTAGATGAGCGATAATTTTCAGGCGTACATAGCTTGAGGAATTCAGTGAATTTTAAGCTTATCGTGTCATTGTTAATCGGATGATTGGCATAGGTTCGAATGATGCCCATCCACGTCTTAAAATCTACTGACATATCAAGACGCTCACCGACAATTGAAATATTGGTGAACCCCTCGCTCTCCATTAAAGAGAGCGTCTGTAACTCTTTCGTTGCGTCAAAGCCAACCGTTTTATATTCCCGATTTTGACGCCCCACACTCTTTGGTGATGGGACGAACAGCCCGAGCCGCATCAAAGCAATAGACTGCACCGTACGGTTGCTGTTAGGACGCAAAATGATGTCTTTACCTGATTCTTTCTCTCTAACAGAGAAAGCCCTGGTGACCAGGTCCTGCTGCTCAGTATCTTTCTCTTTAGTCATAATAAGTTATCACTGAATGTGTAAACAGATTGGTGAATAGTAAGCCCCAGCGAACTCTATGTCACTGGATGGATCATTGTGATGATCCATATCTGTGCATAAGTTCTACCTAAAAAAACGACTCCACTCATTAAAACTTGGCAAAAACTCTTTGCATACAATGACCTGCAACTCTTATCAACAACGGATCAGATCAAGTTAAAAAGATCTAATGAAAAGTCACTACTATTGTCGCTCTGATCACTACTGATGTCAAAAAACTCATTACCAACGTTATAATAATCACTACCAATGTCAAAATAATCACTACTGTTGTCACTGATCACGTCTCAGGCCTTGTGCCGTCTGGCCTGGAGGCAGCGGGGATCTCTTTTGATCTATCAGGAACACTAAGGTACTAATTATTGGAACTACCTTGTGGAAAATGGGGATAAATAAATGCTTAGTTCTTATACAGGTCTCAACTTGCCTCCCTGATAAAAACTGTCGTCAAAGCTAAATCACAGCCACAGGCATTTTCGGTGGATAAATTTTTGAGAAATAGAAGCATACATGCAGACTCGTGTCGCAAGTAATTGAAAGTAATAATTTATTTAAATAATGCGAGTCACCTTACCTTACAGTGGAAGTTTAAGTCTAACCTCACTACCATTGTCACTTAAAATCATTACCAACGTCGAAATAGTCTCTACCATTGTCTTTTAAGTCACTCCCGTTGTCACTTATGTCGCTACTGTTGTCAGTGACAATGCTCCAGCCCAGTAACCATGCGGCCTACAGCGTACCGGGATCTTCTTTGTACTCTCTGGCACCTTTGGGATCATTTATTGGATCTACATGAGGGATAAAATCTTTTGACGATTTCGTAGTGCAGTTATACCAGCGACTTAGCAAGACAAAAGCTGCAATTTAGTGACGAGTTACTAGTCTGCCCAACAAGAGCAATGCAGAGAAGATATGTGGTGAAATGACCATGGTAGTGAGTCTAATCACTACCATGGTCCGCAGTAAGCGTTACTTACGCAATGAACGTCGGACTGATTTGCAACAACATGGGCTACGGCGCATCAGAAGACGGCCGTTGTGCTTCAGCAAAACAGCCCTGCTTTATTTTAATTCTTCAATGTTAATCATGAACTCAGATCTGCCTGTAAGGCCGGATACAGCAGGGAAAATAGGAAAGCTACGGCTGTCCCCGAGCCCCAAATCCAGTTGAAGCTCTTTGCTTTCACCTGGCATCGCAGAAACACCATTTACAGTCACGCCGAATGCAGCGTCCTTACGGACAGTAAGCACTGCGTCCTGAAGCCCTGTAGCGATTGAACCATCCTTTTTACGCAGCTGGCTGGCATACAGAACAGCCAGAGGAGTATTGTCAGATGTTTTGAGAGAAGCATTGACAGCTAAGGTTTTCAGATTCTCTAGCCTGACGAGATTGTTTGGAAGGTAGTTAAATTCGACTGAGCTTTCTTTAACGTTGTTCATCTCATCTTTGGCCTGAACTGTGAGAGTGTATGTTTCGCCTTCATTAAGAGACGGAAAGATCTTGGGATAATTAGGTGCATACAGGTTGTTTCCCAGATTCACCCAAGACAATTCCACCGCATCAGAAACAGGGCCACCGCGAAGAGTCATACGGCTTAAGGATGGTTTAGTTAGAGCATCGGTGAGCTGTATACGGACGTTCTCCAGCCCATATACTGTTACGTTTTTGCTGATCGGTTTTCCTTCGTAGCTAATACTTACAGATGGTGCTGTATTATCAACGACAACAGTTTGATAAGGGAGGTTACCGGTATTGTTGAATGTATCTTGGGCATTAATTACCACGTTATAACTGCCTTCTGGTACCTCTTTCATGTTGAACTCATACGTGTAGTTCCCAGACGCCATATTTCTACCTGTTTGTTTGCCGGTTACGCTTATTTCTGCGTTGTTACGGTTTTTATCTGACAACCAAACTCGATTTACATAAACATGGTCGAAATATGAACCATCTCCAGGTTGATTCACGTAAACCTGGAGAATGTTGGTGGTTTCAATGTAATCAAATCCAGTGACGGAGGGACCCAGTGTATGCCAGGCTATATTCTCCCATATAGGGGCAAAGAAGGTTGCTTCGGTGGTTGACCTTACTTCATAGCCACTATGAAGATAGCCGGTAGTGCCATTTATAATATCCTGGGGCAAAGAGACGGTACAGGTTGTTGAGCCAGCTGGAATACTGCATGTTGCTCCGCCAGTGATTTTTTGATCATATGGCCTAGCCTGTACATTGAACCGGATATTAGTAAGTTTTATAGGCATATCAGATGCCTTGAACAGGTTCCAGTTTACGCTGTTGAACCATGTTCCATCAGCCTTTTGTCGTTCTATGGGTGAACTTCCCCAAGCCGGACTCTTTACAGAGGCAGGATCCCAGTTGAGCCAGCTGGCATACTGACCAAGATCTCCTCCAGACCATTGATATGTATTCACAGGTCTATAGTAGTTTCCATCTAAGGCACCCTGTGGCAGCTTAACTTCCACGTAGACATAGGTGGCATCTTCGGAAAGGACCTGTACTCCGCCATAGTTATTGGTAATGCTCATGCCACCATTTCGATATGGCTTCCAGTTAGTTCTTGGGATACGTATAACCAACTTGTAGGGGTTTTCCAGCACTGTAAGGCCTCGTTTAAACGGGACGTATCCCGAAGAAATGCCGGGTACAACACTGGTGCTTACACGTGAGTCATGAACTGCAAATGGCGTAAATTCTCCCATTTGATCGTCATATAAAAACCGCTGGGGAGGAATGTTAAGCGTATTTCCTGCCAGGTCCGTAACGATGAAATTGAAGGTGAATTCTTCATCAAGATCACTTGAGGGCATGCCAGCCTGGGTGTTCATATCTTTAATCCACGGATAGAACGCACGTTTATTGGCTGTGTCATAACTCAGGTTATTGTCGGAGACCACAGAACCATTACTTCGTTTAATGACAAGACGGATCTTGGCAATTCCACTAGCATCCTCAATACCGTCTGCAAATATAGAAAACTGGCCACTACCGCCTCGGCCCAACTCCCAAAGTGGCCCAGAAAGTACCATGTCGTAACCTGCGTTTTGACTCGGATAAATACTCTTATAGCGTGGAGGAGTTGTATCAACGATGAAATGATAAGTAGATGTGCTCACTACAGTCTGGCGAATATCCAGAGTTTCATTGACTACAGTAAAGGTCCCTTCTCCGAGCGCCGGTAGAACCATATCCTTTCCATAGTATTCTGTTCCATCGGCAGCAACGATACGATCTGCAACGCTCGTTTTGGTCGAGACGGAGGAATACATAACCTTTTTATCGCTGTCTCGTGTGACCGTCACTCGCTCGTACCGATCAAGACCCGATATCAAGTTCAGAGTCAAAACACCAGCGGGATTAAGATATGTTTGTGTTGCAGGCTTAATATTCCGAACAGCCTTATTGGTATCTGTAAATGAGTAGCTAAATACCTGAGCATGTGCCGAAGATACAGTAGCAAGGGCAGTTGCAACCATGCAGCCAATTAGAGTTTTACGCATATGATGCTCCGGGAATAGGTTATAGCCTTATTCTACGGATTCAGCCTACAAGGTCCGGTCGGATAAAGTGATAATTTGCCTGTTAAAAGAGACATCAAGTGAGAAAGCAACCAACGTACAGAATGCAAAATGGCGGCAGTGCATCTGGATGACGCAAAAGTAACTTTTTGTACCCACTTTTTTGGATTTTAGCCTTCAAAATGAGTATTCAACCAATCATAAAAGTAACTTTTGATAGACGCTGCTCCTTTATGTTTGCCAATTGTGCTGATATGTTTTTAAATTCAAGGAAGCGAGATTTTAAAAGCATCTGTTGAGTCAAATTTATGTAAAATAACAGGGTAACCATCACTTCTAGGTTGAGGAAACCCAATGTTATACATGCTCTTATGCTGTTTTCTGATGCTCAACAGTACATTCGTTATGTTCAGAGCAATGTCTGCAATAAGTAAAGGATCCGCTAAAGAAAACCGGTCTGAAATATCGCTGATAGTCCTAGCAACACTTGGAATTGCATCACCATTCATTGTCGCAATGATTACTATTAATGAAAGTATGACATCTAAAACAGTAACAGATTTTTCTTTGGGTGCTCAGTGGTCCGGAATGGTTTCAGCGGTAGCGCTAATGGGGTTATATGCTCGACGCGTTTGGAAAGAGAAGAAGTCCTTATTTACTGGCGCTTTCCTGGCCTCTTCCTTAATGGCCTTTATTTTTACTGACAGCCTTGTTTTCGTATCCCAGAAGGACACCGGCGTTCTGGCTACTTTCGTACTCGATAAAAACGCTGGAGATATTGATTGTAGTCGCCCGGCTATGATTGTCCATTACAGTAAAGGTGTTCCAACGGACTGGCGTTGCCCAACCAGTATCATGTTGATGGCGTATTCTTCATATCCTTTTTTACCTTGGCCTGAGTATAGCCATGGTACCAGCCAGTCTCTTACGGTTGTTATTGATACATTTATGGAAAACGCTGTTAATCTCAGTCAAAAATAATAAATAAACCTCTCTAGTGAGAGGTTTTATAAACCTGAGCCACCAATCTAATTAACTCTATATTTTTGTTTTAGCTTTTTTAAAGGTAGACTTACCGAATAAAACAGCAATTATAGAGCAAAGGCCTGGCGTTAGGACAAAAGCTAATAATGCACTGCCAAAACTTGTCATTTCAGGCACCACGAACCAGCTGATAGGCCACGTCAGGGCAGGTAAATTTAGCGGATCATAAAGCGCATGTAGAGCGCTTAACACACAGTAAAGTGCTAAAAAGCAAACTAGATAAACAACGATCCACATTTTAATTTGCTCAGCAATTTCAAATTTAGGACTGCCCATGCTTTACCTCAGTGGCTGAATATTGATGGTTAATATCTTTAATCACCCGTAAGCACTTAGTGCATACCTTAGTTCGATTTGTCTGCTTGTCCAGAGTGTATTTAACTTCAAGTTGACCTCCAGCATTAAGCAAAGTGAGCATCTCATCTTCTAACACGCTTCGGTAAATGGTCTTGTCCGAGAGTGTGCCCGGTAACGAGTACTCAACATAATTGTTTGAAACTCTTACCGATTTAGGGATTTTACCACTGAGCTGGATTTCATTCGTTGAAGGCATTACAGTTACTTTAATCACAGTTGCCGGTGACCAGAAATCCTGATAACGCACTTTATGAATTTTATCAGCTCTAAGGCCTAACCACACATTTCCGGCGATAAGAACAATAAGCAATCCATAAACTGATCGTCGAATGTTACGCCTTTTAATCACAATGTCCCCCATCCCTCAAATATCATTCTAAATAACTGCACCAGGATATCATGAGCGTAATTAAAAGAATTCTTCATAACCGGGGTTTTCAGTTGAGTTTGCGGACTCTTTACTTTGCGGTTTCTCGCCCTCTATTTGAGTATCCCTGACAGGTTTGGATTTACCCATGCTCCTCTGAAAGGTATCCATAACAAACTCAATATCTTCTTCTGGCAGGCTGGTGGGTTGGTTGCTCATAGGACTTCCTCTTGTTGAATACGTTCGGCGTACAGGATGCGAACCGAAACGGTCGTGTTTTCAAACTCGTTCTCAAAAACGTCCATCCATTCCGTCCGGAATTCTTCCCCCAGAAGGTTATCGAGCCCCTGAAGAGATAATGGAAGAACGGCTGCTAGAGATCCCCCGGCTGCGAGATGAGATGCAGCTGCCTGGAGATGCAGCCTGGCCCGGTTATCGGCAAAAGGTGGGTTCATCACGACATAATCAAACTTCTTCTGTTGATTAGACTTAGACCATGTGAGGAAGTCAGCTTCTGTCGTATCGTATCCCTTAGCCCGGGAGATAAGGCAATTCAAAGTATCAAGCTCGATGCCAGTAACGATCACACCGGCAGGGAATGATTTAAGCAAATCCGCATGGCCAATATTAGGCTCCAGGAGGGTATCCCCTTCCCCTGCACCGAGCAGGGAATATACATATTCGCTGATTCGGCAAGATGAAGGGTAAAACTGATGCGATACAATATCAGGCATCTCCCCTATCTGGCCGATGTAACGAATAACCTCACACGGATCATAGGAAAATGTCACATCGTATTTTGTTACTGTTGCCCCTAAGAACCGAAGGGTGTCAGCGGCAACACTCGAAGATTTGCGTTCGGCGAGAGACCCTAAAGATGTCCAGCAACTCCATTTATTGTCCCCGTCATTTTTAAACATTAGTTCAGAAAGCTGCATCCGGGTATCAAAGTCGATGCACTGCTTAAGTACAGGGAATGCCTCCAAAGATTTCTTGCTATGAGCCATGCGGTCGGCAGGTAATGCCAGCGGTACGATAGCTGATAAAATATTGTTAAGCCGCTCGGCGATATCAGGGTGGACGTCAATATGCATTGATCCATTTTTGTAAACCCTGAAACGAATACTGTTGCCATCGATGCAGATCCATTTTCTGAACCCCTCATGTTCGACCAACGCCTCAACCAATGATTTGGTGTTATGGATCGCCTTCACCTGTTCGCCACGGAAGAATGCGCATATAACGCGGAGCTCGCTCAGTGGTGAAATGCCAGACTCTTTAAAATCCACCCTTAATTTCTGCCAGGGGTATTTAGACGGCTCGCAAACTCCGGTAGTGATCATGCGGGTGGAGAACCCAAAAGCTTTGTTTGTCTTATGACTGCGGCTCAGAGACTGGAAGACGTCGTAAACCCTTTCTTTAATAAATTGATTGCGGTCATTAAGCAAAGCAACGACTGTGCCTACTACAGCGTCAGCTGTGAAATCAGGGATCACCTGAGGCGGCATAATATAGCGGTCGGCCGTAAACTGCTTATCCCATTCGTTACGTTTGGCATCCGACATGATAGGCAAAACATCAGTGAGTGCCATAACGCGTTTCCAGTATTCAGATCTCAGAGCGTTTTCCGCGAACAAGGCATCCGCTTCAGAGATACTGTGGTTGTAGCCTGAGAGATAAGAATAAAGTTTCTGGTGATTGTGGGTTTTGAACTGGACAGCCATGTGTTTCAACAAGCAGAGTTCATCATTATAGGACTCAACAAGATCCGCGATAATGCCGAGCTCTTTGCGCATATCTGGAAGAAATGTTTCAGAAGAGCTAACCACCAGGCTATGAGAGGTTGTTAAAGCCAGTACGCTGTGACCTGCATTATCGGGTTTAGCTTCAGAATCAAGAGATGACATTTTACCGGTCCTTTAGAAAAAACTTTTACCAGGATAGCAACGTCGCTCTGTAACCTAATAGGTTCAGTGACACGAAAAAGTTTTTTATGTCTCTGAATAAAACTTAAAGATGTCAACTCATAGAAAGAAGCAAAAAAAAAGCCCCGCATAAACGGGGCAAGAACGATACATGGAGGTTTAAAAAAGGCGGGCAAAAAGCCTGAATCCTTAATGACTCTGACAAAACCAACACTTTGCCAAAAGTAAATTATTCTGCGTCCGGCTGTGGGTCAGTATCCTGATCGGTCTCTTCCCCTGCCTTCTTAGCATTTTTTTTACGTGGGTATTTTGGCTTCTCACCATTAAGTTTTGCCTGACGATTCTCCGCACGGCGAAGCTGCTTGTTCTCTGATTCTGTGATCTCTTTTGAAAGATTTCTCAGCATCTCCAGAGTACTGCGGTTCAACGTAATGTTGATTTCTTCGTCAGCACTTGAATCTGTCATCTCCGGCAATTCAATATCCCCCAGTTTCTGTAATAAGCTGGTGGTGATGAGTTTGACGCCTTCTACGGCTTTTGTGGCAATAACCGGCGGAATCCGTGCTGGCTTGAAGTCTGAAGGTCTGACTCGTACCTGACCATGTTGGGTTTTTTTCACCGTGATGCCATTCGCATCGGCCTGCTCAAGTTCCGCGATCATCTTCTTGATACGTGAAATTGCTTCTGTTTCACCGAGCTCATCGATCAGTGAAAGCACGTTAACATACGAAATAGCGTCAGCATGAATCCATTTCTTGATAACAACAGAACAGGTTGTCAGGCGGATAAGAGAACTGATGGTCGTCGGGCTTTTATTTTCACGTTGAGCAATTCGTTCGAGTGACCAGCCAGCAAGAGAATGTAGGCGACGATAGGACTCGCCAAGCGCAACAGGAGAAAGCGCAAGACCACGGTTACCATCAATGGTCGCGAGCTCACAGCCAATTTCATCTTCTTTAATCTCAACGCAAAGGATTGTGATGTCATGATCTTCATCACATGCCATCATTGCGGCTTTTAAACGGCAGTGCCCCTGGCGAACAAAAGGTACCCCATCAATGACACGTACTCGGATAGGGTCTACATAGTCACCTCGAATGTAGGCATTCTTGATGTTGTAGATGTGTTCTTCAACCTCAGGGAGCTTATAGTAATCGTCACCCATTCCCATTTCGCGGGAGTTGAAGCCTGGCGTGACCTGAATTACTGAAGGGTGGATAGCCCATGCTTTCTGGTCACTTACTTCAGTACAAAGTTCAGGGTTTGCATCACGGAACTGTTTAAGCCCAGTGACGTAACGACCTGTGCCAGTAACTACTGAAAAGGCAACATGGGCCGTTTTAAAGACCTTGTCATTAGCTTGCTGTGTAGGTTCTGTCAGTAAAACACTCATAGGGGCTCCGTTACATTTTTCTGCTTACTTTCTGCGTAGCGGGGATACTACCGAAAAAAAAATCCATAATTTTTCGCAAAAAAGGTACTTTTTGAGCCTATTCTGATTTTTCACAAAAAAAGAGGGCTCCCCATTTCTTGTGATGGCATCAAAATCGCTTCATAAACAAAGACATAAATCCAAAACATAAAGTTCAGGTATCAGTGAGGAAAAATCTTATAAATCCGCAATGCTGAAAGTCAAAACTGTGCGTCTTAAACAACTTTTTTTTGCTCCCTAAGTTATTAGTTAAAGCCCGTGGTTAGGTACGATACCAGCACCTAAATTTCTCTCTCAGGTATAGACACTTTGACTCGACATCTCAGACACATGCCGATAATCAAATGGGCTGGTGGAAAAACGAAACTGATGCCTTTCATCAGCCATCACTACCCACACGATCATAGTTGCCGGTGGGTAGAACCCTTTATAGGCGGTGGTGCCGTTTTTCTGAACATGTTTGCACAAAATGCATTGCTTGCAGATAGCAATCCAGACTTGATCAACCTATACAGGACTATTCAAAGACAGAAAACTAACTTTATAAATCAGGTCCAAAACCTAGCGGATAAAACCTTTGTCGAAAAGGACTACTATGAGATGAGGGACCGTTTCAACAAAACCTGTATTTCTGGTCAACCGCTTCAAAGAGCGGCTTTGTTTTACTCCCTGAATCGCCTGGGCTATAACGGTATGTGCCGCTATAACTCAGAAAGAATCTATTCAGTGCCCTGGGGGAAACATACAGAACTGAAGCTTGACTTCAATAAAATAGACTACCTTTCATTTCGTCTTTCAGGTATTGAACTGATCACCGCTGGTTTTGAGGAGACTCTGGCCGCAACCGGCGAAGGAGATCAGATTTATTGTGATCCGCCATATGACAAAACAAGCAAAACTAGTTTTGTCAGTTACGATGGTAAACCGTTCAGCCAAAGCGACCACGTGCTGTTAGCAAATATGCTCGTTGACGCTCACAGAAAAGGCGCTGCTGTTGCGATATCAAATAGCCTGACACCATTCACTTTGGGCCTCTATGAAGAGCGTGGATTCGTCATACACAGACTCAGCGCTTACCGATCCGTAGGAAGTAAGCCAAATACACGGAAAACGGAAACAGAAATACTGGCCGTGCTGAAATAGAGTTAATTCTAATCAACGGGGCTAATCCATTCCTGAAAAGTTAATACCTCAGGGTGAGTTCGTTGAACATAAGGTATAAACTGAAGCTCTTCTATTCTCCGGTCGCCCCTCTTTCCTTCGCAAATAAATGAAATGAGTCCTTGCTGAGAAAGCCCAGTAAGGACGCTCATAAGTCTTATATTTAGAGTTTTAAGCTGTAAGTCGTTATTAATGTCCTCCACTTTATGAGAGCTCTGGCCTGAACGTTTAAGATACTCGTAAACCATGAAATTCGAATTTCGTCGTTTTAACAATTTTTCGGTTATGCATTCCTGAATGAAACCGCCAAGAGCATCTAAAAGCGGACTGAGAACTACCGGGAAAGTTAATGTGTAACTTTGAGAAGTTTTAGACAAAGTAAATGAATTTAGAAAGCTAAAGTTAAGTCTCTTTTTTGAATATGGAGCGTAAGCGACAAGAGTAGTTGACATAACAGTAAGTAAAGCTTCAAGATGTTCCACTGTTATTAATGTGGTTTTATCTGTATTTCTTAGATTATGGAAATCAATAAACGCTACTCTTGAACGGCTAAGCCAATCTTGTACTTTAATGTCGATAGAAAATTGCGATATATGATTTGAACATTCATTTTGGTTGATAGGGCATGCAGACGAAAGATGGTTATGGATTATCATGCATAGCACAAAAAAAGGAAATCGGCAGGCTGTGGGGCATTGAAAACCGGTTAAAGAAAGCTTAGACGTTTCATATGCGCTTACCGGAAAAGTAACTTTTCTTAACGTTGGCTTTGACGATGTTCTTGCATTTTTACAAATGAAACCGAGACCCAGATCATTGTGCATTTTAAAGTCCATCTCCATCATCACCTTTTAGCCTTAACTGTATGGTATTGGTATACAAAAAATTAAAAATTATAATTAATAAGATTATCATTTTTTTACTATTGAAAAGGTTGTGATAGAGGGGAATTTAAATGTAAAAGATTTATACTCGCAGATCTTTATGAGGGATAAAACCCATTGCGTAAGCAACAATATTACGTGAGTGAGTCCTAACGACAGTTTAAGTCTTGGCTCTATATTTAAGCAGTAAAACATTTAACTGTCTTGGAGTTTACTTAACTTAAAAACTGTTATTGCAGCATAATTTTTCGAATCAAAATCATAGAATTTTCTGACTTTTCCAGTCAAATGATAACGTTCACCCAATAAAATGTGATCCTGTTTATCGGCCGTTAAAGCGATCCCGTCATTTCTAACTTTACCAGTAAATGTAAAAAAATAACTCCCTTTACTTTTTGCGTACGCGGCCCTGACTTCAGTAAATGTTAGTTCAATGCTTATGACCTGGCCGATATTGTAGCTATGTTTTAAAATTTCTTGTTCATTTTCCGGAGTTTCAGACAACATCACATCAAAGGTTGTAAAGAAACAATCCAGCTGGCGTTCTGTCAAAAAACGGTTATTGTCTAGTTGCGCCAATATACTATTAGAAAACTTAGTGTTAGCCTTTTTTGCTTTCTCAATAAGTACGTGGTTTCTGGATTTCCATGCTTCGAGTGTTGGGTTAACACGCAGTTCCGGAATGTTATCGAGAAAGGTAATTGGCTCTAGTACCACTAATTTTTCAATAATGGGTCCAACTGTTTGCACCCCATGACACTTTTCACATACATCAGCCCCTTTGTGGCCTGTGCCCGCACATTCGTTACATTCTCTTTCGATAGGTGCATAATAATTTCCATCTCCGTTAAGGGATACATTCACTGAGGCTGGTACCATATGACCATCAAGAGTAAAGAAAAGAGATTTCATTTTCGAAACACCTCCAAACGTGCCTCTACGATTGCTACAGCTTCTTTCACAGTTTTTTCATAGTGGTCATGCCCTTCAGGAAATTGGTCAAAACGTTTACCGTGTTCTAACTCTTCCATGTTGCGTTTAAGGACTTCATGAGTTAGAAGCAAATCATTATAATTATCGATAAGAGTCAGCTTTATAGGTTTAATCACTCAACTAATCCTCGGGTTTTTATTCCTTAAGGAGATCTCGAATTTCCAGAAGCTCTTCTAATTTTGGTTTAGAAAGAATGATTGCTGTATTTTCGTCGTTAAGTAAAGACAATAAAATATTTAGCTTTTCATCATTCAAGATTATTTGAACACCATCATCAGAAAATATTACATTTTTACTATCAACATTTTTGAACAAGTGTGCACTATCTCTACCAAATTTTAGTTCTGTTTGAGTATTCGTTATAGATTCCGTATGTGTACTTTCCACAAGCTCAAGAAATTCAGATTTTAGCCGTTCTGTTTTCTTATGCGAGAGGCGCTTAATACCCAAAGTCTTACGTGTGACTGCCGAATTTTTCTTTTCTGGTCCGCCTTTATTTAAGGTGTCTGGTCCTGCTCCAGCTGCATTGTGTTCAGGTATGCCTACAATTTTGCTCGTTGTAGTCTCAATATTCTTAACGCCAGGTAAGAAACCTTCTATATGTTTTAAAACCATTTTGTGATCGTTGGAATATTTTAACATTATTTCAATGGCGAGCGTTTTTTTGATTAGATTTAGGCTAATCAAACGTTGAAGCTCTAATGGCATATCAAGGATTTTTAGCATATTACGAATTGCGGTAGTTGATCGTTGATATCGCATTGCTAGTTCTTCAACCGAATACCCGAGACTAACAGCATGAGCTAATGCATGAGCTTGCCCAACCGGATTTAGCCCATTGCTTCTGTTACCATCGAGGTTCTCAAGGTATTCTTCAATTTCGTTTTTATAATCGATTAAGATAACAGATAATTTTGGAATATTAGCACCTTCAGAAATTGCTAATTTTAAGCCATGAAAACGAGTATGACCTTGACGAACTAAATATTTACCTTTTCTTTTTACGACCTTGATCATATCAACCTGCCTTCCTTCCTTAAAGGCTTGTTTGATTGACACAATCATCGATTTGACAGGTTCTTGTTCGTAACACAAATCTCCGATTACCGCCTCTCGGGGATTAAATCCCTTTTCAATTTCAACTAGATTAGTATCCACTTCAATGACTGTATGTTTGCTGTTGTTCATATCTTCCTCCTGTTTACTACATGATACATGAACCTCAAATTTGCCAAATAGGGCTGATACATCTAAAAGGTAAACTCAAAAAATTTGCTTAATAAAATTAAAATAAAAACTGTCTTGAATAAAACAATGATAGTAAACCCACTTTCATTTCCGTTTGCGATCTGTAGATATTGATAAAGGAGCGCTATTCCTTGTTTTATATGGACTTATCATTGTTTTCAACAGGTTAGATCAATTCTTTAGATCACTAAAGATCAATAGAGTTCAAGTAAAGATCACGGCATCTTTAACTCATTGATTATAGTAACTTTATGAAAGGATCCGGCATTCGGATGCATGCGAAAAGCATTTGAATGAATAAGGAAGGCATTTACTGGAATGCTTATGGCATTTAGGTAAATGCGTAAAAAGCATTTGCAAGAATATGTTATAAACAGTTTGCCAAATGAAAATCTTATCACCGACGAGTTAAGTTAATGATTAAAAACAACGAGTTAATCCATCCTTTTGACGTAACCAGTAATGAATCAGGTAAGACTTATCAACTGACGCCTAACTCGTCCAAGTCGGTTCAGCCCGTGGCCCTGCTGAGATTGAGTGTATTTACCCCTGTCGGCACAAAAGAAAACCGCGACCGAAACTTTGAAGTTGATGCCTCTGATGAGCTTTCGTGTATGGAAATTGCAAGATCGGAGGGTTATGACGACATCAAGATAACTGGTGTCAAACTATCTATGTCTACCGACTTTAAATGCTGGCTCGGGATCATCATGGCTTTCAGTAAATATGGTTTTACTTCCGAGAAGATTAGCCTGACTTTTAACGAGTTTGCGAAGATGTGTGGTATCAGTTCAACAAACATCAACAAACGAACTCGTGCGCGCTTTAAAGAGTCATTAATGAACCTTGCATCGGTAGTGCTTGCCTTCTCAGACTCTCGTAGTGGTCGGTTCACAGTAACGCATCTGGTGCAGAAGGCTATGATTGATCCAAAAAGCGATACTGTTGAGCTGGTTGGGGATCCTTCTATGTGGGAACTGTATCGTTACGACCATAAGACATTGTTAAGCCTTCAGGTTCTATACATTTTGGCTAAAAAAGAAGCTGCGCAATCTCTCTATATTTATTTTGAAGCAATGCCAGCTGGTACGTTGTTCGTTAATATGAAACGGTTGAGGGAAAGGTTGCTTCTTACAACCCCTATTCGTACGCAAAACCAGATAATTCGTAAAGCAATGCGGGAACTTGAATCTATCGGATATCTCGATTATCAAGAAGTTAAGAAAGGTCGCGACATACAATTTCAGATCTTCAAAAGAAGCCCTAAGCTGGCCCTTGCCAAACAAGGTTGAAAGCTATCTGGTATGCACTGGTTATAACCTGCTGAAAAATAAGTTATTTATCAGTGCTATGCTTAGTGCTTCTTTTACTACTGGTCTTACATCTCGGCTTAATGTGCAAAAAAGTAACTTTTCAAACGAACTCCTGACTATTCATCTGTATGCCTTTCTGACTCAAGCGTACATGCTAGCCCATTCATTAAATGCCGTTGAGCAAGATGGTTTCGTGCGCACTCTATTCACGTGAATGCCTTTTGTGGATTACGCCTCTTACATTCATACAAATGCTTTTGATGTCGGTATCCCAAAAATTCATTCATTGAAATGCTTTTGTTTGCCACTGTATCCCGAGCATAGCTATGCAGTGGTATAAAAAGGCATTTTGGTGAATGGCATTAGGTCGAATGACACACAGTTCAGCTTTGTTAAGAGCGAGAATGGTCCAAGACATCTATGACATTGGGCATCAGAAGGACTATGTGCTTGATATGAGATCAAAAAAATATCAGAAGCATCACAACTCCAATGGCATTCAAAGAAATGCCTTTGTTTTGTTAGTACACCAAACAACCCAAAATTCATGCAGTTATATCAAAGACTCATTCGCAAAAGGACTCAGCCAGAAAGCATTTGCTTAAATAGCATTGGCCAAAAGCATTCGAATGAATGATGTTCGTATGGACAAGACAAAGTCCCACTCACGCCCAGAGGTGTAAAAGGCATTTAGATGAATGACGCACCGGCCCGAGGATTGTATGTAGTTTCTCCAACTGATAGTTGCCGAACCAGGGAGCACAGTGATATGCGGCCTTCTCAGAATCAAGAGATAGATAATAAGGGAACAAAAAAGATTAGATATGAAGCTTAGTTACCTGCCCGATATCTAGTTAGAGCTTTTCAAACCATCAAAAGTGACTTTTATGCTTGAGGAGTCTCATCAGCTTCAGGATTGAGCTTAACGTAATCTTACCCCCTCCCCTCTTTCAAACTTTTACTAAGCGTTCACTGGTACCTTTCAAAGATTATGCTTTAGGCCCTTTGCTTAAAAATTCACCAATCGCTAAACGTTAAAAAAAGGGGGTTTATGCGAACGGAAGGATCGGAATAAAAAAGTATTATTCATTCGCGTTTACGTGAACTCAAATCTACACGGAGTAATTATGGAACTTTCTTTAAATATTGGCCTTAGTGAAAAGAAATCTAACACGGCTGCACTTTTTAAAACAAAAAGCGCAAAAGTGATTTTGTTTGTTCTGCTGACCGTGCTTTTTTGCGGTCTGGCATATGCGGGTTCAGATGATGGGGCACTGGGAGATATTTGGTCATACATGAGTGAAAGTATGACTGGAGCTCCGGGCAAAATTCTGGCAGCCGCGATGTTGATCTCAAGCGTATATTTCTCTGTCCTTAAGCCTAACCCGGGCCTGGCACTGGTTTCATTATTCATGATGCTGGTAATGGCCAACGGCGAGAAAATTATCAGCACCTTTATGGATGCTGGCGTACCGCTGTAATTTATTGTTAATCATGCATGAGGGGGTTCATCCCCCTCTCTGGATTTTTAATGAGTAAGCAGAACGACGTTCCTCAGCATACCTATAGATTCCCTTTCAGGATCAACATGCCTCTACTGATTTTGTTTTGGGATGCCAAAAAATTAGGGCTTGCATTCATTCTGGTTGCATTTGGGAATATCTTCGAATGCTTCGGGTTTTCTGTTGTAGCAGCGGTTGTGTATTGGATTGCGTATAACAAAGCAGCTGAGTCAGGAATAAGAGGATTGCTAAAACACAAACTCTGGTGGCTCGGTTTTTTGCCAGGTAAAGCAGTTTTTAGTAGCCGTTATTTCAACGATCCATTTATCAGAGATTTGTATTCTTGATGGAGCTATGAATGAAAATGCTAAGTGGCATTAACATCCCTTTTTTCAAAAAATCTAAAAAGGATGAAAACGGTGATCTTGAACAGTCATACGTAAAGAAAGATGAAAGTGCTAAGGGACGTTTTTTGGACATTAAAAAACGATTTAGCCCACAAGCTGAAGCGTCAGGTGCTGGAATTACATACAGCGCCCTGATTAATCGTGATACAAAACTTATCCGCATTAATACTGTTTCAATAGCCGTCATTGGGTTATTGGTTGCAAAGATTCTTTTTTTCACTGACCCAGTGACGATTGTTACCCCTCCAAACATGAATGAAGAGATCACGGTTGTTGGTAACAAAGCATCGGAATCTTATAAAACACAATGGGCTCTCTTTTTTAGTACCCTTTTAGGGAATATTAATCCAACTAATATTTCCTTTGTGACGGCCTATGTCCTCGATGCCCTTTCACCTGAACTACAGGCTAAAACGAGTGAGTCTTTACAGGAGCAGATAAATATCATGCAGGCTCGTGGTGTTGAGCAGACCTTTAAGCCTAATGATATTTACTTTGATCCAAAAAATGACATGGTCTATGTCTGGGGTACCAAAACGACTCGACTTGTAAATGTTCCGGACAAAACTGAATCATCGAAATGGACTTATGAATGGGTTCTCGGGATGAAAAATGGTCGCCCAAGAATTGCATATGTAAATCAATATTCCGGAACACCGAATATTAAAAAAATTACGATAAACGGCAAAGAGCAACTGGCAACGCTGGATAATCCGCCACCGTCTACAGGTAACAAGTGATGATTAAAAAAAAGGGCTTAGGCTTCAACGCAATTACAGCATTGATCATGCTCACGACTTCGAACTGCGTAATCGCTGAAGAATACCAATTGCCAGCAACAATTAATAACCCGGTTGTAATGCCAGTTGGTGCTGACGGATTTCAGAATGGAGCTGCAAAAGCCATTATTCCGGGTCAAGCTGGTTCTGAACAGTCAGGTGCACAAACAAACCTTAGTGAAGCCGGTAATGCGCAGGGACAAAAACCTACAACTGATCTCCCTACCGTGCAACTTTCCCCAGCCAGCAATGCTTCGCCTGCGGTAAGCGCTATTACTGGAGCATTATCAAATAATCCTAGTCTCCCCGGATTTGACGCACAGACCCGATCTGGTGCAATTGATAGCTATGGGAGACCAACAGGTACCTCTTCCCAGCAGAATGCAACCAATGCGACCGCCACGTCAAAAGCCGATGAACTTTATGTCGAAGCTCGTAACCGATATAAAGAAGTTCAGCGTGTAAATGTGCCGCCTGGTGGGAATGTGGTACTGCCAGTTTCACGAGGACTTCAAAACAGAATATCGACCAGCTTCAAGAATGCTTCTGTCAGTACTTCTACCCCTGCTGAAGAGGCAAGCATATTTGTTAATGGTGGCGATGTCTTTATTTCAACTAATACCGATAAACCAATCGGGATTATGTTGTCTGAAGATCAGGTACCTGAATCGACCTATAACCTGACCCTGGTACCGCTTGATGTTCCCGGTGCGATGATTTCAGTTACTACATCTTTAAGCCCATCTATGCAAGCCAAACGTGAAACCTCATTGGATAAGCAAAACTATGAGGAAATGTTGGCCCGCTCCCAGTCAGAAGAACTGGCTCCAACGGATCCAAAACAAGACGATCATAAACAAAGAATCATTGATTTATTGACTCCTGTGGCTCTTGGTGAGGTCCCTTCAGGATTCAGTTTACAACAGGACCGACTTTCTCGTATTCCTGCGCCAGAGCAGTCACCATGTAACTTTAATATGTATGCAAAGCTCGGTCAGAGACTGGTTGGCTCACGTGAACTTATTGATGTAATTCTTGTGAAAAACGATAAACCATACGGTCAAATCGTTGCTGATCAGCAGTGTATGGCAGAAGGCGTTATTGCAAGTGCTTTATTTGATAAAGCATACCTGCAACCGGGAGAAGAAACAGAGCTTTACATAGTCCGGGATAAATTGTTCAAGGAACGCGAGGCCCGGGTTACAACCAGACCAAGTCTAATCAGAAAATAATATGGGAAAAGTTACTTTGCCTGCTCTGCTTGGGGCCACCGTGATTGGTTTTGTCGTATTTGCTTTAACCAGCTTTTACTACAGGTCAGAATATATACCAAAAAGGAGTGTATTAATCGTTCCGGACGCATCCATTAGTATCGAAGATGGCAGTAACGCTTTTCCCGTTCAGACAGTAATAATGAACGATCCAACTCTTATTGATAAATTTGTAGGAGAGGGCAATATTAATGAGGAGAATGCTTTTGACTATCACAAAAGTAACGTTTTGGAACCTAATTACAAACATGAAATATCTAGAACGAGCCAGATAGATAAAGCTGAAATGAATCATCCATCTGTTCGTGAAAACTGGGCCAGAGCAGGTGAACCCTATATCGTTCCTCAGATGTCTGACAGCGAACGAAATCTAAAAATTAAACGATTCCAGAAACCTACAAGTGGAGCTAATCATGGACATTAAAAAGGCCTGGGAAAATAAGACCGTCAGACTTTCTGTTATTGGCGCTCTGCTGGTAGTGATTGTTTATATTATTAGCCAGTCTATTTTTTCCACACCAGTTAAGAAAGAAAAGAAAACACAGAAAAAAGACATGCAGACCAATTTGTTGTTAGATGATTCGCAAATGAACAAATTGAGTAATGAAGAAAGCCAGAAAGTATATAAAGAAATGGTTAAGCAAAACCGACTTGACCAAAATGCGGCGAAAGAGGACCGCGAAAAAGCAGAAAAAGCCCAACAGGAAACTAAAGCCCAAGTTGCAAGTTTAACTTCTCAACTTCAGCAGCTGTCTCAGCAAATTAATGATATGCAGACAAATCGAAACGGCAATCGTAACTTGGATGCTGGTAGTTCGCGTAAAACGATTAATGAGCAGGCACCGGCAGCTCCTTATCAGCTTAATGCTAATGCGCCGATTAATGGCGTAAACCCTAATTACGCTTCTATCACACCTACGCGTAATAGCCCAATGAGAACAATCACACAAAGTTCCATTAAGACTAATGGTACCGATGGTGTCATTCAGGTTATGCCCGTGTCTGAAAACAGAATCAAGGAAGGCAGAGAGGTCATTGCAGGAGATAAAGCGCCAACTCGGACTGTACGAGGTGATGGTACTGCGCCAGTTGATAGCAAAGCGCGGCATGCTGCCCGAAAAGATGAAATGTTTCTTCCGGCAACATCTATTATCACTGGTGTTCTGATTACCGGGCTTGAAGCGCCTACAAGCCTTTCTTCCAAATCAGAACCAATGCCAGTAACGATGCGTATTAAAAAAGATGTCATCATGCCCAATAATTTCACCATGGATTTGCGTGACTGTAACCTTCTGGGTTCAGCTGTTGGTGATCTGGCGTCACAGCGTGCTTACATACGTGCCACTTCTATCTCTTGTGTTAATTCAAAAGGGAAAGCTTTTGACGTAAAACTGGAAGCATATGCTGTAAGTGAAAATGACGGAAAAAATGGGATCCGAGGCACGCTTATCAGCCGAAATGGTAACGCAATTGCAGGAGCTGCATTTGCCGGTGGACTTTCTTCACTTGCCGGTAGCTTAAGTCCCAGTAAGGTATCTTCACTTAACATCGACCCTAATTCACAGGCTCAGTATCAGTCCCCTAATTTTGGTGCACTTGGGGCATTAGCCGGGGCTGGTGCAGCTCAAGGTGGTCTTAATCGACTCGTCGATTACTACACCGCAATTGCAGAACAACAGTGGCCAATCGTAGAAATTAGCCCTGGCCGAGCTATTACATTTGTCGTTCAGACCGGAACTACAATTCCAACGAATCTGACCAGTCGCTGAGGTTTAAATGGATAGTTTAGAAAAAAAAGAATCGCCTGAATCAGCTGGACCTGAAATCACTAAAAAAATGGTGCGAGAAAGGACAACAAAAAAAATTACCTTCGAAATTGATATTGAAAAAATATTGAAGTATTTATTTTTCTTCGCCTTTGCCGTATTGGTCATTATTTATGGTTATAAAGGCTTTATGAATGTTTACGATTACTTCAATAAACAATCCCAGCCTTCGTACAAGATTGCAGTGCTTGACATGCCTGAATTACGTAAGGAATTTTTCAAGCATCACGGAGGCCGTACTGCTGACAATGATAGATCTCAATTCGAAGAATATTTCAGAACATTAATGAAGATCTACCGTGACCGTGGCTATTTAATTATTGATGCAACGCTTGCCGTTACTGTACCGGATAGTGTTGAAATCGTCACTTATATGGAACTTGAAGATAGCTCTGAAGCGGTACAATCAAGTTCTTATAATGCAAAGAAGTAGAGGGCACCCAATAGTGAAAAAGTTACTTTTCCCTTTAATGGCGGCTTTCGCCATTATGGCGAATACGGTCACTTATGCTTCAGAGCAGGTCCTAACTAATAGTGATGCTGCTGCGTTAATGGCAAAGGCAAAGGAAGGTGGCGTTTCACCCAGTCAGATCTCGGGTGTGTTATCAAAAATGAAAGGATATAAACCTAAGGATGCCATATACATTCCTTCTGGTGGGCTATACCTCTTTCAGGACGAACGTTCGCAGCTAATGGCAGTAACGACCGATGGCCGATACTCCCTTACTGGGGGAAGCCTTGTTGATGTAATTAAACGTAAACCTGTTCTGACTGTAGAAGAAATCAGGAATTCCTATTTTATTAGTCTTGATGAGGCCCCCTTCCCTCTGGAAACTGTAGCGTCCATTCCTCTGGGAAATTCAAAGCTTAAAAGACAAGCAGCCATTTTCATAACACTTGATTGTGACGGTTGCATGGAACTTGTTAAGAAATTCTATGCAGATCGGGACAAGTATCGGATAGATATTGTTTTAGTTCCCTCACCCGGTGAGCCAAAAGAAGAGCTTAGAAGGCTCTGGTGTAGTAAAGAAAAAGGAAAAATAAACAACCTCGATATTCTTCGTTGGCTAATGGGAAGCAAATCCGACATTGAAAAAAGATTGCTCTCTCAAAAAGAAGCAGAAGAATGTCCGGCGGAACCTTTGGTAGCGTCATTGATGCTCGCAGGAATTTATAAATTGCAGGGTGTACCTTCAGTTGTCAGACAGGATGGTTTGGCTGGTAATGGCATTCCAAAAGATTTCGACTACTGGTTGAACCAAAGCGTTGAACCTCTCTTAAAAAATCCATTTGAGACAAATTAAGGCTAGTTTATGAACATCAAAAGATTGGTACTCAGTGCTCTGGTTGTAGGTACATCCTCATATCTTACGGGGTGCTCCATCGGTAGTTCCGAATCCGAATGTCCAGGCATTGAAAAGGGCGTTATCTGTAAAGGTCCTCGCGAAGTTATGGAGTTAACTAATAATCGAGATGATCTGTCTGCACTGGCGGGGGAAGAGTCGGAATCGGGAAAGGAGAAATCGGCTGTCAATGACAGCCGTTATCCAACTGAAATTAGCCCTCCAGGGGAAGTCAAATATCCACAGTCTACTACCCTTAAAAATCAGCCTGTGGCTTATTCAAAAACCGAAATTAAGCCAGTTGGTCAGTTACCTGTCATGTACGATAAAACTTTAAAAATGGGTGCCCCTACTTCATCCATTGGACCACGGCCTATTTCTGGTGTACCGGTTAATTCAAACGTAAGGATGACTAGCAGTTATAGCACTGCCTCTTCAACTGGTAACCCTTTCGTTCATCCGGCTGCGGAAGTCGTTAAACAAACAAGCTATCCGGTTTCTGCTGGAAATGCCCCACGCTACGTTGCACCTAATTCTGATATCAGCCCTGGTAAGGATATGTACTCTCTTTACAATGGCCAGCCCGTTAACCCGACTCTCAACCCTGGGCAGATCCAGCAATACCGTTCGCAAGGTTATAAACAAGCTGTAGTGGCTCCTGAACCACTTGCTGTTCTGCAACAGGGGAAAGTAATGAGAATTACTTTTGCACCTTATACCGATGATAACGATGCGCTTAATCTTCCCGGCTACGTTTATGTCAACGTAAAACCGCAAACATGGATTGCTGGCAAGAATTCGACCTCAAACCCAGCTCGCATAGTTCCTTTAGAAGTACAGGATGCGGCCCGGGAAAATATGCAGCAGCAACAAAAAGCAACTAAAGCTGTCTCTTCGAACGGCATTGTTAGACAACTGTAAGGTCAAATATGGAAGCTATCAATAATTACAATAGCGGTTTAAATCGCCATCAATTAGGTGGGTTTATCCCTGTTTACGATCAATTAGCAGGGACTCACTATTTTTTGATTGATGGCAACAGATTAGGGTTTATGTTTATCTGTAATCCATCCCCTGGAGTTTTTGATAATCAGCAAGATGTTCTTGCTGAAATGTTCAAAATGGATTTCCCTACAGATACTGTCTGTCAAATATCTCTGACTGCATTGCCAGACCTGACTTTACAGCTTAGTGCTTGGTCAGCTGTGCGAGGTGGGCGTATGACTGGGAACGATAAGCTTAAAGCAGATCTGCTTAATGGTTATCAGTTGGACTACTACGACAGAAGTATGCATAAGCCTTTAAAACCTGATCATGATAACCTTATGTTGAGGGATTTTCAGGTATGGATCTCGCTATCGATTCCTTTACAGTCTGCCCTTCCTACCGAGCTGGAACATTCGCGTATCGATTCACTTTACTCTGAACTTGTAAGTAAGTTAATTACGATTGGATTGCATCCGTTTAAGGTCGATGCAGAAAACTGGCTCTATTGTATAGATAAGGTCGTAAACCCCGGAAAGAACTCCCGGTGGGCTGAAGGTTTCATAGACGTTAACACTATGAAAAGGCTTAATGAACAAGTTAACGTTCCCGGCCGTAAGTATACAGTCACAGAAAATCATTTCTCATCAGTCACACAAAGTGACGACGAATCTGAGCATCGTTACTTCAAACAACTTTCCGTTGTAAAGTTTCCTGAATACGTCAATTTCGGTTGTATGTATGAGTTAGTAGTTAACTGGATGCATGGACGTAAGACAATTTTCAGCCCATTTATGATCACTCAGACTGTTCAGTTTGCCGATCCGCTCAAGTTGTCAAAAGAAAACGTCCGCTACAAAGCAATCACTAATAAACAGGCAAGTATACCTTCAGTTGTCACATTCTGCCCTCGCCTGCGGGATATGGATAATGACTACATGGCCGTAACTCGCGAGCTTGAGGATGGCGCAAAGCTTTTAAGAGGGTATCTTACTTTCACTGTTATGGGTAGTAATGCCAATTCTGTGCAGACAGCAGCTAACGATCTCAAATCCTTTTACCTCGAAAGCCGGGTCAAAGTAGCAGATGATTCCTTTATCGTTTTCCCGTCATTTATGTCATGTCTGCCAATGTGCAATGACCCAAAGACAATTTTCGACCTTGACCGTTCCGAAGTAGTGAGCAACACCGGAGCGGCTCATATGACACCGATCTTTGGGCCCTGGAAAGGTAATACAGATAGACCAGTACTGAGTTTAGTTTCTCGTGAAGGTCAACTCATGGGACTTGATATTTTCAAGACTTCTGCAAGCTATAACATGGTTATTGGTGCAACGTCAGGTGCAGGGAAGTCATTCTGGACAGCATATCTAATCAATAACTATCTTGGAGCTGGACCGCGATCTAATAACCTCGTTCATTATCGCTCAACATTTAAGCATTTTTTAGAAAACGAATACCCAGATGATGATCCTGACGGTGCTCAAGTATTTGTTGTGGACGTGGGCCGTTCTTACCAGGGGATTGCGGAACAATATACAAACAGTCAATTTATTGATTTCGGTAAAACCCCTGACTTCACCCTAAATCCCTTTGCCTTCCTAACTGACATCACTGTTAACGACGATGTATTTAACGAAGCACCTGAATTTACCGGTGAATCAACTTCAAACGATGCAGAAAAAGACAAAGTTGCTCAGACCATAATGGTTTTGAATCAGCTAAAAATTATGGCTTCAGAGAAAGGCCTTATCGATGATTATCAACAATCAGTGATGCTTCAGCTTATTGCAGAAGAGTACCAAGAATCCAGAAAATCAGGTCGGACCGGTTCAATAACCGGCTTTGCTCTGCGTTGCAAGAAGCATGAAGACAAACGTATAAAGGATATTGGGGAGCAACTCGGAGCATGGTGCGAAGGTGGAATTTATGGGCACCGGTTTACCGATACGTTGCCTCCAATCAACTTCGACAGCAGATTTATTGTTTTGGAACTGGAGGAGCTAAAAGGCACCCCCCACCTTCAGACAGTTGTATTAATGTCTATCATTCAGGCTGCCCAGCATGCAATGTTCATCAAAAAAGATGGGCGTCGTCGCTTGTTCATCCTTGATGAAGCATGGGAGTACATTCGTCCTGATAATTCATCAGGTGCCGGAAATCAATCAAACCAATTCTTCTCTTCCTTCCTCGAAGCGGCATGGCGTAGGTTCAGGAAAACAAACTGCGCTGGCATCTGTATCACACAGTCGTTTGAAGATTATTTTACTTCTTCTGTTGGCCGGGCCCTGACTGCTAACTCGCCTTGGAAGATAATCATGAAACAAGAAAAAGAAAGCATTGAAGCAATGAAGGCTAATAAATATTTTTCTACTTCAGATGCAGAATATGAACGTATGAAAAATATTCGTACAGTCAAAAAGGTGTTTTCAGAGATGTTAGTCAGGTTCGAAAACTTCCAAGAGATCTGTCGGTTATACGTAGACCGGAAAATGGAGCTTTGTTTTACTACGGATAGTGCTGACAGGAGTAAATTATGGGAAATTCAAAGCCGCGAGAATTGTAGCTATGGCGAGGCAATAGAAATTCTCTATGCTCAAGAAGTAGCAGCGGGTTTGGCCGCGTAGAGTAAATATCTTCAAGCAAAAATAATTAAACCAGATGTCTCATAAGAATCTGGTTTTTTATTGTATGCCTTAAGTAAACAAATGAGGTTGTGACTTAATGAGTTCATCACTGTGCTGCAAATTTTGGTTTTATAATTAATGTGGTGTAAAAACAGTGACATAAATACAAATCGCAGTTAGGTTGTGTACGCATTAAGTAAACAAAATTTATAACTTCAATACTGACATTATAAGATGAAAATCACGTAAATTACATTTTTGTTTACCAAAGGTAATCAAAGTAGCGCGGCATTATTAGTGAAAACAGATCACTGGTGTCATTTTGCATACAAAACTTAATATCCTTTAATCATTCTTCTAAAAGTTTATTATTAACGGTTTGGTTTCTGAAAATTTATCCAATTTGCTCACCGAAGACTTTTAACTTATTTAACCCCCTTTATCGCCAAACTGTGATTTTCTAATGTTAGTCTACAGTTCTAGGGCCCTTGCTCCCATGATGCGAATCCTGCCACCTAATAAAGATTAACGCCTCATTCCTGTATGCCGGTCTTACGACGCCAGTGCACGGACTATTTTTGGTCATTAGACTGGCCCCCTGAATCTCCAGACAGTTGGTATCACTTAAGTTAGTGATAGTCTTAATACTAGTTTTTAGACTAGTCGTTGGAGTCCGAATGATTGATGTTTTAGGTCCAGAGAAGCGCAGACGGCGAAGTGTTCAGGAAAAAATCGCCATTGTTCAGCAGAGTTTTGAGCCCGGAATGACCGTGTCGCTGGTCGCCCGTCAGCATGGCGTTGCTGCCAGTCAGCTGTTCCTGTGGCGTAAGCAGTATCAGGAAGGCAGCCTTACAGCCGTTGCCGCAGGAGAACAGGTTGTGCCCGCGTCGGAGCTGGCATCTGCGATGAAGCAAATTAAAGAGCTGCAGCGCCTGTTGGGCAAGAAAACCATGGAAAACGAGCTGCTAAAAGAAGCCGTTGAATATGGCCGACAAAAAAAGTGGATAGCGCACGTGCCCTTGTTGCCGGAGGATGGCGAATAAGCCTTGTCAGTCGTTGCCTCCGGGTCTCACGTGCGCAACTGCATGCCATGGCCCGTCGGTCGAAGGACTGGCAGGATCGTCGGTGCAAGCGCAAGCCTGATGATACTGACGCGCTGGCCCGTATCCATACCGTTATCGGCGATCTGCCCACCTATGGTTATCGTCGGGTATGGGCACTGCTGCGCAGACAATCAGAAACTGACGACATGGCGGTGATCAATGCCAAACGCGTATACCGCATCATGCGTCAGAATGCGCTGCTGCTTGAGCGTAAACCGGAAATACCGCCATCGAAGCGGGCGCATACAGGAAAGTGGCCGTTGGAGAAAGTAACCAGCGGTGGTGCTCTGACGGCTTCGAGTTCAGCTGTGATAACGGTGAAAAACTGCGGGTCACGTTCGCTCTGGACTGTTGCGATCGCGAGGCACTTTACTGGGCGGCCAGTAACGGTGGATATGACAGTGAAACCGTGCAGGACGTCATGCTGGGTGCCGTGGAGCGTCGCTTCGGTAACAGCCTGCCGACATCCCCAGTTGAGTGGCTGACAGACAACGGTTCAGCCTACCGTTCTTATCAGACGCGTCAGTTCGCCAGAATGGTAGGACTGGAGCCTAAACATACGGCGGTACGTAGCCCGGAAAGCAACGGGATGGCAGAGAGCTTCGTGAAAACGATGAAGCGCGATTACATCAGCATCATGCCGAAACCCGACGGGTTAACAGCGGTAAAGAACCTTGCGGAGGCCTTCGAACATTACAACGAATGGCATCCGCATAGTGCACTGGGGTATCGTTCGCCACGGGAATATCTGCGGCGACGAACCAGTCATGGGTTAAGTGATAAAAAGTGTATGGAAATATAGGGGCCAATCCAGTCATCACAAGGACAGGCGGGAGATTTAATCAGGGCGTGGTGTTGCTGAGCAGCAGCTGCGGCACTGTAAGCCGAAGGCGGAATTAACTCCTTTATCACCATCTGGGGACGTCATTATGGGTAGCCCTTTTAACTTGCTCAGGACCATTAAGCTAAAATTCCGGATAGCGATTGACGTAAGATTTAGGCTAAGCAGGTAAAGTGATCCCCGCTCCCGGGGTGACAACTTTATACAAAAGGCCGAGCGGAAGATTGTCCTTAGGGAATATTTCTTTAACACAGCACGGGCACTTACTCACGCTGCCGGATTTAACCCCCTTAATCGCCAAACTGGGGTTCTGTCCTCATGCTGGCCTTCAGTTCTGGGCGGGGTTGCTATCACTTGCTCCCTAATGCGAGATGTACCTGCTGATACAGATTAACGTCATATTCCTGCGTGCCGGTCTGCCGACACCAGTGCACGGGCTTTTTTCGGTCATCACATTACCGGGCAGGAGATTTTATCAGGACGTGGTGTGACTGAGCAGCAGCTGGGGCACTGTCATCCGCTTGCAGATTTAACCCCCTTAATCGCCAAACTGGCGTTCAGTCCTGATAGTGTCCTTCCGTCCTGGGCAGGGTTGCTAACACTGGCTCCCTTAATACGAAATGCGCCTGCTGATAAAGATTAAAGTCACATCACTGCATACCGGTTTGCCGACTCCGGTGCATGGCCTTTTCCGATAATCACAAGGACGGACGGGTGATTATATCTGTGCATAGTATGTCTGAGCAGCATCAGAAGGCACTGTCAGCCACTGGCAGATTTAACCCCCTTAATCGCCAAACTGGCGTTCAGTCCTGATAGTGTCCTTCCGTCCTGGGCAGGGTTGCTAACACTTGCTCCCTTAATACGAAATGCGCCTGCTGATAAAGATTAAAGTCACATCACTGCATACCGGTCTGCCGACTCCGGTGCATGGCCTTTTCCGATAATCACAAGGACGGACGGGTGATTATATCTGTGCATAGTATGTCTGAGCAGCATCAGAAGGCACTGTCAGCCGCTGGCAGATTTAACCCCCTTAATCGCCAAACTGGGATCAGTCCTGATAGTGTCCTTCCGTCCTGGAGAGGGTTGCTAACACTTGTTCCCATGATACGAAATGCGCCAGCTGATACAGATTAACGTCTCATTGCCCATGCCGGTCTGCCGACACCGGTGCATGGCCTTTTCCGATATTCGCAAGCACAGATGCTTGATTTTTTCAGGGTGTAATATACCTGAGCAGCATCTGAAGGCACTTTCAGTCGCTGTCAGATTTAACACCCTTAATCGCCAATCTGGGATTTTATGATGTTAACCTCCAGTTCAAGACCCTTGCTCCCATGATGCGAACCTTGCCACCTGATAAAGATTTACGCCTCATTCCTGTATGCAGGTCTTACGACTCTAGTGCACGGACAATTTTCGGTCATAACAAGACCTGGCGGAAGATTTAATCAGGCGTGGTGTGACTGAGCAGAAGCTGGGGCAATGTCAGCCGCTGGCAGAAAAACCCTTATTCGCCATCTCAAACCGTCATTATGGGTAGTCCTTTTAACTTTCTCAGGACCATTAAGCTTAAACTCCGTTTAGAGAATGACGTAAGATTTAGGCTAAGCAGGTTAAGTGATCCCTCTCCCGGGTTGAACACTATATTCATCGTACGAGCGGAAGATTGTCCTTCGGGAAATATTTCTTAAACACCGCTCGGGATCTTATTGCCACTGGCGGATTTAACCCCCTTAATCGCCATACTGGGGTTCTGTCCTGATGCTGGCCTTCAGTTCTGGGCTTGGGTTGCTATCGCTTGCTCCCATAATGCGAAATGTGCCTCCTGATACAGATTAACGTCATATTCCTGCGTGCCGGTCTGCCGACACCAGTGCACGGGCTTTTTTCGGTCATCACATTTCCGGGCAGGAGATTCTATCAGGGCGTGGTGTGACTGAGCAGCAACTGGGGCACTGTCAGCAGCTTGCAGATTTAACACCCTTAATCGCCAAACTGGGATTCTGTTCTGATGTTGACCTTCCGTTCTGGGCGGGCTTTGGTTTACTAACACTTACTTCCATAATACGAAATGTGCTTGATGATGCAGATTAAATTCACATTACTGCATACCGGTCTGCCGACACCGGTGCATGGGCGATTTCCGACGATCTCAAGAACATATGGGAGATTATATCAGGGAGAGTAGTATGCCTGAGCAGCATCTGAAGGCACTGTCAGCCGCTGTGAGATTTAACCCCCTTAATCGCCAAACTGGGGTTCTGTCCTCATGCTGGCCTTCAGTTCCGGGCTGGGTTGCTATCACTTGCTCACATAATGCGAAATGTACCTGCTGATACAGATTAACGTCATATTCCTATATGCCGGTCTGCCGACATCAGTGCTTGGGCTATTTTCGGTCAAAACAAGACCTGGCGAGAGATTTAATCAAGCGTGGTGTGACTGAGCAGCAGCTGGGGGCACTGTCATCCGCTTGCAAATTTAACCCCCTTAATCGCCAAACTTGGGTTCAGTCCTGATGTTGGCATTCCGTTCTGGGCGGCGTTGCTATCACTTGCTCCCATTATGCGAAAAGTGCCTGCTGATACAGATTAACGTCATATTCATGCATGCCGGTCTGCCGACACCAGTGCACGGGTTTTTTTCGGTCATTACAATACCGGGCAGGGGATTAAATCAGGGCGTGGTGTGACTGAGCAGCAGCTGGGACACTGTCAGCCGCTGGCAGATTTAACCCCCTTAATCTCCACACTGGGGTTGCCTCCTTAAGTTGGGTTTCATTTCGGGGTGAGGTTGCTAACTCTGCTCCCATAATTCGTAGTGTGCCTCCTCAAGAGATTAACACCTCATATCTTTAGACTGGACTGACGACAACGGTTCACAGTTAGGAAACGTATATCAGCACACCGGTGAGATAGATTTTAGGGTCTAAGCAAGAAATAGGGTAGGCGTGAAGATTCATTAATGGAGCTCTTAACTTCAAAGCGTAGAGAAGGAGACAAGAATCGTGGTTTAAACAGGTTGTGCATTAGGTATGGACTAGAGAGTCTGAGCTCACATCTGCAAGTTAAGCTCACAAAAAATCATAAAAAAGTAAACAAACATTAGCTTAAGATTGAAACTAAGGATAGAATTGTACGCATAACAAGGAAATGGACGCATTATACGTAAAGTTTACATATATGCGTAAAAGTCGGTTTTCAGTGCAAAAAGGTCATAACCATGAATTTACTTGAAAAGATCGCCCTCGTTGGTCAGCGCATGAAAAGCGAGCAGATTTCTCTAAAGGAATCTCTGATGGCTTCATCAAGAGTATCTGTTTCTGATGATAGTGTTGATGGTGTTGATAGACTGATCTATAACCACTGTTTGAATAAAAAAAATCTCTCTGATTTTTTTGGGAAGTCACGAGTAACGTTCAATAAAATACTTTCGGACTTAGAAGAAAAAGAACTTGTTGGTGCACCTATTTATCAAAACAAAAATCATCTTTACACCCGCTGGGATGTTCAAAAAATAATGGATGCCCTGGGTTATCCCAAGTACCGCGATCATTACTTTAGCAGAGCTATTGTTACTCAGAATCATAAAGGCGGTACAGGGAAAAGCACTACATCTGTAGCTTTAGCAGTAGCAGCTGCTTTAGATCTACAACTCAATGCACGTGTATTAATGATCGAATGGGACCCACAAGGTTCGATTGGAAGCAGCATGATTCAAAGTGTCTCAGAAGATGATGTCTTCCTTACAGCAATTGATGCAATCCTTGGAATTTATGAAGAAAATTCTGAGTATAAAAAATATTTAGATTCAGGATTCTCTGAAGAAGAAATCATCACTAATATGCCTTTTTCAACGCATCTGCCAAACTTGGACGTAATAACGGCTTTTCCGACAGATGCTCGTTTTAAAGATAAATACTGGCAATGTTCTAGAGAAGAACGTACGTCTTTGTTACTACGTTTCAAGGAAGTTATCTTACCGGTACTGAAGCAGAACTATGATTTGATTATTATAGACACTCCACCTGAAGATTCACCTTTGATCTGGGCTGCTGACGAAGCGGCCGATGGGATTCTTGTCGCAGTGTCACCACGTGAATATGATTACGCCTCTACTACAGACTTCATGCTTACAATAAGTGAAAGGTTTAAACAATCACCAAGTAAGGGCGACAATTTAAAATGGTTCAAAGTTCTTGCTGTCAATGTAGATGACAAAAGTCCATATGAAAGAATAGTTTTGGATAAATTAATCAGAACTGTTCAGGACCTTTTGATGTCCGCTAACATAAAAAATTCTGAAGCATTTAAGGCAGCTGCTTCCAAAGGGCGTACAGTGCTTGATATCAAAAAATCAGAGGAACTTTGTTCCGCAAAGCAGCTTGATGTCGCAGAAGAATCTGTATTACAGGTATATCAGCAATTTATAAATGAAATAAAAAGTTTTTCAGCTAAGCAAGGAGTTAACGCATGAGCGATGAGCAACATATCGGGAATGATAAATCTCGATATTTAAACGCACCAAAGCGGACAGAAGTCGGTCACCGTTCAGGTCTTGCGGGTTTGAAAACAGCACCTCGCATAAAAAAGTTATTCACTCTTCATAAGGGCCGGAGACTTGAAGCGGAACATGTGATTGTTCCAGCCCAGAGAGTGGAGAAGGAGACCTTAGTCCATCCAGCGAACCCACGAAATCAAGAAGCCCTTACAGATTATTCTGTTAGAGATATTCTTAAGCAGATTGAAGAAAGAGGGGTCGATACCGAAGGGATCGCTGTAAAAAGAGATGGGGTTTATTTATTAATAGAAGGAAGTCGCAGACGTTTCTGCTGTATAAAGGCAGAAAAGGATCTCCCCCTGTGGGTTCTTCCGGATGAACTAACCGAAGATGATATAAATTCAATTATATCCGCAGCACAAACATCTCGAAAATTTTCATATAGAGAAGTTGGGTTTCAATTTATCAAAAAAATGGAAGAAAAAGGATTTTCTACTAATGAAGAACTCGCAGCATATCTTGGGATTAGTCATGTATCGGTAGCCAAAAGAATCCAGGCGGCCCGTATTGACGAAACATTGATCTCTTTATTCCCGGATTATGAAGGAATCCCGAACTCCTATTATAGTCGCTTGTCTCGTTTACAGAAATATGTGCAAAAAAATCTATTTCCTTTAGATGAAGTAATAGATAATGTTAAAGAGGAAACAAAAGATTTAGACATTGGAGATCTCCAGGTTGCTCAAAAAGTTGTAATGGAAAAAATCACACAATCTGTGGAAAGTGTTTGTGAAAAAACTTATTCCACAAAATGGGAAACAAGTGATCTTATTACTTTTGATAACAAAGATAAGTATGCAAGAATCAGTAAAAACAATACTGGTAGAAAAATTCGCTTTGAATTCAATAGGATAAATGCGGGTTTTATTAAGGAACTAGAGGAGTTCATAAAAGAAAAATTAAAAGTATCAGAATAAATATTGAACTGCATCTTTATGATGCAGTTCATATGATTTATATTTTTAATTTCTTGTTATATTAATATGGGGTGTGCGCAGGTTCAGACATATAAGGTCTTAGTTCTATATGAACAGAAGCGCCATTCCCATCATTTACTACGTTTAAAGGTGCTTTTCCCGGCAATGACATAGTTGCAACGTCAGGTCCAGAAACAGCAAAATTATTTTCTGCTGAAGGCATTACTGTAAAAATCTTTATAGCAACATTTTCATGTCTAAATAATGAAATCCCAAAAGTAGAACCAGCTTCGGTATTGCTCACGTCCACAACCACAGGGGTTTTTCCTAGATATTCATTAGTTAGTATGTTTTTTACTAATGCCCCTTCCGGGACAGTATAGATACGGTATGGATATGCTAAAGCCGTGTGACAAAAACATATTAAAATAACAATTAATGTTTGTTTCATAGATTATCCTCATTCAAAAATAAAAGATATAACTCTTGAAAATCGTGGTTAGTAATTAGGTCCGCTTTTCCGGGAAAATCGTAACTAACAGAAAATAAAAGCGAAAGCGAATCTTTTCCTTTTGCTTTGGGAGAGATTCTGCTAAAAGCACGGTTAATAAACATAAGTTGATCTTCATTGTTGAAGCAAAGTCCAAGCATTCCAACCGTAGGAACTACGAATGTGCTTACGCTGCCTGGGGGCAAAAGTTGCTTACTACGGGCATTGTAAGCACAACGACTACCACCTAGCGTTAGGCCTGAAAGCTCAATAAAACTTCTGGTTCCATTCTTGGCGACAAGCCAAACATCAGTTCCTGAACTTTCGACACGTAAAGTAACTTTTCCGTCAGTAAAGGCCTCACTTTTATTGTATAGAATAGGGTCAAAACCAACTGTCGGGAGTTCTTCGATTTTACTTTCTACTGACTGACAACCAGTCAGTAATGCAAACAATAAAAGTGTGATAACTTTAATCATCCCGCTTCCTTAGATTGTTTTTGGCGCTCGTTATAAAAGATAATGATTCACCGGGGTAGAGAATTGTTTCTTTCGTCCAATAACCATAACCACCGAGGATATTTTTTCTTTTCTCAATATAAACGGGTTCAGAAAATACTAAATGTTGATATTTAGGAAGAGATAAGATTTCATATTTTCCTTGTCCAACTAAGAGGTAATTCTTCTCTTTAGGATTGATGGTTACTGGATTACCAACACTTTGAGGTATGTTAAGTTTTTTTATATTTAGGTCAGAATAGTCAGGAACGGACACTTGATCATTAGACGTATTTCCGGGAAGAGTAAACCCTTTACCCTGATCCGGTCCAAAGATGGCAATTATATCTTTGTTGTTTCTTGTGATCGAAACGATAGCCTGAAGGGGCGTATTAGCAAGGTCATTTATAAACGATATAGTTAGACTTGATTTTGGCTCGACCCAAACAATGCTTTTTCCGGATGTGCCTTCGCTTAATGCAATTTTTTCATTTAGTAAGATTTTATTTTTGGCAATGATATTATACTCAAGTTTTGGTATCACAATAAAAAGTGATTCTTTATTTGAAACATTCATGATTTCTAAGAAATTGGTTTTGGTCATGCTGGTCTTTAGAACAGGCCTATATTTACCATTTATAAACCACCTTCCGTTTATAAGCTCCGCTTTAGCAGATATAAGTGAATCACTTTTCTGTGCGGCAGAAGAAAAAGCATCTTTTCTATGCTCTTTCTCTTGATGTGGTGCAGCTGCTGCGTGAAGATGCAAAAGTAATGTTGAAATTGAGATAATCTTCCAATTTATCTTCATCTTGTTACCTCAATGTTGTTTTCAATCGAATCGAGTTCTAAAGGATAGGTTTTAAGTGAATAAAACTTGTTTGTTGTTTGTATTAGCTGATGACACAATAAAACTGGATTGTTCTTCATGATTATTTCTACTAATGTAAGTGCTGGTGAGTCAGTTTGCGGTATACCCGGAGCAACTATTACCTGGTCTTCTAATTTTGACATATAGAGTGATCCAGTATTTATATGCAAACAATTACCGATCAGTACTGGAAGATTGTTTTGAGTACGACCATGGGCTTTTCGAATGCTGTTTACAGGATTCCTACCTAGGACCATAAGGTTGACGTCATTTATCATCATTGGTATTACGGCATGGTCCATACCGAATAGAAACTGGCTCTGAAAAATATTCACATTGGCATAGTTGAATGCTTGAAGCGCATTATAAGTATCAGTGAATGATGTGTGGATAGGGGCGTAATCAGAAGGGCAAACCCCAATTTTTATATCGCCTTTTAGTAAAATCTGCATCATCGTACCAAGCTGGGTATTAAGAAGTTTTTTTACCTCTTCCTCTAAATAGTAACGATTCACAGCTTTATGCCACTTTCCGCCCATTACACACCATCTCTCATTGAGGTATGTGCTGGGGTAAAATGTTCTCCGGTCTTTGTTTAATGGTAACAATTTTTTTAACATTTCTTCTCCGGCTCCGGCAGCTGAGAAATGCCTCACAAAACGTCCATCGAAAAAGCCACTGTTTATCGCCTTCATCAATTCTATGGGTTCCGGCCCATAGTCAAACAAATTTCCAGTAGAGAAAATTACTATCTCTTCTTCTGGCTTTGTAACTGATTGGATCAAGTTGCACAGCGCAGAGTAATGTCCATGAGGATCTGCCAGAAAGAAAATCCTTCCGGAGAAGTTTGTAAGGTCTATAGTTTGGACGTGCTCAGCTGCCATAAATTCCTCTACGTATGTTTACATCGATGATACGGTATTTCGAACTATGATTTTTTTACAAAAAGGCGTCATTTTGGATTCTAAGCCTAAGGACCTTTGTTACTTACAGGTAAAGGCCCCAGTCCTGGCTCTCAAACAGTTCATACTTAGGATGCAAAGTAACTTTCTGATTATAATTGGCTCCTTTATAAACATGGTTAATACATGAATACAGGAAATTTAACGGTAAGGTATTTAAAATGGAAGGATGCTGAAATAACATAGACTTACGTATTTTTTTAATAGTGTTAATGTTGATAATAGGTCACCATTAATGTATAAAGTTAATATCTAATATGGTCCTATTAATAAAAGAGAGTTTTTATGGCTGAACTATTAAAATCTGAAAGTCCTGTTTCACCATCAGTGCAGGATATCACTGAAGCTTTAAAAATCGTTGTCGATGATGGAAGTAAAGCTGCAAAACTGGTTTGTCTTAATGAAAGAAACGAATTAGTTCCCTTGCTTACACAAAATAGTTTTGTTCCAGATTTCCGTGTTCGCCATGAGGGTCTCAATCCTTTTAACTATCTTATTGATGGGCTGGAAAGGTTTTCGCATCACAGCGAATCTAGTAACTCACTGGAATCGACTGATGTATCTCACCAATACGATGAAATTAGCCGGTTAAATGTTCACCATGCACTTCATGCTTCTGGTTTAGTTCCTCAGGATGTTCACCTCTTTGTTACTTTACCACTTAGCCAGTTCTATACTGCTTTAGGGGAAACGAATATTGAAAATATTCAGAGAAAAAAAGATAATCTGATGAAACCAGTAGAGCGTTATCTTGACGGTAAACGCTATTCTTTTAACGTTTTGTCTGTGACTGTTTTCCCTGAATCTTTACCAGCTGTGACCCGGGCAGATGAAATTGAGGATATTGCTTCATTTGAATCAAGTTTGGTAATTGATCTTGGTGGTACTACTCTTGATGTTGCAAGTATTACTGGGCAATTAGAACAGATTTCGAAAGTAAAAGGTTTTGACCGTATTGGTTGTTCTATTGTTTACGATGAGATCAGCAGGTATCTTGAATCTGAGAAACTGAATACGAGTAATGCTTACATTCATCATCTTGTTGATAATCGTCATGATAAATCAGCTTTGAAGGTTGCAGAGGACAAGCGTGACGGTGTTTTTGATGCGGTAAACTCTGCGGTACAGAAGTTGCAAAGTAAAGTAATCAGAGCGGTTACACAAGTCGAAGAGAGGCCTCATAATGTTTTCCTTGTTGGGGGAGGTTCATATCTCATCGAAACAGCTATTCGTAAACATTTTGAAACGGCTAAAGTTATCATGGTAGACAATCCGCAGTTCGCATTATCTTTGGCAATTGCTGATACTATTTATTCAGAATAATGAGCTAGAACATGGCTAAATACCCTATCTCAAATAAGGCAGATAACGACCGGATTCAGATCCGGTCTTTCTGGATATCCGAAAGAAAAGCACCCTATGTTTATAGTTTCTTGAAAAAAACAGAACTTTGTCATAGGGGTGACCAACTGGATTTAATTAGGTCGGCTATTAGTACCGGGTTGGTATTAAATAATTTATTTCCTGACTTGGCAAATTTTATAAATGGTTTAAACGAAAGATTAACACTTGCAGATCTTAATAGGTTTCTGAATGATGGAAATACTATAGATACTGAACCTAAGCCTCCTATTAATGTATTGCTAGAGAATGTCTTAGATCAAAAGTTTAAGGAGTATTTAACACCTCTACAATTAGATAATTCAAAGCAGGATTCTGTTTCTGTAAAAGAAACCTTCCTTGTACAAAAGGAACATGCCTGCTTTGGTGTGAAGATTGAAAATGAGGGAAGCGATACCTCTATACCATCTGAAAGCCCACTTTCTTCAGGTGCATGGCTTTGTTGAATAAATCGAACTTTTGCTGAGTTGAAGGATCAGATCACGCATCTTCCCGACAACGCAGACCGTTCCGTGGCAAAGCAAAAGTTCAAAATCACCAACTGGCCCACCTACAATAAAGCCCTCATCAACCGTGGCTCCATAACTTTCTGGCTGGATGATGAAGCTATTCAGGCCTGGTATGAGTCAGCAACACCTTCTTCACGAGGCAGACCTCAGCGCTATTCTGACCTTGCCATCACGACTGTGCTGGTCATTAAACGCGTATTCAGGCTGACCCTGCGCGCTGCGCAGGGCTTTATTGATTCCATTTTTTCTCTGATGAACGTTCCGCTACGCTGCCCGGATTACAGCTGTGTCAGCAGGCGGGCAAAGTCGGTTAATGTCAGTTTCAAAACGTCCACCCGGGGTGAAATCGCACACCTGGTAATTGATTCCACCGGGCTGAAGGTCTTCGGTGAAGGCGAGTGGAAAGTCAAAAAGCATGGCCAGGAACGCCGCCGTATCTGGCGTAAGCTGCATCTCGCCGTTGACAGTAAAACACATGAAATCATCTGCGCTGACCTGTCGCTGAACAATGTTACGGACTCAGAGGCCTTCCCCGGGTTAATCCGGCAAACCCACCGGAAAATCAGGTCAGCCGCCGCCGATGGCGCTTACGATACCCGGCTATGTCACGATGAACTGCGGCGTAAGAAAATCAGCGCGCTTATCCCTCCCCGAAAAGGTGCGGGTTACTGGCCCGGTGAATATGCAGACCGTAACCGTGCAGTGGCTAATCAGCGAATGACCGGGAGTAATGCGCGGTGGAAATGGACAACAGATTACAACCGTCGCTCGATAGCGGAAACGGCGATGTACCGGGTAAAACAGCTGTTCGGGGGTTCACTGACGCTGCGTGACTACGATGGTCAGGTTGCGGAGGCTATGGCCCTGGTACGAGCGCTGAACAAAATGACGAAAGCAGGTATGCCTGAAAGCGTGCGTATTGCCTGAAAACACAACCCGCTACGGGGGAGACTTACCCGAAATCTGATTTATTCAACAAAGCCCAGGTGCATCCAAAATTTCAAAAGAAAAGTCCATTTCCTCTGTGGTGCCAGTGCTAGAAAAAGTATCGGATGAAAATCAAACCGCCTCCATAAGCATAAAATCTAAAGCTAAGGCAAACAAGCGACTAGCGACTTTGGCAAGATAGGTGAGAGACAGTACAATCGACTTCTGAGTTCAACTTGTCTTACCAGGAAAGCCAGCATACTTGCTGGCCTTTTTTTTGTTATAATAAACTCAGGCTTCAGCTGAATCTGTAAAATTACTGTTAATGAAACGGTATTTTAGGTTAATTTGGATGCTGTTACAGGAAGTGCGGATTTTTCCTAAATTTGTAAAAAACCTAAGAATTATCTTAATAAATCTGGTACTTAATTATTATTTTACGTAAAAAGTCTTTGTGGTTTAATGGTTATGTAAGGATTTTTTGATACCCTTATACCCGATGGACCTAAGGTCACTGACAACGATGTTCATGTAGAATCTTCGTTTCTGTAATCCCTTTTGTCCTTGTCCCAAATGATTGATTATTATAATAAAGGCTGATCGAATGCTATCTCGCAACTCACTAATACATGGTTTACGCCGAGACCAGTTAATCGGAGTTCTGACTATTTCAGAGTTTCCGGTAGTTATGGTAGAAAGCCACTTCATTCAGTCTGAGGTTATGGGAATAAAACCCGTAATTTTTAATATTGATGAGCTTCTTGTTTCTATATCCCCAATTTCCTCTCTTAAGTTCGATTGGGAGTGGGCCCCAGTTGATACAATACTCATTGAAGTTATCATTCCACCTGTAGAGTCAGACCTTGTAAGTGCAGAAAATGACTTCCTCCGTGATTCTGGTATTGGCCATATCCAGTGCGAGCCTGGCGGAGCATCAATACGACGTACAGTTACCTTCGTTGGTGGAATAACCGCTGATAACTTACTGTATCAGTTGAGGCTTATGTGCGTAAGCGCGTTAAAACTTTTAGGAGAGGAACTGGGGGATGAAGTCTAAGATTAGATATGTTTTATCTGGTTTTGTTGTGTTATGTGCATTTGCTGGAGTTTATAAAATCCTAAACAATGTTCCGGTTAAACCTGACCTTTTGGACTTCACTGGAAACACATTTAAAAAGACATCACTCTTCCTGCCATGTGATAAAAGCTCGCCTTCTTTAAACATTAAAATTGCTGATAACGAGAAAATCGTGATCAACGGCATCGCTTCAAAAGTAACTTTTGTTGAAAAGGCTGACCCCGTCAAAAGCCCTGGTTTTTGTGATGATCTTGATCTAAACAATTCTCGCCTTGTACATACGGCATCTTACAGCCTGGTGATTTCTGAAACCAAAACAGGATTTACACTATCAAATTTCAAGCATCTTGCCGATGATGAATCATTAGGCGGTATGTGGTTTTATCAAAAGTGACTTTTTATATGGCAACTTCAGACTTCGCTCTTAAAAACCATAATGTTAAAGCATTTGGTCAGGATGCAGCCCTTGTCATTGAGATGAACAATGAAGATGTTAGCTCATCAAAACCTTCACCTTTTTCAAATGAGATTGATAATTATTATCTTACATTGCACGTCGCTCCAAGGAACGCAAAAAAAGATTATGACTGGGGCTCAAACCGTTCTGTACTTCTAAAATTGTCGACGAATGAAGTTATGCAGATGGCATCTGTATTTCTTAGAATCATGCATACTTTAAAGATTGATAAGAGGAAAACCTCACATCATGGCCACGTCGTATACAAAAATATAAGCGTTACCCCAAACGAGAGGGGCGGTTTGTTGTTATCCGCAGGGATAGTTCCAGTCGATAAAGATGGCTTAAAACCCTTCATGCACATGGTCCCCGTCTCACAAATGGATTGCGTTAAAATTGGCCTCTACATACTTGGATATCTTGCTCAAAAAACGCCCTGGGTAAGCTCCGAGTCTATAATTACCGCGCTTCGCTTATCTGAAGCCAAGAATTCAAAATAGCGCATTAACATACGGAATATACGGAAAAATACAGGTTTTTTTAAATGTTATACGAACGGATATTTCTGTTTTTCATCGTAAAGTGAGTTTAATTTTGCTCAGAAAAACAGGTATTCGTCATGAGAAAATCAGGTTTAGGTTTAGCCCTGTTGTTTTCTTTAATTGCTCCGATTAAAGCGGTCTATGCTGAAGCGATTATGATTTCAGGAAAGCTACAGGCTGATTTGCCAGCCGTATCCTTTGACCCGGGGCCGGGCGACTTTGTTGCATACGTTAATTCTAACACTATCACTGCCTCAGGTGCAGGCACAGCCTGTAATGTAACGGTTGATGATCGAGCGACTTCCTCTGTTGATAACCTCGTTTGTTTTTTTGAGTGGTTACCCAATACCTTGGGATTAACTTCTAACGGCTTCACTCTTTCAGGCGTTCCCAACACCACCGGTGATTTAAAACTACCTTACAAGATTTCTTACTTCTCTGGTTCTGAACGGAAAAAAGTTGAAATAGTAAAAGGTGAATATTCAATCAAAAGTGTGGCACCGGTAAAACCAACTATCACCGGTCTTAAATCATCCCTGAACGGATTAGTCTATGACGGCTTTTCTTTCAAATCGTATTTAAAGGATGAAGCGATCAAAGATATCGCTGTTTCTGTTGAACCCCGCAATTATATTCAATACATCTCAATAGGTTCAGGCTCCGCCTGTGAAGTACCTATTGGCGGAACTTCCTGTACCATTGAAGTTGGAAGCATTAAGGCCAGTGATACAGATGAACTTTTGGGTTCACGTGATATCACAATTACAGCAAACTCTAAGAATAATTATTTCGCACCTCCTGAATCCAAAAAGCTTGTTGTTAACTGGGATTATCGGCCTCCTGTAGTAGACCATACACTTTGGAATTTTACCGATGAGGCTAAAACAATCAAAGTAGGTGGCCAGGACATCTATACCGGAGCCAAAACCGTTGCTGTGGCCGTTAAGGTACCCCAGCAAGAAACAGAAGGTGAATGGTGGCTCCCAACAGCTATGTCGCTCACTATGACTCCGGATGGCGTGTTTAAGCCGACGACTAAAGTGACTTTAGATGATGGCACTGAGATTGATTTCAAACAGTCCTGGGCAACCCCTTTACGTAGAACTTTACAGCCGGTAAGTGGACCTCAAAAAGTCGGTGATGAGTACCTCTATATCTTTGACTTAACGGATCTTATAAACGGGTCCTACGCAGCGACTTTTACAGTAGAAAATACGAGCAAAAACTCTTCTACGTACACTGAGCCTGAAAGCAAACTGATGCTGTCTGATAACCCAACGCTTATGGTTCTCAAAGATGGGCAGGTATTAACTAAACGAGCACCCGTATACTTCCTGAACGAGATTATCGTTGCAGCTTTCCAGGGGCAGGCTGGGGTTGCTGACATAAAATCAGTAACAATAGACAACAAAGTAGTTTCGTTAACACCTACAAATTATAAAGGTATTTACTACCTGCCGGTTGGAGACGATTTAGCAGTTAATTCGGATCACGAGATTACTGTGGTGGCTGAAAACCTTTATGGAAAAAACGTAAATTTCAGTACCGTGTTCACTTATCAACCTACTGGATTCACTCTTAAGAATCTGGAAAAAAACGTAACTCTTTACTCGCGCGTACGTCAGTATACGGACCTGCTTAGTCAAACAGCTGGTGATAAATGCACTCTGTTTACCACAGAGGAAAATGCGAATGCTTACCTCGCCTGGTATGGGGAAAAATCAGATGTTACAGCATGCTACCCTCAGTGGAACAATGTCCCTGATGGGTTGGAGTTCTATTTTAAAGGACGTACCCCGGGTCTAACTGGATTCTTTAATAAAACAGGTGAGAATCTGCTCGACTATCAAGTCTATATGATTAACGGGAAGGGCTCTAAAGCGGTTTCCGCAAGGAATCGCCGTACTCTGACCACACAATTACCATACAACCCGATCATCTCTTACAAAAAGAATAAAGTCATAGCAGGCATCAATCCGAACACTGCTCTGGCTTATACGACCGGGGGGGAGGCCGCTCGAATATTAGCGAAGGTGGTACCAGCTGACGTTACGATGATCGTCTCTCAAAACGGCTCTGAGGCTGTCAAAACGTCATTTAAAAATCGTTCCTCAAACAACGATGCAACGACCTTTGTACAAAGGGTCAAGGTTGCTGCTGCACCATTGTGGACAAAGAACGTCTTTGACATAGCTGTAGAATACTCAAAGGATCCAGAATTAAGAACTACAGACACCCTCAACGTATATACGGTGCCTGATTTCAATATTCGAGCATCGATGGAAGTGGATGACAAAAAAACAGCCACATCTCTTGAAGTGCCCTTAAAGGTAACAGTGGGGCGTTATAACAACTCCACACGTAAAAGTGCATTTGACCGTAAAACAATGGGAGAATGGGACGTCACGATATACTCTCAAAAAAGTGTATACGGCAAAGATCCAGAAACAGGCCGTTATAAAACTACATACGAAAGAACTGCGCTGACTGAAGCATTGCCGGTCAATGATGCGGGCATTGTCGAAACCAAGATTAAAATTGAAAATATGGATCTGGGTAATATGCGTCTGGTTGGTGTGGCTAAGGTCAGATCGCCATTCTCTGATTTTGAAATGAAACGTGAGACCAGTGCTGTAGGCATTCGAATCTATAAAGGTGAGGAACTGGAGGGTAACCTGTCGAAAAGCCTTATTATCGGAAGGATCCCACTTAGTACTCTGGTAAGCTTCAAATCTGCCAGTACGGCTAACTCTGATGCACTCGCCCCCACCGAATGGCAGCAGTCCTCTGATAATGGTCAAACCTGGACCATGCTTTCCGACATGACCGGAAAGAGAAGTGTAAGTATCAAAAAGACAGAAGTAGGAAAGTGGCTTTATAGGGCAAAAATGACTAATAAATTCACATCCAAGATTTCCTACACAGATGCCTTAACGGTAGTTACCTACAAGCAGCCTAAGCTCAGTATAGATGTTACAGACATTCTTCAGGGCTCAGATATACCTGTAACCCTGCTTGATAACGATGAACCTATACCAGCAGGCACCGCTGAGGTTCTCTGGTCAGAGGATAAAGTCAACTGGGTGCAGGGAGATACAACTTACACTGTGGCTTCAGCTGATACCCTACCGTCTACGATTTATGCCCGGATGCGTTACCTTGATTCCGATGAACTGGCAGAGGAGTCTTCATGGAAGGAAACGTCTGCTCGGTTGGCAGCCGCAAAACCCAAGCGCCTTTCTGTCTCGGTAACGGGGGTTTCAAAGGTAGAGGTTGGTCAAAAAGTTACTTTGGAAGGTAAGTTCACGAACCCTAACAGTAAGTACCAGAATGGTAATAACGTAGTTGAAGAATGGAAAACACCGGATGGCCAGACATTTAAGGGCTCTTCACTGTCTGTTACCCTTACTGAGCAAATGTTGGATAAACAGGGATATGCTGCTTTTGAATACAGTGCATGGTTAGCGGACAATAAGGAGAATACGGTTTCTACCCGTAGAGTTTCTGTCAAATCGTGGGTTTATAAATTTCCCGAGATGAAAATAAGCTCCAAACTTAAATACGACATGGCACCGACCACCCTACGCGTTGCGTTGAGCGGTATTAAGGATGGAGACTATCCTGGTGTTACTTATTCCCGTGAATGGATCTACGACAAAGAGAATCTGGTAATCACTAAAGATGAAGGTGACACCAAAGAATTTACAATTGAAAATCCTGGCAAATATATATTGATGGTTGTTTTCAAAGATAACCGAAACAATGAACAGCGTATCGAAAATACCTTTGTTGTCGATGAACAAACGCCAATGAACGTTGAGATGACACCCAAGTTCTCTAACAAATATATGAGAGCTCCACTCGATGTAACCTTAAGGTCAAACATCAAGCTATCTCATTCGGCGGACTCGATAGATACGGTCACATACAAGGTGAACGGTGAAGTAATACCCAGCGGCAAAAATTATTGGGCTCAACTGATCTCGGGTTTAAAAGAAAAGAAATACGAGATTACAATTGATGTTGTTAGTAAACTTGGACAGAGAGGTTCAGCATCTGTTGAGTTTGATGTCGTTAAAAACGCAGTGCCTAATTGTACATTGAGCTACACGGAAACCAACCTAAGCTGGAGCTTTACCAATAAATGTGATGATACTGATGGAAAAATGGTTAGATATGAATGGTTCATCAACGGCGAATTAAGGAACGTTTTCGGTAGTACGGCTACACTTTCTAAAAACCTTAACCGTGGTAAGCAGGACATAAAAGTAATTGCTTATGATGATAGTGGAGACTTTGCAACACAGCACGTGACAGTTTTCGGACCGGCTGAAGAGGCAAGTAAGTCTGAAAACACTGTATCAATACCAAGCAGTGAGTAGTTAATTTTTAAATATAAAGCCGGGACATTATGTCCCGGCTTTTTTATACCCAATAATTGGACCTTTGAAAAATTAATGTCGGAAAGTAACTTTGCTCCAAAGGCATCTTTCATGGCCGCTAACAAAGCTGCGTATACATGCTGAGGAATTAACATTCTTATAGGTGAATATTAGGTTAGTTTGCAGACTTCCGAGCGTTGAAAAACATGGATAATAGTTACTTGGATAGAGGTGCATCTGCCTAGTAAAAATATTCTTCAGTGCCAGTGAGAAAAATATGAGCGACTACATACCTAAAAAGAGAGGGCTGCTTATACTGGATTGGTATGTCCCCCTTAATATTTTATTGCTGATTCTCGTTATGTGTGTCTTTTTCACCCGTTATACATTTGGATACGGTTTATTGAATGGGTGCCTGCCTGCTGATTTTTATATGATTGATCATTCGGATAAAAGTATTAAAACTGGTGAACTCATAGCATTTAACATGCCGAAATCGGTACGTTTTATCCCAGAAAATGAACGAGTCATAAAAATTGTTGCCGGTGTGGGCGGTGACAAACTTAAAGTAACAATGGATGGGGTTTATAACGGGGACAAATTTTTTGAAGCTAATGCACGTCGTATTTCGAAGAAATACAATATTCCGTCCATTTTGATTGAAAAAGAATTGATAATTCCTGAAGGCGAAGTTTTCCTAATTGGGCAAACCGATCACTCATGGGATTCCCGTTTTTGGGGAACAGTAAAGCTGAATTCAGTAATTGGGAAAACATATGCGATCTTTTAATGTAAATAAAAAATATTTACCAATACTTCCTGGACTTGCGTTATGTGCAGTTTTAAGTAATACAAATGCAAGCACTGAGTATCAACATGATGCTGACCTAATCGCTCAGCAAGCAAAAGGGCTTGGGGCACAGGCTAAAGGTGCACAGCAGCCAGATGGGGCTCTTAGCCTTGATGCTACGCTAAAATCACCAGATGTGCAGAAGTACATAGCGCAAGCTGAAGCACTCCAAAAAAACCAGGACCTGAGCAAGCAAATAAACCGTGGTTACGTCCCCGGTATGAATGCGGATAGTGTTCAAGCAGTTATAGACCATACCCAGGCTATCAGGGCCCAAAGTAATAACTCTGAAGCTGTCAACGATATAATTAGAAGACGTGATGAAATTCAAGAAAACGCCAGCCTTAATGAAGCGGCTCTGAAAGCTGCGGAAAATAAGCCGGAAGTCATGCGAGGACAATCTAAAAATATCGAAAAATTGTTTGGTTCCTCGGGCATCACAGCTGCTGACTTCGAAAGAAAAATGGATAGCACACGTGAAGAAGCACTATCAACTGAAAATGGAATAACGATCTTTGCTTCATTTAGCTTGCCGGATTATGTACTGGAAGACCTTCTACGTACGGCCTCAGAGCATAAAGCTCGTGTAGTTTTCAATGGTCTAAAGAAAGGAACTACTCGGCTACCAGAGACACAGGCAGCAATAAACCAAATGATTGTCAAAGGAAAATTTGAATCTCCTTTGATTACAATTGATCCTGATAGCTTCAGTCAGTATCAAGTAACTCAAGTACCGACAATTATTTCTAGGGAGCAAGCTCGTTTTGCAAAAATGGTAGGCTCCTTCAACGTTGAGTTTTTTCAGCGAGAACTTGCTAAAAAACCCGATCAGGATATTTTCCCGGTTGCTGGTACCACTTATCCCGTTGAAGAAAAGAGCATCATTAAAGAACTGGAAGAACGTGCACAAAAATATGACTGGGAAGGTGCAAAAAAAAGGGCCGTTTCTGACACATGGAAAAATCAATGGATGGTCGACCTCCCTCCTGCCCAGGAACACAAAGAATTTTTAATTGACCCTACAGTGAGGGTCACTCAGGACGTAAAAGATAAGCAGGGCCGTGTAATAGCTTCCGCCGGTGAGTTGATTAATCCACTTTCGAGATTTCCTCAAAACCTGACGATGATAATTTTCGATCCACTCAATCCGGGCCAGCTGGTATGGGCTGAGCAGCAGTATCGACAACGTCTGGGTAGTGGAAAAGTAATGCCAATGTTTACCCGTATCCAAAAAGATAATGGATGGGATCACCTAAATGATTTACGTGAAAAATTTAACGGTAAGGTGTTTAAAGTTAACGAACAGATCATCTCACGCTTTCAGATTAAAAACACACCTGCGCTTATAACTACTGACCAAGATAAATTCCGGATCACCCTGTTTAGCGAGGCAGAAGTCCGTGGTATCGGAGCCCCAAATCTTTCAGAGGAAAAATAAGATGAAACTCGGATTTATTATAGGCGCTCTCTTTGCAACATGGCTGACGCTAAATTATCCGGACCAGATGAGAAGTTATTTTACCAAAGCCGTCGACTATATCGAAAGTGTTGCAACATTTATTACATCCAAGTGAGCATGATGGTGAAAAAATTCAAAAAGTTACTTTTAGAGTTCATTGTAGCAGTTATGCTTTCGCTTTCTATACCGGGTATGGCTATGGCAGCAGATGCTGGAGTCCCTGGGGCTATGTGTCAGTCAGCTGGAGTGTGGCAGGGCTTGATTAAGAATATCTGTTGGAGCTGCATTTTTCCCATGAGGATAATGGGCATAGGGGCAGCTCCAGAAGGCGCTGCTCCTTCACGTCCGGGTTGCTACTGCACAGATCAGAACGGCGTACCGGAAATAGGTTGGCAATTGAGCTTCTTTCAGCCGGTGAAGATTGTTGAAGTTGTAAAGAGCCCCTGGTGCAGCCCCTTTCTTGAAGGCACGATGCTTCAAAAATCGCAGTTTGATATTGGTAAAAGCAACACAAATCAGCCAATGACAGCAACTGAAGCCGGATTTTACGATGTTCATCTTTGGGAGTTCCCAATCATGACAATGCTCAAATTACTGATTATTGGCGAGTGCACTGCTGAACCCTATATAGATGCCAGCCTGACCTATATAAGCGAAGTGGACCCTATGTGGGAAAGTGATCTGCTTACACTCGTCCTGAATCCAGAGGCAGTAGTTTTTGCAAACCCAATTGCCTCAATGGTGTGCGCTGCTGACTGTGTAGCAGTAACAGCAGGAAAGGATAATCTCGCTGCATACTTTTGTGCCGGATGCGATGGCAACCTTTATCCATTAACCGGCCACATTTACGCAAATGATGACGCTGTAAGGACGAGTTCACTGATAACCCAGCGTCTTCTGACTAAACTACATCGCCAGGGAATGCTGATGCGAACGATGGGAGCAGACGCAATGTGTGAGAAAACGTGGGAATACTTTACACCTCGTTCCCAGTATCGGCTTTCAATGCTTTTCCCAACTCCTGAGGCGAAAGGGCCGGATTGCTGTCATCGTCTTGGTGATTCGGTACATGACTGGTCAACCCTTAAAGGTGGGCGCAAAAAAATAGGCAATGATAATTATGTCTATATGTTGTGGCGTTACAATGACTGTTGCGTCAGATATATACCAGGCGCTTGATTTCTAAGGGTAAAAATAATGAAACTTAGAAAAACGATAGCTTCAACTATTATTGCATCAATGATTGCCAATACTATGAGTTGGGCTTTTTATATCTCTCTCATAAATATGGTAATGACTCCTCGTATTTATGCGGCAGACGCTATATTTGACCAGCTCGAAAGTAACTTTAATCTTGCTAATCCTAACGCAAATCGCAATGCGACAACCAGTGCTCAGGACATTGTTGAGAAGTACAAGAATGCGGATTCAGGCGAGAATGTCAGTGGGAAGATCACCGAGAAATACGTGGGTAAAGCCGAATCCGCTAATCTTAATCTCGGAAAGTATGGGGCAGGGAACTCAAATGAAAGTGTCATGAAAAATGCCGCATCCGATGGAAAGTCCATTGGTAGCGCCGTACAACTGCCGAGTATGTCTGGAGGGACAATCAATTCAAACTATACCAAGGAAGGGGCAAAGCTGCTCTCTCGGGATGCTAATGGCAACATTGGTATAAGCAGTAATCCCAATACTACTCCTGGAACCAAAACAAATACCGGAGAGATTTTCAGCTCAGAGCAAAAGCACAGCGATATTAAGTTCAATGCCGCAGATCGTTATGGGGATGAGGATGGCTTTGTAAACGATATAAAGAATCGGAAAAGCCAGTTATTTGATGCTCAAAGTTATGATGGCGTTGCCTACCGCACCCTCGTAAATGCTAACAAGGACAACCCGGCATCATCTATAAAGCCTAACGATCCCATGTTTACTGCGGGGAGAAATGAGATAACAAATGCTGTTGCTGGTACTGGAAACTGGCTTCAGAACTGTAATGTTGAGACCTCTAAAAAAACAGTAACCACACACTATCCTGATTACAAAGAGTTCTACTGTAACTCGCCTAAGCAAGATAACTTCAGCAGCTGCACGATAACCCGTGATTTTTCAGTCCCTGTTTACATTTCAGGCGGAAACGGAGACATGTCGATGTGCGGCGATAATTGTGTGCGTATATGGTTTGGTCGCCGTGATGACAACTACTGGAGTGACGGGGTATATGATAACGAACTGACATTAAAATTCCATCCGGATGCAAAATTGGCCTCAGCAAAGATTGTTAACGCGGAGTGGGATGACCACATGCGGGTAACACTTGATGGCACGCAGATTTTTGCTCACATAGATGGTGCATATCGAGAAAGTGACTATCCGGCTCCTAAGGGATCTTGGGAGTTAAAAAAATCGTGGAAACTCGACAAGGTTTACGATGTGACTGATAAGGTCAGAAAATCGGTGTATGAGGAGCCTGATCGAGAAGTGACAATGGCATCCAGAGTATGGGTTGGTGGGAAGGGTGAAGGGTATTTTGAGGTTGAGCTGACTTTTGAAAATATGAAGCTCGAAGATAAGCACGTCCAGGAACCAGCTGGTTGTTACGATGCTGTACAAGCTCCGAATACATTCTGCCGTTTCGATCGGTTTAAAGATATGGATGTTGGCACAAAACGGCTTCCGGAAAGCGTGCTTTCATTGGCAAAGCCTCTGTATGAAGGTGATAAAGGATTTCTTACCTGGAAGACAAACCTTGAAGGCTACTTTTGTGATCCATTGGCCAAAGACAAAATTTGCTCTTATGACGCTAGTGGAAAAATTATGAAAGACGCTAATGGAAAGGACCTCTGTTACAACTATGAAGAAATAAAGAGTATGCCTGATGCATGTAGTGCTTATAAAAATGATGCAGCATGTGTACTCGATAAACAAACATGTGCAGAGGGTTGGTTCGATGAGGGCACTAACAGTTGCTACATGTATGAACAGAAATACACCTGTGACAGAGGGAAGGATGTAGTTCGGGAGGTTGAATCTTCTACAAATGCCTGTGTTGGCATGATCCCATGTTCAGGTGGAACATGCGAAACTGGGCCAAAGGAAGAGAACAACGATTTTGGAAAAGTTGCGGCTTATTCAAACATGGTTCAGTACATGCAGGGCGAAGCCAAATGCGAAGACCCTAACGATGCCAATTCATGTTCCGTCTTTGAAGGAAAACCTGAATGGTGTGGTCGTTCAGTAGGCTTTGTAAATGGCCTGGCAAAGACGGACTGCTGCGAAGCACCACAGGGAACCGCAGGAGCACTTGAAGGTATCATGCTTGCCGGATCTATGATCAGAAACACAAACTGGACCAGAGTTAATGCTCAGCTAATAAAATGGACCGGCGGTGATACAGGTACATGGGCTTCTATGTCTAATGCGGTCGGAGAGTGGACTGCATCAGCTGGTAAAACAGTAGGGCAAATGTGGAACAACGTCACGAGCTCCTTAACGAGCGTATATGAAAACGTCGCTGGTAATCTAAGCAGGGCAGTTGGGTCTTCCGCAACTTCTGGAGGGGCAGGAGGTGCTGGCCAGTTGGCACAGGAAACAATGTCCAGCTTCGGTATAGGTCAGCTTAAGCAGATGGCAATGAAGAAAGCCTACGAATTGCTACCAGATACAGTTCGTGACTTTGTCTTTAAGAACGTTGCTACTACCGGAGGAGAGGTTGTCTTCTCGGCTGCGGTTCAAAACTTTATGCTTGCATTAAACGTGATCGGTTGGATTTATACAGCCTATCAGGTCACTAAAATGCTTTTAGAAATGTTGGTAGCATGCGACCAGAAAGAGATGGAAGCTTCTATTCATAAGAATCAAAAATCCTGTTTTACATTAGATACGGAACGATGCGTCAAATATCTGAATGTTGGTTTCACAAAGAAATGCGTTAAAAAAGCAACAGACATGTGCTGTTATAATTCCATGTTGTCACGCGTTATTATGCAACAAGCTTATCCGCAATTAGGAATAGACCCTGTCGCCTCTAATTGCGTGGGGCTATCAATAAAGCAAATACAGCAACTGGATTTCGATAAAATTGATCTGACGGAGTGGATTAATGATGCAGTTCAGGTAGGAGAAGTTCCTGATCAATATTCAAAATTCTCCGAAGAATCAATTGTGGAAAACTTACCATTCCAGAATGAGAACTATCAACTTCCATCAGAACGTACCAAGGAAGCAATGGGCGGTGAAGAAAATATGATAAAGGCCAGACAAGAAAATGCTCAGGCTATAAAAGAGGAAAATGTAGATTGTAGCTATTTACCTCGACCGGCCATATGTGAGGTAGGTTCAACTACGCTGGATCCGGTTACGGGCAAGCAGTTGCCGAAATATTGAAGAAGGGGCCGTTAGGCCCCTTTTTTAATTACTTGGCTTTCAATGTTTTTTCTGGGAAGCCTTTTTTACCGTATTCACCGGTAAAGAGGTAATAATCTTTTCCGTTGATGGAGGCTGCAACACCCCCTGGAGTTGTTGTATTTGGGCTATCAGAACGGAAAATGATACCCGAAAAATCAGCGCTTGTTTCGTTTCCTTTAAATGGGATGAACACATAACGAATTACAGCGTAATCACCAGCGGGAAGGTTTAGCTCAGGAATTTCGGTTCCTGTTGCGGGGCGAATCGCCTGAAAGCTGTACATTGAATCTGTAGGGAAAACATCAGCATCAGGCTTAGAGGGCAGATCACAGGTACTCCATTTATTGACGACTGCCATATCAATTTTACATGTGGCCAGAGCTGCTTTCTGTTTTTCAGGGTTGTATCCAAATGAGGCCTGAGTTGCTTTTGTATGCTCAAAAACATACTTAGCTCCCTCACGTACCAAACTTTCATCATTGTAAGGCAATTTTTTTGGATTGGGGACGAACACTAGGTATTGATTGACCTGGATGTATTCGGCGTCAGAAGAACTGTACAAAGAGCTGAGGCTCATGATCCCAAAACCTTTTAGACCGCCTGTTACGTAGCCCATCGAACTATTGATGAGATACTTAGAAAGAAAGTTGTCGGCATCCCCTCCAGGAGTAACCTCTTGCTCCTTAAAATTAACGTCGAAACCAGCAAACGAATAGGCATTCTTGGCGACAGAATCATTTGCATTAGCATGCCAGTACTGGCCGTGACTGTACGCATTCAGAGCGGTGCCTGGCGTAGTGCCGGTGTCACCGGCACAACCCGATAGGGAAAAACCAATGACGACAGAAGAGACCAGAGATACTAAACGTAAAAGTTTCATTTAAAGCCCTTTTTGTAATGTCTTTTGGAGATGGAACCATTATTCCATAGTCACGCGTTTCACAAACAACCTGATTGCATAAAAAAGGAAAAAAAGTGATTTCCAGTAGAACCAGCAGTACACAAGAAAAGCGCTTTTATAAAAATGTATAATTATTAAAACGAAGTAATGAGGTTGAAATGGGTAAGCCAACAGAAGAGCAAAGACCTGTTATCGAGAATGCTAGCGCAAACAATATGGTGATAGCAGCGCCTGGATCAGGCAAATCGTTCACCATGATAGAAGCGGTTATATCGATTCTCAAAAAGTATCCATATGCAAGAATCGGGATGGTGACCTTTACTCGCGCTGCAACAAACGCACTTGCAGCAAAGTTACAAAAGCGATTGAGCAAGAAGGATCTTGACCGGGTGCTGGTGGATACTTTTCACGGACTCGTTAAGAAGCAACTGGACATGATTCGCTGGCCGGGAAAGATGTTGATAGGGCCAGCACAGAGATCTGTCATTCACCGGGCTTTGAAAGAATCCGGTGTAACGATGAAGTTTGCTGAAGCTGAATTCGTTATTGATGCTATCGGCAGAGAAATGGATACGGATGTGATTTCAGTTCGGCATAACAGACAACAGATCCATTTGTTTAATACCTATCAGGCGTTATGCCAGAAAGACCATGTGGCGGACCTCAATGCTCTTTCAAAATTTGTTGTCGGTCAAATGCATTCGGGAAAAATGCGCACGTTAGATTTGACACATTTGATAGTAGACGAAGTTCAGGATACTGACTCTATACAATTCTCATGGATAGCATTGCATACAAGAGCTGGAGTCTATACGAGTATAGTTGGAGACGATGATCAGGCCATCTACTCCTTCAGATCCTCAGGAGGAGTCAAAATATTTCAACAGTTTGAAAAACACTTCAGACCTAACATATTTTACTTAAACACATGCTTTAGGTGTGAACCTGAAATTTTAGAGGTGGCCGGAGCACTGATAGGAAAGAATGTTTACCGTTATGCCAAAGAGTTACGCTCGGCAAAAAAGGGAGGGGGAAAGGTCACTTTTCGTTCATATGTAGATATGGAGGAACAGATACAGGGTATTTTAAGCCTTATAAATCAGGATCCACATGGATGGGCAATTCTAAGCCGCAATAATGCTCACTTGGATGAGCTAGAAAGTTTGATCGAACAGCCAGTAATTCGTTACGGAGGTAAATCATTCTGGGATGAAAAAGAAACAAGCGATGTGTTAAGCCTTATGGCCTTTTTCCGACAATCAAATGATCCTCGCTTAATGAAGAGAGTATTGGCATTGTTTGGAGAACAGGAATCAGTTTTGGATGAAGTGGCATTGAGTATGAGAGGAAGAAAAGTTACTTTTGGCGACCTTGCCATCCCGGAGGACAGTTCTCTCGAAACAAAAACATTACATTCAAACTTCGTGCGCTTTACCCAGGAAAGTTCTGATAAAGTTGAGATAGCAAAACGTTTCGCCAACCTTACGAAATGGATGGAATCGTCGTCAATCAAGATGAGGAGTAATAAAGGTACAGCAACCTTGGTAATCCCCCCATTTTTAGCAGAGGTCAATAGTAGAACTTAGGCTGTGCGCAGCTCATGTTGTCTTGGCGTATAACCACCCAGTGCCATATTCGGCCTTTCGTGATTATAAAACCACTGCCATTCTGTCGCGTAGCGTTGTAATTCATCCAGCGAACAAAATAAATACTGCCCCAGCCAGTCATAACGCACTGTCCGGTTATAGCGCTCAATATAAGCGTTTTGTTGCGGATTTCCCGGCTGAATAAAGTTGAGTTTTATTCCGTTATCCTCCGCCCAGTTTATTAATTCGTGGCTCGTGTATTCCGGGCCGTTGTCACATCTGATTGCGGCGGGTTTACCTCGCCATTCAATGATCTGCTCAAGTGTGCGTTTTACCCGACTGGACGGCAGCGAGAAGTCCACTTCTATTGCCAGGGCTTCCCGGTTGAAGTCATCAATAATGTTCAAAAGCCGAACTGAACGGCCATCTGAAAGCTGATCATGCATGAAGTCCATTGACCAGCATTCGTTGCTGTATTCCGGCACCGCAAGCGGCTCTGGCTTATCACGCTTCAGCCTCTTTTAGGTTTGATCCGCATATTCAGTGATAATTCGCAGTAAATTCGATAAACGCGTTTATGGTTCCAGCGAAAACCTTTCACATTACGCAGGTACAAAAAGCACAAACCAAAACCCCAGTTCCGCTGGCTGCCTGTAATGCGCAGTAGCCAGCCAGCAATACGCTGATTTTCTACAGAAAGACGTGGCAGATATCGATAGCACGTTTCACTGACAGAAAAATCTGGCAGGCCAGGCGGATACTGATTTGCTGCGTGCTGACGGCGTGTCTGGCCATCTGTCGGCGTTGAGATGGCCTCACCACTTTTTTGACATAGCTTCCTGAATAACTTCAGCTTTAAGTCGCTCTTCGGCATACATTTTCTTAAGACGCCGATTTTCATCTTCCAGTTCTTTGAGACGCGCCATCAGAGAGGCATCCATCCCGCCAAACTTTGACCGCCATTTATAGAAGCTGGCGCTGCTGAAGCCATGTTCCCGGCACAGCTCAGGGACCGGTGTTCCGGCTTCAGCCTGTTTCAGAATGGTCATGATTTGGCTGTCGGTGAAACGTGATTTTTTCATAGAGATCTCCTCAGTTGAGATTACGAGAAAATTCTACTTATGAACACACTGCTTTTTCGGGAGGATTACCCCTTAACAAAAATTGCTTTAGACACTTGTAAACAGTGGGCAGAAAAGACTGGTTGGATGAATATGATAAATCGTGCTGCTGCAATGTCATTAGGCCCTAGGAAGAAGGACGAGGAATACAGCCCAGAGAAAGTAGTCCTATCAACCTTGCATGGTTCAAAGGGTCTTGAGTGGAATAAAGTAATAATAATGAGTTGTAATGCGGATCAGATACCAAGTAAAAGATCAGTTGGGGAGGAGGCAATAGAAGAAGAAAGACGTTTGCTTTATGTTGGATTTACGCGTGCAGAAAAGCAACTTTTTGTAATGTGGTATGGTGATCCTTCTTTCTTTTTAAGAGAATGCAGTGAAGAAAAGATAAAAGAAGCAGCTAATATTCGAATTTCTCCACTTTATACAGAATAATTCGATATGGGCATTTACTTATGCTTAAAGCTATAGTATAAAAACAATGAGCTTAAATATCAGCTCCCAAATTTGAGTAACTTTGCTTAAAGTTACTTTCGCGTTAAGCGTTGATTTAGCCGTGAAAAGCGGCCAGCTTAAACAAGCTGTAAGACACCACCGGCAAAATGTCACCTTTGTCGCTGGTGCACTTCCCATGCCTGCAAAAGGCAATCTGAATTTACCAAACCGTAACTAATTTAGCTCCTCCTGGGGCTATTTTTGTTGCGTACTTCTAATGCCAGATAGTATAAATCAGGCGGTTCATAGCTTACGGGAGATGAATGACAGGCTTTGCCTTCGTGTTGAAACAAAAATTTGTTTCTTCCTTCTTACTATATATAGGTGACCCCAAATGTCTAAAAATAAAGCTCGCAGTAAAGCCCTTCATCAAACCTTTAGTGAAATTATTCCAGAGATGGATAAGGCGCTAAACAAACAGCTCTTAGAAGTTCTGATGAAATATACAGAACGTGATAATGAACTGATTGTTATTTTGAATGAGGACGGCCCAAATATCATTGAACTTAAGTCTCTTAAGCCTGTGTCTTTGTTGGCCGAAAAGCTTTCTGCTTATTCAAGATATTATCATGTGGATGTTGTGGAGCTCGTGGTCAAGAAAATTGATTTCGAAGGAGCTTATAAGCTTCTTAAAGCTTCCCCAGATGTACCACTTTTTAAAAGCTTAACTGAACTGGATAAATATCTTGTTGAGGAGTTTGAAAAATACGGATTAAATTCATTTCTTGACGTGGATAATCTGGATTACTCACTTGAAAAAGCCAGTGAACTCAAAAATGAGCAGTTAATAAATTGGGTTTCGGACATCATTTGCAAACGTGAAAAATTAACTTTACGTAAGCGTTTTGATGTCGCAGTAAAGGCCCACTACGAAAATGTAGAAAAAATGTATGATACCATTCGTCCGTTAATGAAAAAACTGGGTTTCCCAGAAGATCTCATGACGCACACCTTTAGTGAGTTAAGCGTTTTTGAAACTAAAGGATGGGACCATGCAATAAAATCGAAAATTGAGACTCTCGCTAAGCGTGAAACTCAATATTTAGATGATGCGGCTAAAGCAGAGAATCGACGTCTTGTAACAGAGAAGTTGGAGAACTCTTTAGCGATTGCACCAACTAAACCAACAAGAAATTGGTTACATATTGCCGGAATTGCCTGTTTGGTAGTCTGCACGTTCATGTATGTAACTAATAAATTTATTTAATCCTGTTAAGGGGGAACCCTAACGGGGCTTCTCTTTGAACAAATCGAGGAGCGGAAAATGTCATATCTTGAATATATCAATGAAGTAAAAGTGTCCGGGATAGTTATCAGTGCTGTGGAGAAAAAAATGACTGACCAGAGTATAGGTTTGTTAATAAAGCTCAAAAATAGGATGAAGACAGAAGTTGATGGTGAAATCACTGAGAGAGAATTTTCAGTTCAAATCAAGGTGTCGCCTGAAATGTATTCAACCTGTTTCACTGGTATAAATCAGGGTGATGAGTTGATGGTCTCCGGTTATATTGTTGTCGATACTATTATGATTGAAGGGAGAGAACATCCTCTTGACTACATGAGAGTGGTAGCAACAAGTAAGTTGGCTCACATACCTAAACCTCTAAAAGGTTTTGGACAAAGTAGCTTTAATCAGATCTGACATTAAACCCACCCTAAAGGGGAGAAATCCCTTCATGGGATTTCTCCTTTTGGAGTCCCCATGAAACAAAAATTTAGGGCTACTGCAATAAGTAGTAATCAACTTAGTTTTTTTTCTATATTCGATATAGATGAAGATGAAATAACGCAAATAGTTGATTCACCCAAAGAGCATTTAAATGATGCATACACGTCCGGATTAAACTTTAAATCAGATGAAAGTAACATTTCTGAGATAAATTATGATTCTGAAAGGCGTGAAAATCACCTTTATGAAAAATCCAAATTACTTAAAAATCAGATTTTGCATACAATTAATTTTGCAGCAGAAACAGATTATCTATATTCGGTTGAAGAATATAACCCAGATTTGGGTGGTCTGGTAATAGAATGGACCCCTGAGGATGTGTATGTTGTTTTTCTATCCGCTATGGAAGAGTCTTTGGAAATCATTAAAGAACTAGTGTTGAGGAGAAAGTTATTCTTCAAAGATGACAATGGTAATATCACAGTGAATCCACTTTTAGAAGCTGAAACACGGTGGTATATGTCAAAATCATTTGAATACACTTGTTTATCTCATGGACTTGATGCATGTGAATTTAGAGCGGAATTAAAATCATGGCTCTATTATCATTCGCATCGTTCGATTAGTGAAAACACGAAATTAGCTGAATGCAGGAATGATGATGAAATCATTTTGCATGATTGCAATGACGATATGGGCTGGGACATCTTCTTTGATCAGGATTATTTAATGTCAGAAAAAAAACTGGCTGTTAAATGGACTGACAGGGAAATTATGGATGTTTACATAAAAGCTTTTAAATCCACATTAGAGTTGTTTGACGAGCTTGTTTCATGTGATCTGTTAACTAAACGAAACGCTTTTGGCAAGTTAGAAATAAATCCAATATTCGAAAATCATTTTGAATGGATCATGTCTGAAGCTTTTGAAATAGTGGGAAATCATCTTGGTTATAATGTGCCTCAAATCAGGAAACTGATGGCAACTATTTGCCAAATGAATCTCAAATAAAATGCCACTGGCAAACATCTGCCAGAGGGCGGTGTTTGCATTTTACCGGAGTTAAAAATGTCTAATGCCGCTATGAAGTTAAATGAAACATCTTCTGATGCTTATGAAAAATTAGAAGCTCTTCTTTCCCCGGATGTTATAAAGTTAAAACATTATGTGGATAAAGGTGAGTATCTTTTAGTTCTAGCAAAGGACCTTTTTGGTATTCCAGAAATGGATCCAAAGATGGCTGTGCCTGTTTTCAAAACTAAAACCTCGTATCGAGCTCCGCTGAACAAAGACTACATACCAAATCCCCGAATACTTGAACAAGTGGTTAAACTGCTTATCAGTCCGGATATAGATTTAAGTGTGTGTCTTAAAGGTGAGTCCGGTTCTGGCAAGACTGAAATGGTAATGTACATTAGCCACATGATGAATTGGCCGCTGACAATTAAGCAGATCAACAGCAATATTCGAGTTGATGAGCTTGAAGGTGAGCGCAGTCTTAATGGTGGTAATACAGGTTTTGTACACAGCGATTTGGTAACGGGATTTCGTAATGGTCACCTCATTCTTCTGGATGAAGTGGACAAAATCGATCCTGATACGGCAGCAAAACTTCACATGCCCATTGAACGTAAGCCCTGGTCACTCAGTGCTAATGGTGGTGAGGTTATAACTGCTAATGGCTACACGCGATTTATTGGTACTGCAAACACAAACATGAGTGGAGGCGCTCGCCGGTTCGTTTCTTCTCAACGTCAAGATGCAGCTTTTATAAAGCGGTTCTTGATAGTTGAAATGGAGAAGCCCGACAAAGTTGCTTTAACCAATGTGCTTACTAAACGATATAGCTCTTTGCCTTTTCAGGTCATTGAGAAGTTCGTAAGAGTAGCGATTGCAGTAAATGACTCTGGTACAGAAGACAGTGTGATGGATATTCGTCAATTAGTAGCTTGGGTTGGCACGTCGATGACGTTAAAAACCTTTAGTCTTCTTGACACTTTCAAAATAGCTTTTGCTTCTGCTTTACCTTTACATGTGGTCGATCTTGTTCTTCAAGCTATAGATCTTTCTCTTGGCGAAGACAAGGATAAATCGCTGGAGTATTTCACAGCAAAAAAGTCGAGTTAGATGGGATTTGTTATGAAACCTCTGATATTTGTATCTCAGAGTTATCCCATCTTGAATTTAGTGCGTTTTTAAGTACGGATGGTGCTGCTACCATTGCTATAGCAAAAAACGGAACTAATTTTACTGGACTTATGCAACTGAATAACGACTATTCTTTATTGTTTTATCATGATGGTAAAATAAATATGGAAGGTCTAATTAAAGAAATGGAATTAAAAGGTTATATGTATCAGGGAGCAATGGGCAATGATGATGTTGCCGCTGAGTTTCCCGGTATTCTTTTAATTGCACCAGAGAAGCTTTAATATCAACCCTATCGGGAAATCTTTCCCGTTGGGGAGGGTTTCCCCTTTTTTTTGGAGAAACCCATGACTTTAAATACTTCAATGCTTAACAAAGTATCTGCAAAACAAATCTCTGAGAATTTTGCAAAATCATATCCAGATTTACTGGAAGGTGCAGTTATAACAAAAATTGAAATAAGTGGCTGTCAAGGATCGCGTCGAACCGATAAAATCGATTTGTCTTATGATGGAGATGATATTACGGATCAAAAAAGCGTATCTAAAAGCGAAGTACGTTGGATTGACATAAAAGCCCTTAGCTTCAAAAGTACGATTACCAGCAGAATATCAACCCTTTGCTCACGCTTGTGCATCCGCTATAGCAATATGTGGATTTTACCAGTTTCCAGTATGGAAGAGTTTCTGGAAGGGGCCCAAGAGATTGAACGAGAGTTTCAGGCAGGTATTCAAAACGTTGTAGACAATTATGAGATGCATATTGAGGCTGAAAAAAATAGAAGCCCAAGAATGTCTTCTTTGATTGATCAGTTGAAATTAACTAAAGATGATTTCATAAAATCCTTTAGATTTAATATTGCTCACTTTATTCCTTTTACGCCTATTAGCGTTGAAGGTGATGAAACCCAGGACTACTATCAGGAACAATTGATAACAGATCTGGCAGAAGAAGCAATGAGGGTTTATGAAAAAATTAGTAAAAATAATAATTTGCGCTCAAGTACTATTGACCGACTGAAGCAAATGCAAAATAAGATCATTAGCTTCATGTTTATACATAAAGAGGCGGCAGTACTTGCAGAAGCTATAAAACACATAATGAATAATTTACCTAAAGGTGCCATTTCTGAACCTCGCGACGTTGCGGTGTTACAGCAGTGGTTTTATTTCATGAGTGATGCTTCAATGTTAAAGCGTATTATTTCAGGAGAGCAAAAGGTTACTGACTGGTTGGAATCTATTACCAGATCATTTAATCAAAGCTCACAAACAGAACCGAACGCGCTACAGAACACAGGTATTGAAGCTATTTTAGATTCAACAAATGTGTTTCAGGTTGAACCTGTCGTAGAGAACGATATAAAAAACAGCACGTTTTCAAACACTGATTCTGTAGCTGAACCTGAGAAATCAGTTTCGCAACAGGAAGACAATGCTGAAAATGGTTTTGATATCGAGCTCAAAGGCTGGTAACTGTTTGCTTTATTAAAAACCCCAGATGGGTACTTCACCATCTGGGTGAGTACCCCTTTTTTATAAAGAGGTATTCTATGAAATTAGATCTTAAATCATCGCCGCGCCATATTAAGCGTTTACAGAATATAGCAAAAGTCATTAGCGGCTTAGGCGATGTAAGAGTTGTAATAGACGACAATACCAAAGGACCGTATTTTGATCCTGTCAATAAAGTTTGTGTTTTACCAAACGGCGATTATAGCGATGATGACTTTGTCAGTCTGATTGAAGGTTTTACCTGTCATGAAGCTGGTCATGGTCGCTATACCGTCAGTGAGGTTTACAGTGACGCCTTTAATAGTGTTCTCATGTCATCTGAAGGGTTTACACGCTTCGATGACGGAATGAATGCAGAGTTTGAGAGCCTCGCTGAGAAACGTAAAGCTTATAGCAGGGCAAAACGTCTTACCGGGCTTATAAATCTGTTCGATGATGTACAGATGGAAGAGAAGGTTGGTAACGATTATCCGGATGCAAAGCGGCGGCTTGCAGCCACTTACGCACTGATGGTTAAAGCCGGAAGGATGACTCCTGATATATCTTCTCGTCCGGAAAATCCTGTCCTATTTATTGAGTGGTATCTGCTTAACTCATTGCGAGTAAAAGTCCTTCAGCAGGTAGGTCACAAAGAAACCCTCGATCCGTTTTTTGACTATGCCCAAAAGATACTTTCTCCAGTAATTTCTGATGTTGAGGAAATTTTTCATGATGCTCTTGGTTGTGAAAATACTCAGGGCTGTGAATCCCTTGCTCGTAAGACCCTGGCTCTTTTAGAGAGACTGCGGGATGAGGCAAAGGAACAACAGCAGCAGACAGAGCAGGAGGAGCAGGAGGCATATGATGAATCCGAGACCGATACCGATACCGAATCAGAAGATAAATCGCTTACGTCGACTGATAGTCGTGAGGATGATTCTGAGGACGATAGTGAAGGTCAGGCAGATACTTCCGATAACGCTGATCTTGCTCAAGAGGGATGTTCTGAGCCTTCAGAACTTGCTGAAGATAACGAGGGAAATAATGAACCCACCGGTGGCAATCCCACGGGTGATAACATTATTGAAGACGATACTGATGCGATTAACCCTTCCGAGAGTGAATCAGATGAAGCCAGTTCGACTAACGTTGAAGATGAAAGTAACTTTTCATCGGCTCAATGGGAGATACTGGCAGATTTGTTGGATGCCTTTCTTAGCAGTGATGAGGATAGCGAAGATTATCACGATGCTTTGGCTAAAGAGATTGAAGGTATTGCATCAAAAGTATCCGATGACGTGAAAGCCGAATTCGGTGCTTCTGAATGGGATATCCCTGATCTCCTTATCGATTTGAATGTTTACAATGAGGCTTTGTCTCTGAGTCATTCAATCGGTAGCGACTTGTCTGTTTTACAGCAGGTTAAAATGCGTGGCCGAAACAAAACTCATGAGCGTGGAATTACCTTCGATGGAAATCGATTAATTCTGTCACAAATGGGAGTTCGTGATGTCTTCAGAGCTCAAAGCGAATCTAAAAATAGAGGGCATGTTGGCCTCGTATTAGTTCGTGATATTTCAGCGTCAATGGCTAATGATGAAAGATATATTCATGCCATTAAGTCAGATCTTGCTTTATCGATGGCCGCTGAAAGTTTGTCAAAAATGCATGTCTCCAATATAGTTTTTCCCTTCAAGGAAAGTGAATTTGAGATTATCAAAACGTTTGATCAAAGCGTTGAGGAATCTCTATCGAAATTCACTCTTGGATGTAAGGGTTATTATACCCCTACGGGATCTGCTTTAATGGCAGCTGTTGATCTGTTACTTGACAGCCAATTCGATAGGAAAATAATTTTTCTTATAACTGATGGTTATCCGAATAAATCGGAATTTACTATCGTCGAAGTTATGGAAAAGGCTAAATGTAATGGAATAGAAATCGTTGGTGTTGGTATTAAGACTGATGAAATAATTGGTTTTGAAACGGACACTTTCGTAACAGTTGATGATACTTCTTTATTGTCTATTGAAGTCAGTAAGCTAGTTCATCAAATACTTTCTTAATAAACTCTACCCAATCGGGGCAAAAAGGCCCCGGTGGGTCTTTTTGCTCCATGAAGGAATAAGGAGCAAAATATGACTCAGATAAAAACTTACCGTGTAGAACATGAAAAAGTCGGTGCGATGCATAAAGTCCGTATTTTCGGACGTGTTGGTGAAGTTATAAGCAATGATAGCCCTCAGGAAAGAATCTTCCGCGAAGTCACTATAGCGGAGGGTAATAGCCAGCAGGCTGCGTTACTTGTAGATAACTACATACAGCGTCTTGAGAATAATGGCTTCACGACTGAAGCATAAATGTTGAGGGCCCCCGGGCCCTCTTTCTTAAATTCTGCGTTGTGGGTTTCTCCCTGTCTTCTGCACCGCAGAAGGCATTGAGAAACTCACAATGCCAGATAAGAGAGATCATCATGACTTATGCATCCCCGGCTCTTCGTCGTAAACCACAGGAAGTATCTGAACACTTTATTAAACTCGTTCATGCTCGAATTGCTGAAGTGTCTGGCTGGAAGTATATATTCGAAAGAATACCTGCTTTCAAAGACGCTTGTGCAAAAGCCCCGAGCCAGGTTCCTTGCCCGTTTACTGGCGCAGGGAAATCGAAGTTTCGTTTCCGGCAAAAAGACCTTTATACCGGATGTGCGATCCATAATGACTTTCCGGTAAATGAGTTTTGCGACGGAATTGATGTTCTGGCGAAATATTATGAATTAAGTAAAACGCAGACTTGCAAAAAGATTCTCTCAGATTTTTTCGGGATGGATCTGCATGCTCCGTTAACTGACGCCGACATTGAAAATGAACGACGCTATAAATCAGCAGTTCGTGCCACAGAAACTCTTGACCGAGAGGAAGTGGCAAAGCGAATGCGAAAACTTGATGTGATGTATCACTATACCGGTGAAATAAAGCCTAATACTCCTGTTGCTTTGTACCTCCGTAATCGTGGGATCTCCCGCTTACTGAGTCACTTACCAAAGGATTTAGGCTTTAATAACCGGATCTACTATTGGGATAAAGATAAGCAGAAATCGATTATCTATCCGGGAATGATTGCAATCTATCGTGACACCCGAGGTCGGCCTCTGACTATCCATAGAACATACGTAGACAAAAACGGTGATAAGGCACCTGTAGAAAATCCAAAGCTGATGATGAAGCCTCCTGCCGATATGACAGGTGGCTCAATTCAGTTGTTTGACCCTCACTATGATTCAGGTAGTTCGACCTGGACACTGGGAGTGGCTGAAGGGATCGAGAATGCGCTTTCTGTTGTAGAAGCGACTTCAACACCATGCTGGGCAGCCAGCTCCGCATGGTGCCTTGAAAACGTTACTGTTCCTGATTTTTTACTGCCTCCGCCGGATGTAAAATATATAAACTTTTATATCTGGGCGGATAAGGATATTGCTAACTCACAAGGCACTCGTGCCGGTATCGAAGCTGCTCAGCGACTTCAAAGCCGCATGGTTGAGTTTTTGGCTAAACGATATCCCGCATCAAAGCTGACAATTGAAGTCTTCGAACCAGCACAAGATATTCCTGATGGGAAAAAGGGTATCGACTGGAACGATGTTCTCCAGTTAACAGGGCAGGATGGATTCCCGATTCACTGGGCTCCTGAATGTCTTAATCAGCTGTAACAACGATAACTCCCCCGCATTTTGCGGGGGGGGTTATCTTATCAATATTATTTTTTAAATTGTATTGATAAGATAACCGCTTTCCTTCGTGATAATTACCTGCCTTTAAGGTCTTTTCACGGCTGAGATGCTTGCTCAGTTAAATAAATGTGCGGTACTACTGGCTATGGTCGGTTGTATGACATGGTTATTCCATAAACTATTAAAACCCATAACGGGAGTATTACCGTTATGGTGATGCTCGTCGTTTTACATCGGAGAGCATTTTAATGAATTTTCAAACTAACGAAGTTTTTAATAAATTTGCTGCTGTTATAAAATCGCGCATCGTCAATGAACCATCGTCATGCTATTTGCTGCATGATAATGAGATAGATATAACGATTTTGAAACATGGCATATTAGAAAATGACAGAAACCTGTTGTACGTAGTTCGTCCTTCAGGAACGTGTTTGTTGCGTTGTGACAAATATTTCTATCCGAAATATTATCTTCGTTGCCGTGGAGATTATAAGTCATTCATATATGTCCATCTTGATCTACATAGTGGTGAAGCTAAAGAAATCACATGGGAGCAAGCAGACGATATGCTGTCTAGTCCAGGAAAACCCCCATTAAAAGGAAATCTTGGACGATTTGAGTATATAAAAGTTGTGGTTGAGGACCTTCGTATTCGAGGTTACGCTGATTATCTTCCTGCGTATAATCTTGATGACCTTCGCCGTTTTGCCTTACAGGACGACCGCCCATCCCTTGTCAGATACATTGACAATGTAATGGCAACGGTCTGATTGGTTGCTAATTGATTTACATATTTTCCCTGATGGCCAACCTGCATCAGGGAGGCCTCAATAACGACTGGAGGCTGTATGAAGTTAGCTACGGACCTGGTAAAAGCTATTTTGATTAGAAATGGTGTTGAACCAGTAAATATAAGCGAATCATCTAAATTATCTTTGAAACAACCACTGACAGAACTTAAATTCAGTTTATATTTGCGAACTGAGCATTTATCTCACTTCCTACCCGGTTATGTTTATTCTATAAAAGAATGTCCACTGTCATATGACATCGGGATCGAAATTCAGAAAATCTTCGAAAGTTTACATTTGTTAAACGAAGAATTTGAATCCCTCGGTTTTGTTTCTGTATGGATAGAAATGCATCAAAGCATTTTTGAACAAAGTCGGTTTAAGAAAAGTAACTTTACTTTTCGGGAGGAAGAGGTCGAGCTTGCTAAAGGGCTTGTTTGTTCTCACAATTCACAAATAAGTAATGCGGCTTATTTCTGGCTTCAGCACTTTGAGGAGTTTATGATTTATGTTCGTAATAAGCTTATCGACCTCTTTCGAGAGGCCTATGACCTGATCCTTGGAATGCAGCAAGTATTTTTCATTCGGGAAAAGGAAGAGCTGTTGAAAACTATAAGTTATGGGGATGACCTGTATGAGGTGAAATTAATGGCGGCTGAGCTTTACTCTATCGAACAGAACTTAAAGTGTTCTGAATCGATAAGTACAAAATCTCAAGCTTCGGCATATATTAACCGCATCCGTGAGTTTGTGCGTTCGGGGTGGAGGCAGGGCTATATAGTCTGCCATCATAAGCGAAGTAATCAAATCTCATCATTGTCATTACCGATGTACTTGAAAGATACGTCAGGCCGAAGTGCTCGAAAGCGAGTAAAACGTCTTATATCTTCTACAGTTTGTGGTAGAAATAAAGATTTAGGTCTTACAGATTTTTAATTAAATTATACCCATGTGGGGATCACACCCCATATGGGAGTGATCCCTTTTTTATTGAGAGAGGATCACATGAAAATTATCGAAAAAATCATTAATGCCTTTTTGGTTGTTCAACATAAAAAAATACAGGTTAAAAACATTACATTTTTAGACAATGGGCAGGGCATGTTCTCTGGTATGTCTTTTGATGCTGATGTTTCACTGGAGTTTATGTATGAATCAGCAAAAGCATATAGTTCTTGTTTCTGTGATATTCCCTTTCCAGGTTTTGAAGATGCAAATCTGGAGGAAATTACGAAATTTCAATTAGATGCTTTGAAGCAAAGAAAGAATCATTCTTTCATTGTTAACCATTTGAGGTTTCCTATAGTTTTAAGGGAAGGGTGCAAAATCGAAAGAGGAGAAGTCTATTCAATTTCGAATTGCACTTATAATAAAGAAAGATTGCAGTATCTTTTTTCTCAGGATATTTACGGTAAGTTGTATAATTCCTTAGAGAAAGAATTAAGCTCGTTTTTCTCATTTATCAATGTTGAGGTGCACGAGTTGTTAAAAGATGCTGTATGCTTTGCATTAAAAATCCTGAATAAGATATCTTTGGATACACCTGAAAGACTTATTAAAGCTTTTAATTATCGTGACTGGTATTGTAGTTACGATGTTGAGCTTTTTAGGAAAGGCTTACCTGGTCATATTCTGGAAGAGCTCATTGCTCCAGAGGTAATCCTCCCGAAAAAGCAGTGTGTTCATAAGTAGAATTTTCTCGTAATCTCAACTGAGGAGATCTCTATGAAAAAATCACGTTTCACCGACAGCCAAATCATGACCATTCTGAAACAGGCTGAAGCCGGAACACCGGTCCCTGAGCTGTGCCGGGAACATGGCTTCAGCAGCGCCAGCTTCTATAAATGGCGGTCAAAGTTTGGCGGGATGGATGCCTCTCTGATGGCGCGTCTCAAAGAACTGGAAGATGAAAATCGGCGTCTTAAGAAAATGTATGCCGAAGAGCGACTTAAAGCTGAAGTTATTCAGGAAGCTATGTCAAAAAAGTGGTGAGGCCATCTCAACGCCGACAGATGGCCAGACACGCCGTCAGCACGCAGCAAATCAGTATCCGCCTGGCCTGCCAGATTTTTTCTGTCAGTGAAACGTGCTATCGATATCTGCCACGTCTTTCTGTAGAAAATCAGCGTATTGCTGGCTGGCTACTGCGCATTACAGGCAGCCAGCGGAACTGGGGTTTTGGTTTGTGCTTTTTGTACCTGCGTAATGTGAAAGGTTTTCGCTGGAACCATAAACGCGTTTATCGAATTTACTGCGAATTATCACTGAATATGCGGATCAAACCTAAAAAGAGGCTGAAGCGTGATAAGCCAGAGCCGCTTGCGGTGCCGGAATACAGCAACGAATGCTGGTCAATGGACTTCATGCATGATCAGCTTTCAGATGGCCGTTCAGTTCGGCTTTTGAACATTATTGATGACTTCAACCGGGAAGCCCTGGCAATAGAAGTGGACTTCTCGCTGCCGTCCAGTCGGGTAAAACGCACACTTGAGCAGATCATTGAATGGCGAGGTAAACCCGCCGCAATCAGATGTGACAACGGCCCGGAATACACGAGCCACGAATTAATAAACTGGGCGGAGGATAACGGAATAAAACTCAACTTTATTCAGCCGGGAAATCCGCAACAAAACGCTTATATTGAGCGCTATAACCGGACAGTGCGTTATGACTGGCTGGGGCAGTATTTATTTTGTTCGCTGGATGAATTACAACGCTACGCGACAGAATGGCAGTGGTTTTATAATCACGAAAGGCCGAATATGGCACTGGGTGGTTATACGCCAAGACAACATGAGCTGCGCACAGCCTAAGTTCTACTATTGACCTCTGCTAAAAATGGGGGGATTACCCAGATATCTTACTTTCAGACCTTAACGGTTGTAGAAAAATACTTAGAAATGCAAAACGATTTCTAAATGGACATACAAAAACCAATTGTGTTTATATTAAATATGAATGGTGGTTGGGGCCTGTGGATACCTCACACTCAGCTAAGTTGATGTCTGACAAAGAAATTAACAACCGAAGTGACTTGAAGAATTTTTCAAAGGTCTTTTTCAAAGAGTGTTTAAGTTCTGGTAAGTCGGAATATGAAAACCATCTTAGTGAAAAAGAACATGCGCTTCGCTACAATTATTAATTAAAATTATTTTCTCCCATAGGGATTTCTCCCTTTGGGAGAAATCCCTCTATTAAGAGGGTATTTAAATGAATGCGATACAAAAGTTAGTTGAATCTATTCTTGTTAAAATGGGTTTTGTTGGCGCTGTAGTGGAAAATATATATTTGGATTCAAAACCATTTCGGCATATTCGATTTGTGGCTGATATTCCAGTAATATCTTTTCTACCTCATTTGGTGAAATATCTTAAGGGCGCAGACCATCTTTACTGTGGTAACGATGATTTGCATCCTCTTTTCATTTATTTTTCCGAAGCGGCTACATTAAAAGCAGGCCCTGTAAATCTCGCGAACTTTCGTTTTGAAGTTTCTATAGCTTCAACTCATTTACGACTGGTCTCAGAGCAGCCTGATTTGCTTATCAAAGGATTTAACCGGGATAATCTAGAATACGTTTATTACCGCTCAGATTTGGCCTCTAAGGATCTTATACTAGGCCTTGTTGAACACGGTTCTCCTTTCATAAAACATCTACATGGACTTATACAAAAGCGAATTTTAAACGAGTTCTCTCTGATTTTTTCTGTTCTTGAAAAGATTTTAGAAAGCGCGAAGCCACAAATTCTTGCTTGCTTCCATAGTGTTGATTATGAAATGAACGTAAAAATAATAGCCGAAGCTATACCTGAAACTGTATCTAATCAGATAGTCACATCTGATTATATAGTTAATTCTATATCAGATGCGGACAAGTTTATAAATCATGTTCGTCGCTATTTAGCAGGCAGGGTAATGAAGAGGCGGATATACGCTGAATTAGATGTTTGTGAAGAAACATCAAATATTTCACTAGTGAACTTAGGATGCTTTACGTCTCCTCTGCTCGTTACGGAATATCAAATGTTTAAGCCACACTCTTCAGGGTTATATCGAAAAGCTATAAACAACTCCTTAAAACAGTTCAAACCAGAAATGCATGTACCTTCTGAAGAACTCTTTTATAATTAATCTAACCCATCCGGGAACTTGCTTCCCGGTGGGAAGCACTTCCTTTTTAGTCATGAGGTAGTGTAAATGTTTAAAGAATCTGACCACGTGGAATTTGTTAGTGCCTTTCTTTATCAAAATTTAGGCCTTAATGTTCCCGCTGACGATATAACCGTTCAATTATCTGATACTTCGTTCGACAAAGTAACCTTTGATTACGATGTAGATATCGATAATTTAAATTGTATGTTGGATCTCTACATATCTGAACTAATAAAGCACAACGCATCTTACTCCGATTCTATTCTTTTGAAACAAAAAATAATTTATTTTCTTGGAGTATTTAAGAATTTCGGATTTTTTACGTTTGATATTCGCGGATATAGTAATACTTTAAGCCCAGTTAAAGTTATTGATATTGTTTCAATGATTATTAATGACTGTGAAGAGTTATCTAAAGCTAATTCTTCTACTGATGCTATAAGAAATCTTTATCTCGATAAAATGAAGGTGGATGGGAAAGTGTTAGTTGCGAAATTTGCACTTAAACAGTTTTTTCATTCCGACTTTGGTGACTTTATCTCATTTGTCGAGAAAAGAATTACAGATTGTCTTAATGAAACTTTAAGGATTATCAAAGCTGTTGAACATGGCTTTGTACGTGTTGGGCAGCATAAGATTAATCGCCGTATTAATGATGACTTAAAGTTATGCATTGATTTCAATACTGATGATTATCCGGCAAATATGCCAGATATATATATTAAGTTTAACGATACATTTGATGGGAACGGGGCGTTATATTGTGACAATGATGCCCTCATATCCCTCTATACCGATGTTGCTTCAATTATCAATGTGCCGGTGATGATGGAAGTAAGATTGATCAATAAAAGAGGGCGTGTTGTCTGTGATTCTTCGCATTCAACTTACGTATCTCTCGAAAGTAATGACCGATACAGAGTAACTGATCGCACATTACTAATAACTGAAGCTTTTGACGATTTTCGTAACGCGTCTCAATGATCCTTTTGCTTCAGTCCAAAAAAGTAACTTTGGTTGGCTGAAGACACTTGTCTATGACAATGTAAAATCTGTCGCTGGCATCTTCTTTTAGCTTAACCAAACTTTTATCTAACCCAGTGGGGAAGTCGCTTCCCTTCTGGGGCACTTCCTCTCAAATTTGAGGTAGTGTATATGACACATTCATCTGATGATAAAAACTATGTCCGAGCAGTTCTGAGCTATCTTGGCATAGATTTTGATGAGGCGGATATAGTATTAAGTGTTTGCCATTGTCAAAGTGACGAGCTTTCTTTTACCTGTAATATCAAAGCTATTGAACTCAAGAATGCTGTTGATTTATATGTCGATAGTATCTCTGAGAATGAAATAGAAGCTTTAAACAGAGAATCTTTAAAATCTCGACTCTGTTACTTTCTTGAGGTGTTTGACGCAGTCTCTGGTCAGTACCTTGAGATTTCAGGAAAACACTTTGCAACTAGCCGTTTTGAATATGATGATGTTTGTAGTGAAGTTCTTAGCATGTCTAATGATGTTTCTCAGTCGAAAGGTTATGACCGGGATGAATATAACAGACTGATGCAGGTTGATGGTCAGGTTATGATTGCCCGTTTTGCTTTGCAACAGTTCTGGGATACTCATTTTATTGGACTAATAACATTTGTATCTGAGTCTATAACATCGAGCCTCTATAAAGCTTATGAAACTTTTAGTGATATAAGTTTGGCTTGCTATAAACTGAGTGAATATTCTTATTCACGCTCTATCAACAGTGAATTGACCCTTAATATTTCACTTAAAGAAAATGACTTCTGTGAGGACCTATCTGATTGCTATATGGAAGATGAGGCTTTACCTTCTGGTAGGGTAATTTCTCGACGCAACAATGACTCCATAATAAGTATTTATGAGAGCTATGCTGCGGCTTCTTATATTCCGATGATTGCATCTTTGGAAGTCGTTGATGAATACGGCGAAGTGGTTACTGACCTCTGCCATACCGTTTATGTTTCAGAGTTAACCGGTGGGCGGATTAAAATCCACGACCGTAATGACTTAGTATCTGAAGTTTTCGATAACCTAAGAAATTTAAATCTTGCAGTTGGAGATTCAGTTTCACAAGCTGCTTGATTCTTTCCCTGATTTTGATTTTTTCTCACATACTCTTATGGCACGGTTTCCGTGCCTTTTTTTTGCCTCGCTTACAAGCGTCTACTCCTCTTCTACCTATCCCACCTTACATCACCACTTAAAATCTATCTTTCTAATTCCATTATCCTTTTCGTAGCCTCTAATGCTCTGGTATGAACATACTCTTTAAACTCAAAAAAGTGCTATTAACGAAAAAAAATCCCTAAAGAGATTTGTATACTGTTCTCAACCAAGGAGAGCTCATGAATGAACTAAAATCCAAAAACGAGAACAGTACCAAAAGCAACTTTCCCCCGGTTGATAATCAGTTTTGCTTTTACCATGTTGATTTCAGCATAGAACGACTACTTTCAACGGCCGAGGATCTCCAGCTTGAGTACATCTTCCAGAAACCTGGAAGTGAAGTAAGAAAGGATTTGGTTGAGCGATTCGAACGTGGAGAGCGCTTTGTTACAGCTTCACACTGTGACAATTTCTGTGAAATCCTTGGTTGTCAAGGCCATCAGGAAAATGCATAAACCCATAAACCTACATTTCCACTTTTAAGGATGTTCACTAAAGAATGATTGGAGAAAGTATTTTTGACTGGGTAATTTACGGAATATCCATTTTGATATTTGCCTCAGCACTAATTGAAGGAAAGACAACTCGCTACCCAGCACTTTTTTTCTATGGGAGTTTAATTTTAATGTTAATCCTGATAGTTGCTGGAGGCCTTAACTGGTGGTTCTACAGGTCAAAATATGGCGCAGTAATCGTTATCTTCACAGTGGTCTCTTTACTGATGACTCGATTCCGCCTGGTCATATATAAATTAAGATTAAGAAAGTTAGTTTCAGAAATCAGATTTCGTATAAAAACGGGTTTTCGTATAATTCTTGTTTTGTCGGATAATGAGGATGAGCGTAATGTTCTGCTGTCTATGCTTAGCAACGTATTGCCAGAGCAAACGCTTATTCACACGCGTGATGCTCTCGGACCTCATTCAGAGCCTATCCTAAAAGCTCTTGAGCTACATCATCAACAGGGAACAGGTTACATACTCGTCTGTGAACAACAAATCTCAGCGCGTACGTGGTTGAGTATCGTAGAAAATGGGAAACCTGATACATCTATAGCTGTTAATTTTCATTCGATCCCAGAAATGGAGTGATTTTTCAATGAGTAGAACCGTTTCACAAAGTGTCACAGAAGATTGTCTTTTTGATACCCGCACACAAGTCAGATTACAACTAAGTCGAAGCGTTCATAAAACGCTGGCATCTGCTAAAGAAATTTTACAGGGAAGGGGGGTTGATTCGGTCTCTATTGAAGATCTTGTGCGAGCCTGTCTTGAAGAGAACCAGCCAATTGATCTAGCCTCACTTTACCTTGAAAATCTCTTAAAACAGAAAGGTACCAGCATTTGCGATTTTTAGTGTTTTCAAACCTATTAGATAAAATGCCGGTTGTGTTTATATAACATCAATAATTTCATGCAACAGGTAAAACATGAGTACTCAAAAGCAACTTTCCAGAACTACCGGCACTGAACGTATGTTTAAGGAAGAGCTGGCGTTATCCTTAATTTGTTGGGTTTTCACCAGTCCTTTTACCAACTGGACCGATAAAGTCTTCAGTGGTATTGAAGTTCCGTCTGAAGGACCGTCATCATTACGGGGTGAGACAGAAAAATTCTTTCGTTTTGTCGTTAATGAAGAAGGCTACGACGCAGGAAGGGCTGCTATTGGTCTTGACCTATGTTGTTTTTCACTTCCGTTGTGTTTGTTCCCGGACGCTGCCCTGTCTGAGGAAGAGGTTATGAGTAAGTTAACCGGAGAAGTTATCAATGGAATTCTTCTTTCCTTACCTGAGTTTATTGATATGCCAGAAGTGCTCGCTTACCAGGTCAGGGATGAAATTCTTGCTTTTAACACTCGCTGTGGAGACGGGATCTTTCATGGTTGGAACACGGCTTCAGAATTGTGGAAGTTTGAAATCTTTCCCCGCACCACCATCATGATGCAGCATACTTCGGCAATACATTAAAATTAGGCGGGGCAGAATGCATAAAAAACTTTTTCTTCTCGAATGGAAACCCTGTCAGAGCCGCGTATGGGCCGGTTGGATGGCCCTGTGGTTGACTATCAGTTTTCTGATGTTATCTGCCTTGCTTATGACAGATCATCTCCTGAACAAAGTCATCCTGCCGCCAACATGGTTGTTGATCTGGTTTTCGCCAATGCTGGGGTTTTTGATAAAAGTTCGCGTCGTCGAAACTCAACATTTCCTGGAGCATGACCTCTGTGTTGCAGGTTTCTCTTTTTACCGCTGGAAGAGGTTAGTTTCTCCCGGGCTTTGGTCAGTTGACTGTATAAATGGTCGTTTTCGCCTCAATCGGATCACCCAGGTGGGTAAGACTATCCACTATCCATGGCGTCTCCATTATCATCCTTTGTTCATGAGCCCTATCGAACATAAATCGCATGCTGTGAAAGCTGTTTCAAAATGACTTCTTTAGAGGTTTACATGACATTTATGTTCTGCAAGGTCAGCCTGGGCAGCAAAATTGATTGGAAATAACATGAGCCTGGAGAAACGTATGAGTTATGACGATTTGCCCTATTTTCGTGACCAGATTCTGGAACGCATCGACTCGCTCAAGTGTTTTCTTTCGAACACCCCCCCGATGATGGCAAACCTGATGACTGTCTCCACCGTATCTAGAACAGAAGAGCGCTTGAAGCAGGTTAAACCCATCAGGGTTAGTATTAAAGACGATGCTTCGGTTGAGGAAATTATTCAGGCACTTACTGACATCTGTGTGGATGACATAGAGTCATTAAGTCATGATTCCACCAAAGTAACCACTAAATACCCGGGTCTAATCATTGTCCCCGAAAGAGCAGATCTTCTCGAAAGCTTGATCACTTCTATAAACGAAGCAAAAAATGATTTTGCTGCGGCAATGAGGCGTATCGATAATAAAAAGAATGTCCGTTTTGATAAAGTGCACAAGAAGCTCCCGGGCCTTGTCGCTATGCACTCAACAAGAAATATCCTTTTCATCAAGTCCCAGCTTAAAAAAGTTACTTTTTCATGGCGGCTAAACCGAAACCAGGAAGTTAAAACAGCAGAGCAACTTGTGAGTTTGTTGGAGCGCAGGAGAGCCTCAGAAGTAAAAAATGTAGCAACTACCAATTTGAATGTCGTGTCTAATATCGATAAGGCTTTACACCGTCTTGAATTTCACCCACTGAAGCAGGGCGAATCTTATCGCCTTTGTCGAACTAACTCTTTCCCTGTTCCGATTGCTCACATTTTTGCATTTAGGCCTGAAGGGCAGGAACGAAACGGGAATAAATATGCTGAGACTGATTATTCAGTAGTAAAAGCATCCTTGCCCATTTTCGCAGCAGGCAACATACCTCAATTAAAAACGCTCTCTGACTGGGCTCCTGAAAACAGCCAGGGTCCGTCCAACCAACGGAAGCTGAGCCTGAAATATACAGAACTCGTGCCGGGGGCTGAGCTGGGCATTTTCATTGTCAGCCCCGAAAATTAAGGAACAACAATGCAATGGATTTCCACAGCCAGCCAGAAAATCGATGAGCGTCTCTATCGTGTCTGCGTCTGGGTAAAAAAATATCACGCTGATGCGATTAACCGCGTTGTGCTAACCGTTGATCTAAGTAAAGCCCGACATGACCCTGACGAGGACCAGGTAAGAGCAGAGCTGCTGTGCGGCCATTATTTTTTGCTTCGTAAGGAAAACGCTTCGAACTCTGCGCCTGACGATCAAAAGTTTGCTTTCCTGCCTGACGGGCGCAATCTGTGTTGGCAGACCGCAACCCCGGTGCTTCAGCATCTCCTACTCAATAAAAACGTTCCTGAGTCGCTGAGGTTGCTTACGGACTACATACATATGCGTCTGGCCAGGCTGACAATGGTACCTATGTCCGGAACCATCATGAACGAGGCTCTGCTGGACAGCATCAGCTGGGTTAAGGTGGATTTGACCTACTTCTGGCAGTACGAACAGCTCAGCTCTCATCTGGGACCCATCCAGATAACCCACAAGGCACTTGTACGCTTCGGGCACCTGGCAAAGAATGATGAAAACTCCAGTGCCATAAGAATTCTGCGTCAGCGTCTGTCTTCAGAATTCTTACAAGAATTTCAGATGGCTGAGGATGAGCTAAAGCGCAAACAGTCGTTGATGGGCACCATGGACGTGAAAATGCTGTTTCATGCTCATTACCCCAGCCAGAAGATGCTGGTGGCTCGATATAAAAATGGTTGGGTAATGGTGGATTGTTTTCTGTTTCACCATACCAAACCTAAGAAAAAAGCAAAAAACAAAACTACTGTGGCTAAGCCTCAACTTAAACAGACTAAAAGAGAAGGGAGTGAAAATGGAACTGGGCATTATGGTGTGCATCGTGTTGTTACTCTCAGTGGCGGCGGCGTGGATCAGTAATAAGACAGTTGATTTGCTCGAAAGATTCTATTTCAAGCGTCCGCTGAGCATGGAGTACGCGGCATGGCTACGTGTAATGTGTGCAGGCTTGTTATTAGTTTTTATTCAGGTTGCTCCCCAATTTACACTCCTGTATACCCTTAAACTTGTCACGCTTATTAATCTTGGAATCCAGACAATGAAATTAAATGGCGTGTACAAATATAAAAGGACGGGAATTTTGCCTCCGGGAGGGGCACTCTCTAATCTCACCAGACTTAACCCGTTCAAGAAAAAATAAAGTTATGCGCCCGTGAGGGCGCTATTCATCAAAGGCATTTCGCATAAGCTTGATCATGGCTTTTTTACCAGCTTCAATATTGCGAATGTAGCGCATAACCATTTCTTCATTCGACCAGTTCCCCATTTCCATAATCTGTGGTAGCGAGTAACCTTCAATATCCAGCTGTATCGCACCGCCTACACGAACGCTGTGCCCTGTCCAGTAACGGGTTTTAGTCTCATTTGGATAAAGCTCATTCCACATTTCTTTAAATGCCCGTAAAAGGGAATTTTTGCTGAGCATACCGGCATCGTCCACAGTGTCTTCCTCATCTTCATCGTTCAGAAGACTTTGTTTAGCACGGTAGGGCAGGTTATGCCGTTTAAGAAGCTCAGATAGCTCATTCCCTTTACTCCGAAGCTTCCAGCCGGGTGGCATATAGCCTGTATCATGGAAATTTACGGCCTGGAAAAGGTATTCATCCGGATGACTGTGCTGATCCATTTTCACAAGGTTCATCAATCTCAAGAGGCAGTTAGTTAACTGACGTGTCAGCCGGTAGGTAAGAAGTGTACTGATGTTCGTTTTTGTACGGTATACCGTCAGGTTAAATTCACCGGTCATACTATCCAGAGACAGATCTTTCAGACGTATACGGCGAATTTCGGATGAACGGAGCAGTGTTTCAAAGCCTGTCCAGATCAGGCACAGGTCACGAAGCTTACGAACTGAGTTTGTAGTACTGCGTAACTTTATCAGAGCCTTGAGATCGCCAATAAGAAAGGGAGTTGCCTGTTTAGTCGTCTTTCGCTTCCGGGCTTCCGATTGTTTTAAGGCTTCCAGCATGTACCATGCTTCAGACGTAATAATCCCGGGCAGGTTAAGCCCTTTTTTATGGATACTGTTTAAGGCCTGAAGACAGCTGTTTATGCTGCTTCGTGACAATTTGCCTTCAAGATGCCCCATAAACGCCAGCAGAGCTTCCTCAGACACGGGGAGCGAACTTACTGGCCAGTCTGTATGCAACCGGGCATTCGCCTGATACCATTCGTTCCATACTCGTAGCCAGTGCAGATAGGTTTTAGCTGTGTTGTATCTCAGATGGGAAAAGTAACGGATCAAGCGTGAAAGCTGTTTATCATGGTTGCCGAACGTTTCCAGCTGCTGATGCAATTCGCTTTCCGAAAACTGTCTGATCACTGATTGATTCTTCATCCTGCTCACCGGGATACACTGGTTTTATTTACAGTCATTTTAGCACTCATGTACCTGGTTATGAACAGGGTGGAAACAACGAAAAAGGTTGTGAAATCGTTAGGCTTAAGTGAAAAATGATATTAAGATTATCCCTGGCCAGTTGAGGCCTGTCTAAAGAAGGTTGATTATGTCTGACACAAAGCAGTCTTATTTAATGAAATTCCGTAAGTGTAGTTCGTTCGAAACGCTCGAAAAAGTATTTGAAAGGTTATGTGAAAAAAACTCGGGTGTCGCCTCTCTTGAAATTTCTGGTGCTTATGATCATCGTAAAGCTGAACTGACAATGAAAAAGTTATATGACAAAGTTCCTGCGAGTGTGTGGACCTTTGTTCGCGAGTAATTATTGATATTGGCACAACAAAAAGACTGTGTCTGGATTTGAAAATAGTTTATGCCCCTTTCGGGGCTAAAGGCACTGTAATAGCCTGTCTTTTTAACTTTCTTATTAAGTTCGGAGAAAGACTTTAATCATAAGCCAAGCCCACTGCTAAATACATCCGATATTCTCCTTAATTTTAGAAGTTGTGATAAAAGTTACTTTACCTAAACTTCTCTCTCCATATTTGTAAGGCTCTCATTTGATTCTTGTCAAACATTAATCTGGAAAACTAAAAAATCATTTCTTTTAATTCGTTTTACAGAAATCCTCCTCCGTTATTTCGGATATAGTTTGAATAATTATCAAAAACGGGGTGCAGCCATGCGTAAGAGTTACACATTTGGTATTCCATTTGGACTCCAGAGAGAATCAGGACTCTTTTTAGATATTACAGAGGTCAGCCGGGGTATCGACTGTAACTGCATCTGCCCCGCTTGCAAAACTGATCTGTTAGCAAAGCAGGGGGAGGTCAAGCTTTGGCATTTCTCACACAGTACTGCTGTAGCCGGTGACTGTGATGGTCTGATGGAAGCCATCCGGGGAAAAATTATTGAAGTCATCAACGAGCACCAGGTTCTTGGTTTCCCAAATCTTCTCGCTGGCGACGATGGTGGGCCGGTTTCACTGAATGAGGTTATTGGAAGCGGCAGTATGTTCGGAGGCACAGCTGATCTGTTCGTAAAGGTTAATGATTTATGTGTGGCCGTCTTTCTGGACAGGGATCGTAGCATTTCTGCGAAGTTAACCTTTGACCACCTTCATCCTTCCGAAAGAGTTGCCGCATTGCGTATCGATCTTCCAGATATTGAATATGAAATCAGTCAGGTGCAGCTCGGGCGACGTAAAACAACATACAGTGAGTGCATTGAAAGCCTGATCATTGATGAGACCAGTTCCCGGGAATGGCTATATCATCCATTAATGCATGAACTTGAATCTGAACCTCTTCAGGAGTATCGGGGACGGGAGCCTTCAGAGGAAGGGCCTCTTCTTCAGCGCCTTGCTGACTGTAAGATGAAATTGCCTGATATCCTTCCGGGCAGTCATAACGCGTTAGTCAGGTTACAGCAGGATACGATTGTATGTCTGTGTCGGTTAACGGTTCGGGCTTATGACATCGCTCAGACCGATGAATTTCCTTTGTTCCTTCGCTATTTCAGGTTGCACTGCCTGGAAAACAGCGAACATGTCAGTTACGAAAGACTGATCTGCTGGCAGGAAATGATTTCAAAAACCCAGGAAGGCCAGTCCTTGACACAAAACGAACTTGAATATCTTCATGAGATTGTCCGCATCGCCTTATACAATCACCGGCTTAACAATGTCAGTATTTCAGATGTTAAAAACCATGACACAGGAAAGGAGAGCGGCAGGGTAGAGCCACAAAACTATTCACTCTTATAAATAAATTGGGCTTTGCGCATTAAACCCTTGCCGCAGGAGGTGTACCGCATATCCGGCACAGACAGTCAGTTTTTCTGGCAGCTTAAATTTGACACAGCTTAATATAGTGATTCATTAAACAGGTTCAGTATGCTGCCAGAACGTTTTAGTCGTTATGGGCGTCCGTTAGTTTTCTACTAACTGAACGACGACCAGCCTGCCGCCTTCCTCCTTTGACAGAACAAACTGAGCGTTATTCGTCAGTTCAATTTTTTCCCCAATGGCAATCTGTCGTTTATCCGGTAATGACATAAGCCCATTTATGCCTTCATTTACTAACCACCACTGATCGTTATGGAAAACAAAATACCCAACTCGTTTCCTTTGCAAATCGGTTGTACGCTCATTTGGTGCAATGAGGCGATTCACATGCCACGCATAGATTGACTGCCCGCTCCACACCATCAACCGGTGGTCGTCAGGACGATAACTGCCTTCCTTTCGGGAAGAATATAAATTTAGAACCGGTAATTTACCCTTGTATGGCGTACCGCAGTAGGGACAAACCGGCTTTGTCTTACCCGAGAAAACGTACCATTTCTGTTCACACGCCTTGTTCTGGCAGGGCTGTATCAGATCGACTGTTTTAACCAGGGCGCTTTCCTACTCATCGGCGGTCGGGCGTTTAGTGGCATCGTGTAAGCCATCTATAAAGGCGCGCTCAAACAAAGGTGTCAGATAAGGGCCCATGATGGTGTAAGGAATTTTCTCCGGGTCAGCCCAGGGCAGTGAAAAGGACGATAGCTGACTGACTTTGACTGCATTGCTTTTGTCTGTCGGATGTTCAATGAAGAGTGCCTTCTCACCCATAGATAAGGTCTCATCACGTACTTCATCCGACATGTCATGTATTTTTCCGCCACGTAGCGGATGACGGAAGAACAGATACATGTAGATAAGCACCGACAGCGCATGACGGTCAGTAGTAATGCTTGGCAATACGCGGTTCGGATCCTCTTTGGAAAGATGACTGGTTTTCACCACTTCCGGAGCGATAAAATCCGGGGTGCCCACCACGTCGGGAGGATACTTTCCAGGGACAACCAGGCCGTCTACGTCAATGATGCAGGCATGTCCCATTTCTGGATCGATAAGCACGTTTTTATAGCTTAGATCGCTGTGACAGAGACCTGCCGCATGCATCCTTCTGACGGCTCTTGTCAGCAGCAGACAGACCTTGAGATAGGTAAGCGTATTGCCTCGTTCACGTGGGTCGAGAAATTTGTTCTGGTTGCTGGCGCTGGCAAACCATTTGCCTTCCTTTTCACGACCTTTTATGCCAAGAAAATCATCGTTTTTAGAGCCGTATTTAAAGAAAAAGTAGCTTTTGTAGGTTGGAACCACGATGCCGATTTTATGCCCATGCTCAACAACATGGGTCGGCCAGCAAAACAGGTCCTTCCAGTATTCACCTCCGGACTGGCCAAAAATGTTTTGCCTGTAGCGTCCGGTGATCATATCAATCCGATCCCGGGCCTGCTCGTTCTGCGGTTTATGATAAAAAGCGACGACGTATGATTTATCAGGCGAAAAGTAAACATCCTTCATCGAGCCCGAACCAATTACCTCGTCAACATACTGGACTGTTTCGCCGTCCTTTGTTTTGCACGTAACGATATTTGCCATATTGATCACCGAAAAAGCGTATCCCTTACCACAACACCGCAATAGTGCGGTCATCATGGTTCCCTGTGGAGAAAAAGTTAAGCCAGTCGCCTAACCTCTCAGGCGCAATACTGGCGTCTGTAAGGACAGGGTTGAGCTCATCAACGAGACGGGTCCATTTTTCGTCACTGCGAAGCCCATTATCCGTCTCAAACAGAGGGTCTGAGACGCCGTCTGTCATGAGGATCAAGTGAGATACATCATTCCATTTACCCACGCTGATGCGGCCGCTAAACGAGGGGTCTGCGATAATGCTCTGGTCAAGGAAACGGGTTTGTCCTGCGTATTCTCCGCTATCGGGATTTCCCAGTATCCTGACTTTACCGGAAGGGCTGTATGCACCTATCGCACCATCACCAAGCCAGAATGCAGTCGCAAACAGCTCGTTATCAGTTCGTAGCGCTACAGTTGCCAGAAGGGTTGTTGAATAGGATTTCACAGGTTGTTCTGCACAAATGGCTTCGTTCTGGATACTGTTGACCGCGAGCGTAGCTGCCTGTTTAAAATGATGAAGCATGGCGTTTATTGTTGCCTGCTGATCGCTCCCTTCCCACGCCGTGATGTGCTGCTTTAAATGGACGCCTTTCACACCACTGAGCTGATTTAAAAGGTAATCGCCAGCCGTTTTGACTGCAATCCGGGAGCCTTCCCGGGAATTTACCGCACTACCGGCTCCGTCTGCGACCAGCATGACAGACCATCCTGTTTCCTGGCAGTGGTTGATGTAGAAGTCGTCATCTCTGAAGCTTCCGGCATGCTCATGAGAGCGTCCCCGGCGACTGGCGGCAGCAATACGTATATCACCCCTGACCAGGCCAGCAGCGTCCAGATGGGACTTAGGGTAGGGAGCGTCTGCTGGTGGCTCTACCACCTTCCACAGGCTTCTCGGATCGGGATTGATTATAAATAGCTGTTTTGTTTCACATTCGTCGTGCGACGTGCATGACCAGATTACTGAAAGCTCTATATCGCCGCTTTCGGTGGGAGTACCTGTCAGCAACTCCTGTTCTTTGTCAAAAGACAGGCCAATGTTCCGGGGAAAGACAACGTCCCTGACAGTAGCCTGCTGGCCCTCACCCAGAACGATAGCAACCGGCGAAGAGAAACGTTCGCCTGCGCGGGCGTTGGGGATCGTTATTTTAGCTCTCGGGGGAACGGCAGGTGGCACAGCTAAGCTGGCCCGCTGCTGGCCTGTCGGTATCTGCCCGGGTTTTAATACCAGGGAAGACAGGTTTTCGTCTTCCCTCTGTGCTGGTTTATCAAATTCGTAATAAGGCATCAGCTTCCAGAACGGAGGATGAGGCTCATTTTCTGGCAGGGGTTGCAGTGCTGATGTATCGGTAGCGTCAATGCCCGGGTTATCAGCAACACTTACGACCGTTTGTTGCTGATCGGAAAGACTGGATGCTGACGAGGCGGCAATCTCTGCGTCGTTATCACCTTCGCTAACCCGCGCAGATAAACCCTGTGCAAGGCTCTCAATCCGCTCTTTAAGCCGCATAATTTCTTCGGTAAGGGATGGGTCCTGCGATAGAAGTAAAAGCCGCTCACCTTCAACAGGGTGGCCCAGCTCAGACAGAACTAAGCGGATAATCTTCTCTTCAAGTAAAGCATTTTGCGACATCAACCTCTCCCTCTGTTTACGTCGAAGTTAGTGTTTCCGCCATCATTGCTGAATGACAGGCCTGTTTCACACCACGGGCAGATCACGTCATCCGGGCCGTCAATACACAGCAACTTTCCGCATGAGCACAGGGCAAACGCACTGGCATTACCGCAGTGGGGGCAACCCGGTACGCCATGCAGTTCGCTGGTATTTACCTGCAAACCGGTAGCGGTGGCATCTGACCACGCAAAATAGTCCTCATCGATGGGATAGCATCCGGCAATATTAAAGCTGTTCAGGTTCAGACTGAAATCGAGCCCGGAAACCCTTGCTGGTGGCCGTTCATACTTCATCAGGTACGGACGACGGGTCTTGCTGCAACGGCCGGTAAGCGTAACGCAGTTTTCGTCGTACGCTTTTACTGGCTCGTCCTTGGCCAGCCGGACTATGTATTCAGTCTGGCTGAGCTCAGGTTGTTTGTCGTCCCCGACGCTGCGGCTGTGCGCCGTAACCGAGGCCGTGATCCATTTGATGAAGCGGGTAAAGTCCCCTTCCTGAGATTCGGTGAACAGCATGACATTCTCTGTCAGTTGCCGCAGGATATTCAGGTCCGCTGACGGCCCCAGGCCAACGGCAATGAGATTCACTTTACTCGCGTAGTGATCCTTCCAGCGCTTCACTTCTGCGGTTGTGTCGTCAGTCGGACGTCCGTCGGTAAGGAGATACACGACGGGTTTCCAGTCGCCTTTAGCCTCATGAGTGGTTTTTCTGACCTGGGTATCAATTTGCACGGTCAGCTCACGCAATGCAGCTCCAAGGCTCGTACCGCCGCCAACGGGAAGGCGGGGAGGGTAGAACGAGGCAATTTCGTGAAGAGGTACAATCGTACGGGCTACACCGGCAAATGCGATTACCGAGACCCAGGCTGTTTCAAGTGCGTGTGGATCCTTTCTTAAATCTCCGACGATCATTTGCAGACCATCAGTCATTTTTTTCAGGTTTTCACCAATCATGGACTCTGAACAGTCCAGGACAAAAAACACGGGAAGGCGTCTCATAATTTTCCTCGTACGGCTGGTACGGCCAGCAGAAAACGTTGCTGTACAGAAAGGTGCTGCCCGGAAACAGCACCTTTCTGTCTGTCAGAGCACCAGCTGGATTTCTGGTGGAGGAGGGGGAAGGGTATCAGTTCCGTTATTAATCCCCGCGCTTGTGCTGCCGGAAGACACGCTGGCCGATACCCATTTAAAGAAACCTGCAAACGCGGTTGAATCTAGCGTCTCCAGAGACACAACCTTATCGGTGAGCTGTTTTAAGTGCTCATGGCCTGCTTTAGGACCAACGGCGCAGGCAATGATGGATCCGAATCCCCGGCCGCGAATCGCTTTTACCGCTTCACCGTACGCCAGGGCATCAGAAGGGGTTCCATCAGTCATCAGGAATACCAGAGGACGCCAGTCTCCTTTGGTATCACCATCTGAGCGACGTACATCCCGTTCAACACACTGCATCAGACATTCAAGGGCAGCACCGGTGAACGTCCCGCCTGCGCTTGGCACAACGATGTCAGAAAACTGGAAGTCTTCCAGCGGCGTGAGAGGAATGAACTCACGCGCCTCATTGTCATAGGTGATAATGGAGATATGAACGCTTTCGAGGGCGTAGGGATCCTGGCGAAGAGCGCTAAGCATCGCCTGAATTCCAACGTTAACGGAATGGATTGACTCACCGCGCATCGAGCCGGATGTGTCGATAACAAGGTAAACAGGCAGGCGGCGCATCACATGTAATTCCTCAGGTGCGAGACAAACGAATCTGATTCTGAAGGCTCACCAATTGCCCTGAGTTTCCAGCCTGTAGCCTCGCGTATCAGCTCGGCAAAGACCATGGAGCGCTGGCTGGCGAAGGCGGGTCCGCCAGAAAGATCGAATCGTGCCATTTCAATATTACGGGCATCTACTGCCCGGATGAAGGCATTCTGAACTTTACCAAAGTGCTGCTGGAGCTTTTCACCATTGTAGATCTGAACGATGAACACAATTTTCTCGTACTGAGCGTCAAGGGAATTCAGGCGCACAATAATTTGCTCATCGTCACCGTCACCGGCTCCGGTTCGGTTATCGCCCGTCAGCCAGATATTGCCTGACTTATGGCGAAGGCTGTTGAAAAAGATGATATCGCCATTCACAAGCGTTGGTTTACCATTTTCCACATTGCCGAGATCGGTCACCTTTCCGGCTGAATTACACAGGAAAGCGATCACATCAAGGTCGTATTCTTCTTCTTTTTTACCAAAGATCCCGCCGAGAAAACCTTTCTTTTCCTCATTAATATCCCAACCGAGGCCGATAGTAACGGACGAGAGATCGTATTCATTTTTTTTCAGGCTTACGCCCTGGCCTTTGCTCAGACTGACAGACATGATATCCCCTTAATCAATAAAATTATAAGACCACATTTACTTCTGGCGGCGGCGGTGGCAGGTCTTCAAGACCGATCACTTCTTTTTTGCTGGACTCCACTTTCTGACTGCCTACCGAAATGCTCGCACTGACCCATTTAAAGAAAGCTTTAATCGTCGAACTGTCAGCTGTATCGAGCTGAACCACGATTTCAGTGATTTCTTTGAGGACGCTGGTATCGGCATCATGCCCGGCTGCACATGCCACAACAACGCCGGTTCTGGCCGCTTTAAAGTCATTCAGGCCTTTACGCCAGTCATCATTCGGACTTCCATCCGTCATCAGGAATACAAGGGGACGCCAGTCACCTTTAGTGTCAGCCGTCGTTTTCTGTACTTCTTTGGCAATGGAGCTGGCCGTGAGGGAAAGCGCTTCGCCAAGAGACGTGGTGCCGCTGGCTGTTAGTGCTGGCATCTGGAAACTCAGGAGGTCTGTCAGGGGGACTGCCTGTCGGGCTGAAGAATCAAAGGTGATCACTGACACGTGAGCCGTTTCGAGTGCATACGGATCCTGTTTCAGCGTGGTAAGCAGCGTCTGAACGCCATTTTTAACCGCTTCGATAGGCTCTCCGTGCATAGAGCCGGACGTGTCGAGTAGCAGATATACGGGTAAGCGTCTCAAATGTAATTCCTTCTTAAGAGATCGGAAGAGGAGAGTAGTTTCAGGAAGAGGCCAGGGTTTGTTGATTTGATAAAACGGCACGACATCTGTCGGGTGGAGATTAAATACTCAGAAGCGGCATTAAAGAAATAAGTTAACCACCATAGAATTACCGACATGTGAATGGCCTCTTATCAACAGAAAAATAATTCAGACCGGACTGGAATATAAGATTTCTGAAAAAACTCGGACAAATAAACTGTCTTATGTATGAAATTCATCATACATCACAGATCTGCATGAATGGAGTGTAAAACGCCCAAAGATTGATGTGTAGCACAAGAGGATGTCAAGACACCAGGTTTTGTAGTCAGTAAGGCGCTGCTGGCATTGCGGGAGGAGAATAGATCAAAACTACGTCACGCCAATACAGAGGTAAAATATGACAAAACCGGGGTTTTCACCCCGGTCTGAGATTTAGCGTCAGGACTTTTTAGCGCTGTATTCTTTTATCAGTTCGTCAACGGAGTGCAGAGCCAGCTTCTCTACCGCTTCACTTCGGGTCGAGCCACTCAGCGCAGCCAGACGGTCAATTTTTCTTAAGATCCGCATGCGTAGCGATAAGGACACGGCTGTTTTTTTATCCTTATCGAGTACGACCTTCCCTGTAGACTCACCGGTTTTCAGTTCAGCATTCTGTGCGAGCGCTTCATTCATCCGGCGAAGGGTCTTTTTATCCAGCTGGCCCGGATTAACGAGATGGTAGGAATGACCTGCCTTGCTGTATTTGATCTCCGCAGAATATGACTCGCGTAGCTCTTTGAGGGCCCGGGTTAATGTCGGCTCTGAGCATTCCAGACTGGTTATAATGTCGGCAGCGGAAACGGGCTTGCCGGTGCCCAGTAAGTTGGCAAGCTTAAAAATCCGGGCCTGTCTGGTATTTAATTGCATCGTAAGATTTAGCCTGCTTAAAGGGTTAGTGGTTCAATAGGCTGAAAAATGAAGGTACTGCTCATCTTTCGAATAACCGGGTGATCGCCTAACGCTTCAACCGGATCAATGTGTTCTATGCCTGCAAAATTTACTGACGACATCTGGCTGCGAGTGCATTTGCAGGACAGGATATACTCATCCTCCAGATAGCCGGTCCGCTTACTGACCCGTTGCGTAAAGCCTGACACAATCACGTTGTCGAAAGGTAGCGTATGTAAAACGATACCGACCAGGCGGAACAAGCAGCCATGGACGTGGCGGGCATAGTTTTCGCGTACGGCTTTTTGCGTCATGGCTTTTTCCGTCAGCTCCGTGCCCCGGGCATTAACGCCGTAAATCTTATCAGGGAAATCTTCAATCTCAGCTAAATCAACGTCCAGCAGGACTGCTGATAGCTCCGGCTTTACTTCAAATGCAACAATCGTTTCACGCGGCCATTCAGTTTCTGCCAGCACACCCGCCAGGTATGATTCGAAAAACGCGGCGTCTGTCCGGAACTGCTGCCGGGCATCTGCCTGAGCCGTGGCGAGCCGTTTTTCATGTTCTTCTGCTTCAAACTTCCAGTTTGCATACTGTTCGGCCCAGGCCGTCCGTTGTTGCTGGTACCGGTGCTGTCGAAGGGTATTCTCACGCTCCACATCAATCAGCTCCTGCTGCCACCGGCGAAGATTTTCGGCGTGGCGCTCAGCTTTAGCTGATTCCGATTCAAACCATTTACCCAGAAAACTAATGCCTTCGCTCTCGGCAGGCTTTTCCGGCAATGCAAGGTAGTCTGGCTTTTCTGGACGCACCGGTGCCGGAACCTGAAAAGGCGACGTTCTGTTATGCAGGTATACTGCTTCCAGCTCTGCCCAGCTGATGCCTGTTTTTGGATCCGGCGTCAGCTCGTGAATATTACGGATTGCGGTTACCGCTGACATGAGTTCAGCGGCTTCCTGCTCAAGCGCCTGTCTGAGCCCCGGGTCGGTTGCCGTCCGGTTTCCACCTCCGGAACGCGCGGCCCGGTCAAGCCGGGTACGGTAACTCAGCCCGGTACCGGGCAAGCCCAGATTGGCATAGGTCCCCCGGCTACCAAAAGAAACGGAAGCACCTCTCGGCCCGACACTCAGGCTCGGTGCACCGTTACTCAGGTTGAGGCGAACGCCAGGAATAATGTTGATCGACTTTCTGAACCTGAACCCCATTATGATTTCCTTAATGATGCTGGGTCACGGTAAGTAATCTGATTCCATCAGCGCTTTGCTCGTTCTGTAACCCATAAAAACGAGCTCTGTCCAGAATGCCAGCCGCCCAGCGGCGATGTGTGGCGGGTTCACACATTGCTCCCTGCGACTTAAACACGGCCTGGGTAGAGTTCAGGATCCGCAGAGCGTCAGAATACTCACCCTGAGTGACCATCAGCGCGTTTTGAATGACCTCTATCTGACCCGGGTGAATGGCCGTTTTCCCAACAAGCCCATGTGCCATATCAAGAGCCAGCTCTCTGGCCATAACGGCATGATCGTCAATATGCTCACATACGGGCGCGGTCAGGGCAAAATCACGCGGGCCGAAGACTGAAACGAGCATTTTGATGACGTAGCCCATCGGGCTGTCATACAGCGTCAGGTCCCGGGGGCGGCGAAGCGACACAACGTTCATAAGATCGTTGCCGCCGATTCGAAGCGCAATAATGCGGTCGTGGCAGGGATGTTCCACCAGGCGAGTGGCCAGCTCGCGCATCTGAACCACGTCAAAGACGTCTTCTGTTTCCAGCGTTGGCATCATGCACAGGTGAGTCCCGCCCATGATATCCCACCATTCAGCTAACGAACTGAGGGTAAATTTCGGCAACACAAACCCATCGACAGCGGAAAGATCATAATGCGCTTTTAACCATCTGCCCATTTCGGCATGCCGAGGGCGAATGAACACCAGAGGCCAGTCATTTTTACCCAGGCTACGCATGCTGTTACTGAGCTCGTGCAGCAGGTGCTCCAGATTTTTGAGGGCGATGGGGATGTCTGCTTCACTGACAGCATCCTCCAGGCAAATCACCAGAGAGCGCAAACCCGGGATTTTCCCGTGCAGGACGGCATCAGCAATATCTTCCCGTGTTGCAGGCATGTATAGCGTGGCTCCCAGATTCCAGGGAGAAAGACGATTTTTCATCAGAGTACCTTCTTGATAATGGTTACAGCCCGATACTGGCCGAGGGTTCCCCCCATTTCTGTAACAACTATTCCCTTTTCACGAGCAAGCCCTACAAGCAAGGCAACGTCCGGGTCGTCAATAGAACGCACAAATACATGGTCCGGTACCCGACGTAATACAGCCCGGGTTGCTTCAGCAATACCGGGTTTAATACGATTGACGCTGTCCACTTTAAATTCATCGGCCAGGAACGCGATAACGTCGCGACTTGTCTGCCATAAGACCCGGGCTGACTCCATATTCCAGCTCAGGGTAGCGAGGGATGACGGGGTTAACTTCTTACGGAAATGGGCGACGGTATCGACAAGCATCCGGCTGCATTCGAATTCACTGAGATGCTCGCAAACCATGCACCCATGTAATCCTTCAGAGGACCATACTGACCGGGAGATCAGGCCTGATACCGGCGCACCCATGATGCCAAAAGGAATGAGCCAGTCATCATCACTGGCTGCAAGCCAGGAGCAGCCACAGGGATCGGCCAGGACAACCAGTCGCGGCTGCTCAGGATAGCCCGGGCGATCTTTCAGTGCGCGTACAAGCTCTCCGGTAATTGCGCCTTTACCTGTCCATCCGTCAACAAAGACAATACCGCTGGTACCATGGCGCTCTTCAATGACGTCGAGGGCTGCACCGTCAATTCCACGATCCCGGATAATGCTGATACCGTAATGCCATGAGGTTTTCCCCATGTCACGCAGGGCCTGGTGCAGCATAACGCCGAGCGGCACGCCAGCTCTGACGAGACTGGCCAGTACAATGGGCTCATCACCGAAGCGTTCGGCCAGAGCAATAGCGAGCTGTGTGACTTCTTTTGCAAGTCTCTCTGCGCCCCGATCCAGCGCCCGGTGAAACAAATCAAGATGCCATTGTGTTGGCGCTGGCTCCTGACTGAGCATGTCCGAATAATGTTTCTTCCCTGACTGAATCAGCTCTTCTTTTTGCTCAACCGGCGTCATCTCAATGACTACCGGCTTTAGCAGAAATTCCACGTCACCGGGCTGGTATGAGCCGGTAAATGTGTCATGTGGCTGCATTTTAATTTTCTCCAAAAATTCGCTGTGAAATGGCATCTGCAAACTGACTCTGACGCGGGATGCCAAACCAGCTGCACAGTTTCATAAAACGATGATCGCTCAGGCTGTCGCCCAGACCAATTACGGGGAAGACTCCGCGTTCAGCCCGAAGTTTTTCAAGAAGCCATCTGACTGCCAGCCCTTTCTCAACCGCGGTGGGAAGCCAGGCCACGTTATTACTGTTGCGGTGGATGTAGAAGCCCTCGGTCGGAAACACCGTTTCTATCTCATCTGCAATGGCATTGAGCTCGTCAAGGCGGGTGCTGTCGCGGTGCTTCATCACCATATAAACCGCCGTTTCACCGTATTCGAAGTTCAGCCTTGCCCAGGCATTGATCCCTTTTGCGTCCATCATTTCAGTGATCAGACGCTGCATCGATGTCAGCTTTTCCTGATAGGGAGCCAGCTGGCCGAGCATATGGGCCTTCCACTCCTCGTCGGGTTTGCCTTCTGGCGTGAGAATGACGGCCCCGTGAGTGGTGATTGCCCAGGAGTGGAAAGGGATCCGTACGCGGCTGATTTCTTCAGTTCCCCGTGCGGTAACGGGTATGAGTTCAGCCTGCTCCAGGAGCCAGTCCACCAACATGGACTGTTCTTCCGTCATAAAGCTTCGTGGATTCAGGGTGCGATCAACGGCACCGGTACGGAATGGCTCCAGGGCCAGCTCGTCCACCATTTTACGACGGGTCTGAAAGAGCGTGTCGTCAAGGTCGCTCAGAACAACGGGTTTATTCATAGGTAACAATCTCCACGACGGCCGCAACCTCAGCCAGCGCCTTAAGAAGCTGCGTGTCAATACTTTCTGCGGGTGTCTCAGTACACACAAGAATGCGGTCAAACTGCTGGTGGGCGACGTTATAGACAAAATTGGGGATGCCCAGCCCGTAGTTATCCGTAAAGGAAATGGCGGACTCAATGGCATAACCAACGGCGATAGGGGAGCGGGTGGTCGATCCATAAAATGCCTGTGCTCCGGCAGCTTCGAGCCGTTCAGCAAGCAGGAACGGCTCCCAGACGAATTCCCCGGTCCCGAGAACCAGAATACGTTCCCCCTTGTGGACGGAGACCTCATGGCCGAGATCGGCCGCAGGTGCGAGCATCCCCAGTCGGCCCCAGGACTGTTTTCCCTGGATGTCCCATTCTCCTCGTGAAGTTACGTTGACTTTCGGCATGTCCGGGACAGGTGCATCAGGTAATGGGGTCCATCCCCACTTACCGCTTACAAGAGAAACCGAAGTGACTGGTAAGGTGCTGCGCTCGGACAAGGCTTTGCCACTCCAGTCGGTAAGCGTAACGGCTATAACCTGTTCAATATGTTGAAGCTTGCCGGTATTACGCAGGGCTGAAAGCAGGTTAATAAAGGTATTACCGGTGGTTGCCTCGTCATCAATCAAAACCAGCGTTCGTGCGTTGGTAACACGACGTCTTTTCTCTTCATCATCTGGCAGATAGATCAGATGATCGGTGGCGTGGCTGTGTTCTTCCTTGAACTCGCAAAGCAACGTGCCATCAACCGGGTGACGGGTAGAGGTCAGATAGACAGATTCAGGATGCTGGTGGCGCACTTCATCAAATACACCGGCCCCAAGCCCAACGGCGGTTTCAGCCATACCGATAAACAGTACGGGTCCTGTCAGTGTCGAGGGGAACTGGCTGGCAAGCTGTCTGTAGGCCTGCCGCATGACTGAGGGTGGCACGGGAATGTGCCTGCCGAGTACTTTGCTGACAAACAGAAAGGCGCGTTTCGGGTTACGTCTTTCAGCGATGTCAAACAGGTCATCGAGCGAAACTTCACCCTGGTCGCGGGTTACCTGAATCGTACCGCATGAGAGGGTACGGCGATAAATCATATCTTCGAGGATATCAGACATAAATACGCCTTAATTCAGAAGGTTAGAGAGTGATTCCGGGTATGCAATTACATCCGTAATGGATCTCACCGCAACCGGAGAAAAGGTGTTTTTAGCGCTCTGGCGCACCATATCTTCAGACATCAGACCGAGCTTAAAGGCAGCAAATAACCCAGGAAGGTTCACCCCGCTGTGAAGGGTATAACCCACCCCCCCTGACGGACGCATGTTGGTTTCAAGCAGCACCGGGTTGCCATTCACATCGTTTCGCGTCTGAACATTCACCAGCCCGTCGGCCTTCATAACCCTGGCGCAGTCACACGCCAGTT